>CALRVA020000021.1:0-21774 GCA_943371495.1 Archangium gephyra | reverse complement strand
CAGGCCGCCCGCATTGCCCATCCAGCCGGAGGGCGCAAACGCCATGTCCGCCGCGCTGTTGGCGTAGACCACCAGCGGCAACCGGGCCTGCTCGCCCCCCGCCGCCGCTGGCCCTTCCACAAAGATCGGCACGTTGGCCACCGCCGCCCCGCCCGCTTCATCAAAGACATAGGCGAAGATGCGATAGCCCCCGCCCGCCGCCGGCATCTTAAACGTCGCCGTCGTGTTTGTCGAGCTCACCAAGGCTCCGGGGTAGCTCTCGGGCACGGCTTCGTCGCGCCCCGCGGTCAGTCGTTCGCGGCCCTCAGCGATCAGCACCCACTGCACCTTCAGCGCGCGGCCCTCCGGGTCACGGGCGGCCAGCGTGGCCCGCACGGTTTGGCCCTGGCGCAGGCGGTCGGCCTGGTCCACTTCTAGCTTGGTGATGCGCGGCACCAGGTTGGGCCGGGCCTTGCCGGTGTAGAACTCGGCCATCACTTGCGCCGATTCCAGCGGTGCCCCGTTGGGCAGAATCATGCCGAACCACGTGCCCGTGCCCTCCTGCTTGGTCCCCCAAAGGAACGCATAGGCGCCCAGGCACATGCCGGGGTTCTTCACCACCGCATTCTCGTACGACTTGCGGTAGTGCGCGGCCTTCTCGGTGCTCGTAGCCTCAATCGGCGCATCCCAGCGGGTCTTGGTCACCTCCCACTGCCCCAGGGGGCCGAATTCGGTGAGAACGTACGGCTTGGTGCCGCCAAGGTCGGCGTAGCGTTGGGCCAGCGAGGGCGCGCCGCCGTAGCTATTGATGCCGATGATGTCAATGCTCTTGCAGATGGCGTGGATGTTCTTCACCTTCTCCGGGCTGATGTCGGCAATCACCGTCATCGTGGGGTGGTTAGGGTCCAGCCGCTTGCTCATCGCGGCGATGTCTTCAATCGCCCGCCACACGGCCGGGTCATCCGGGTGCGCTTCCATCTCGTTGCCAAACGCCCACATCAGCAGCGCGGGGTGGTCTTTGTATTTCTCCACCACTTCGCGGCACATCTCAAACTGCTTCTTCACCTCGGCGGCGTTGTTGTAATCAAACCCGCCCGCATGCTGCAGCCAAATACCGACGGTGACAGAGAGGCCGTCGCGGTGCGCTTCGTCCAGGATCGGGCCGAGGTTGTCGGCGCCCCAGGTGCGGAAGGAGTTGACGCCGGATTCCAGCATCAGTTGCCGGTTGCCATTGCCGCCCACGCCTCGAATCACAAACGGCTGCCCGTTCTTCAGCAGTTGATACTTGCCCGGCCCGCCGACGAGTTCAACCTTGCTGGGGGCAGCGGAGGCGGTGGGCGCGTCGCTCGCGGCCGCACAACTCGTGGGCAGCGCCAGCACGCAGAGGCCAAGCACCCCCGTCAGCCATCGCGAAACGTTTCTCAGCAACATGGCGGCACCTTACCCGGCCTATAGCTAGAGCTATCAAGTCCAAATCGCTACACGGCGGCACTTTCCCCGAGAATTTTTCGCCCCGGCAAAAAAAGTGTGGCAATTTGCGTGAACCTCCTGCAATAATCACCGCCACGAAGGGTTGAGAAACGTTTCGGAGAACCAGCAATGGCCGCCACCATAAAGGATATCGCCAAGCAACTGAACATTTCGGTCAGTACGGTCAGCTATGCGCTGAACGGCGGGCCGCGTTCGGTGCCGGATGATATCCGGAAGAGCGTTCTGCGCGTGGCCAAGGAACTCAATTACCGACCGAACCGCGTGGCGCGGTCCATGGTCACGGGCAAGAGCGACACCATTGGCGTTGTTCCGCCCGAAGTCACCGACAACGTCTTCCTCAGCCCCTATCTCCACCTGGCCCTCAACGGCATCATCAACGAAGCCGGCCGCCAGCACCAGGATGTCCTCCTCTTCACACGCTGCAGCGAAGTGGACCGCGATGAGCTAGCCTCCATCCTCGTAGACGGGCGCGTGGACGGCGTGATTTTCATCGCCCCGCACTTCAGCGAGAAGTCGGTGGAACTCGCCGCTTCCCTCCACTCTCCGTGCGCCACCGTCTCTGGGGTGCCGCTGGATGGGGTGCTGTCGTTCTCGGTGGACAACGAATCGGGCGTGGCCAGCGCCATGGGCCACCTCTACGACCTTGGCCACCGCAAGATCGCCCACATCGCGGGTCGCCTGGACATGCAGGACGCTCTCGTCCGCCTGCAGGCGTACCAAGCCTTCCTTCGCAATCACCACATCTCTTACCGCGAGGAGTGGGTGGGCATGGGCCAGTTCACCATTGATGGGGGCCGCCGGGCCATGGCGCAGTTGCTCACGCTCCCCGAACCGCCGACCGCCGTCTTCTGCGCCAATGACGAAATGGCCCTCGGAGCGTTGTTCGAAGCCCACAGCCGCCAAGTGCGCGTGCCGGAAGATATCAGCATCGTCGGCTTCGACATGACGCCCGGGAGCGAAAACGTCTATCCCGGCCTCACCACCGTCCGCCAACCCATCGGCGAACTCAGCGCCGCCGCCGTCCGCGCCCTCAAGGCTCTCATTGACGGCAAAGAGCCGCAAGAACCCACCGTTTTCCAGACCGAACTTATCATTCGCCAATCGACTACTTGTCCAAAGGAGCACAAATCATGATCAAAAAACGTTCAGCCTTTACGCTGATTGAACTACTTGTTGTCATCGCGATCATCGCGATCCTGGCTGCAATCCTGTTCCCGGTCTTTGCCCGGGCCAAGACTGCCGCGAAGAAGATCCAGTCGACTTCCAACATGAAGCAGATCCTCACGGCCTTCCAGCTGTACGTGGGGGACTACGACGACATGTATCCGAAGCGCGGCACCATGAATGGCAACGGCCAATCCTGGGCGACCGGTAGCTGCAGCGTGGAGCAATGGGGATGCCCGACCTGGGACAAGGTGCTCTACCCGTATCAGAAGAACTATCAACTGTTCGAATCGTCCCTCGACCGCTCTCCCAAGAAGCCATCGAACCTCGGCGAAGTGAAGCGCTCCTACCGCGTGGCCAGCAACCTGATCCGCGGCGTGGGCGGCGTGAACACCTGGGGCGGCACGACCGAAACCCCGGTCACGGTCTACTCCACCACCTCCATCGCCCTGCCGGCCGAGAGCATCATGCTGACCGAGCAGCGCAACGAAGGCCAGTTCTACACCTGGGATTCGTGGATTTGGTCCACGTTCTGGGAGCACTGGGTATGGGGCGCGGGTTCCAGCAACACGCTTTCCTACAAGGACGTGAACCCGAACCAACTCTGGTCTGGCATTGACTACGATTCGGGCAACGGCACCGCCAACTTCGGCTACGCCGATACGCACGTCAGGTCTGTTCCGCGTGGATTCCTGTTCCAGGGTTACCGCCAGTCCACGGGTGTGGGCCAGCCGGTGAACCCGGCCCTCAAGGGCGTCTGCCTCGATGCGGATGACTTTGGCGGCGGCACGCCGGACAACGACTGCCCGCTGCCGCAGTAAGGCAGCCTCGTTCCCCTGGGAGCCATACCGCTTTGGTATGGCTCCGTTCCCTTTTGCGCAAATCCCATGAAAAAAGAGATTCCCTCCTGGGCTGTCATCTCCGCGATCGCCGTGGCCGCGATCATTGGCGTTTTCTTTGTCGTCCGGGCTGCCTCCGGCCCGCCGGAACTCCCGGCCCCCAAGATCAAGGTGAAGCAGGAGATTCCTGAACACCTCAAGGGCCACATGACGCCCGAAATGGAAAAGGAGATCCGCGAGCAGACGCAGAAGTACGGCGAGGTTGACCCCAATGCGCCCGCCAATAGCGGCCCGCCCGCTGGTCCGCCGACCGGTCAGTAACGCAAGAGGTTTCGGTGCGCGCGCTCCTGCGACTCTTCGGGGTAACCCTCGGGCTTGCCCTGGCCACGGGCATCGCCTTTGCCAAGCCCGTTGAACTCCGTCTCGTGGTGTGGGAAGGAGACGAAGCGTTGCGCGTGCTCCGCGAGGTCACCAAGGACTTCGAACGGGCCAACCCGAACATCAAGGTCAAGCTCGAGAACGTTGACTATCGCTACTACTTCCAGCGATTGCTCTCCCAGGTAGCTGGCAACACGGCCCCGGACGTCGCAATTCTCGACCCGCAGAACATGCAGATGTTCGCCAAACGGGGCGCGCTCCGACCGCTAGATCCACTCATCGAATCCACCCCTGGCTTTGCCCTCGGCGACTACTATCCGCCGATCGTCGATGTCTTCCGGTATCAGAAAAGCCTCTACGTTCTGCCGCGCGACATCGCCCCCATCGGGCTGATCTACTACAACAAGCGGCTGTTCAAGGAAGCCGGGCTGGAAGAACCCGACGGCAACTGGACCTGGGATTTTGAGCCGCGCCCCGAACTGGGGAGCCAGTGCTTCACCTACTGCATGCAGCAGCTCACCGAGAAGGATGAGAAGGGCCGCACGCAGGTGTGGGGGTTTGCGCCCTCCTGGACGGGAGCCTGGACCGATACCGTCGCCTTCTCTTCGGGCGCGCGCTATGTAGATAACCCGGAGTCCTTTGACAAGCTCAATTTCACCGATCCCCGGATCACCCGCGCCTTTGATTGGGTGGTGGAACTCGCCAACGAAAAGCGATGGCTCCCCAGCCAAAGTGAGCTCTCGTCGGTCGTGCAGTCCACCGCCGTGGACCTCTTCATCTCGCAGCGCGTGGCCATGTATCAGTGCGGAATCTGGGATGTCCCCCGCATCCGGCAGGCCCTCAAGCCCGGCAGCGACAAGTTCTTTGAGTGGGATATCACCCTCGCCCCCGGTCACATCGATCCCGCCACCGGCAAGGTGGTGCGGGCGGCCCCCTCGGGTGGCTCCGGCTACGCCATTCTCAACTCCACCCCCCACCCCGAGGAAGCTTGGAAGCTGGTGCAATGGATGTCCGGCGAACCCGGCATGAAGGCGATGGCCAAGGCGGGTCTCGCCCAGCCCGCGATCAAGTCTCTGGCGATGGGGCCGGACTGGATTCCCGGGCCGGACACCCCGATTGAGCAGCGCTACCCGGCCAACCGCATGGCGACGGACCAAGCCGTGCCGTACGTCGTGCTGCCCCCCACCGCCGATTACTGGGGCGAAGTCAGCGGCCTGGTGTTCTCAAAGACGGAGTCCATCTATTCGGGCTCGGCCACGGCTGAACAGGCTCTCACCGAAGGCAACCGCATCGCCACTGCCCGCCTAGAGACCATTCTCAAAGAAGACCAACTGCCGGCTTTCAATTGGAACATCGGCGGCGTGGTGGGGCTGGCCTTGTTCGCGGCGGCTCTCGCCTGGGTGTACTTCCCCGAGCGCGGCAAAACCCGCACCAAAGCGGAGAAAGCCGAAGGCCGCACCAGCCTGCTGTTTCTCGCGCCGTGGATCATTGGCACGCTGCTGTTCACCGTCGGGCCGATGATCTTCTCGCTCTTGATGAGCTTTGCCAACTGGGACATCATTCAGCCCGCCGAGTGGCGCGGCATGGGCAACTATCAAGAAGCCGTCGCCCAGGATGCTCGGTTCTGGCAGACCGTCAAGGTCACCGCCATCTACACCGCCTTCTCGGTGCCGCTCGGCCTCGTCGTTTCGCTCCTCCTCGCCCTCCTCCTCAATGTGAAGGTCAAGGGGATGCCGGTTTACCGGACGTTCTTCTATCTCCCGGCCTTGGCCAGCGCCGTCGCGTCGTCGCTCATTTGGCGCAAGGTGTTCCAGCCCGAAGGCGTGCTGCTGAACGTGCTTCTGTTCGGCGCAGACGGGCAGCGCAACTTCCTTGGTCTGGCGTCGTGGCTCGGCACCGACGGGCAACTCCCCAACTGGCTCGGCAACGAGCAACTCGCCCTCCCGTCGCTCATCATCATGAGCCTGTGGGGCGTGGGCGGCGGCATGGTCATCTTGCTTGCCGGGCTCCAGGCCATCCCCGATTTCTACTACGAGGCCGCGACTCTAGACGGGGCGGGGCTGTGGCAGAAATTCAAGGTCGTCACCCTGCCCATGGTGTCGCCGGCATTGTTCTTCACCCTCATCACGGGGGTCATTGGCAGCTTCCAGGTGTTCACGCAGGGTTTTGTGATGACCCAAGGCGGCCCTAACGACGCCACCCGGTTCTACATGCTTCATTTGTACGACAACTCCTTCGGGAATCTGCGGATGGGCTACGCCTCGGCCCTCGCGTGGCTGCTCTTTGTTGTGGTGCTTCTCGTCACCCTGGTGCAGTGGCGTCTCAACAAGCTTGTGTACTACGAGGGGGCGGAATGAACGCAAAAGCTGGTGTCCGGCTCGGCAAAATCGTGGTGGCCCTGTTGCTGGCTAGCGGGAGCATCGTGTTCCTGCTCCCGTTCTACACCTCGCTTTCCATGTCGCTCAAGACGCCCGAGGAACTGGCTACCACCTCCGCCTGGAGCTGGCCCCAGCAACCCACCTGGAGCAACTACAGCGAAGTCCTCACCAACCCCAACGTCAACTTCCTTCAGCTGTTCCTCAATACGGTCATCATCGCGGGCCTGGCGACGATTGGGGTCATTGCCAGTTCTAGCCTGGTGGCGTATGCCTTCGCGAAGATGAAGTTCTTGGGGCGAGATCGGCTCTTCGTCATCCTGCTCAGCACCATGATGCTGCCCGCCATCGTGACGATGATCCCCACCTACTTCCTCTTCAAAGAGCTCCGGTGGATCAACACCATCCTGCCCCTCACGGTGCCGGCCTTCTTCGGCGGCGGGGCCTTCAACATTTTCCTTTTGCGGCAGTTCTTCTTGGGCATACCCAAGGAGCTCGACGAGGCCGCCAAGATCGAGGGAGCCGGTCACTGGACCATCTACTCCCGCATTGTCATGCCGCTGTCGGGTTCGGCTCTGGCCACCGTCGGCATTTTCTGCTTTATCTACAACTGGCGCGACTTTATGGGGCCGCTGATCTACCTCAACGAACCCGAAAAGCAGACCTTGGAGTTGGGTCTGGCCACCTACAACTCCCTGCGCGCCGAACAGTGGCACTTGCTGATGGCCGGGAGTGTGCTCGTCACCCTGCCGCTCATCGTGATGTTCCTGTTTGGGCAGCGCTATTTCGTCAAGGGCATGGCCCTCAGCGGACTTAAGTAATCGAGCGATATCAAGATGACATTTGGAAAGAACTTTGTGTGGGGGGCGGCGACGGCCGCGTATCAGGTGGAAGGCGCGGCGGCGCAGGACGGGCGCGGCCCCTCCGTGTGGGATGCGTTTTGCCGCAAGGCCGGCAAGGTTGCCGAAGGCGACACCGGCGACACCGCTTGCGACCACTACCACCGGTACCGAGAAGACATCGCGATGATGCGCGACCTCGGGATCCAAGCTTATCGGTTCTCCATCTCGTGGTCGCGCGTGTTGCCGGACGGCACCGGCCGGGTGAACCACCAGGGCATGGACTTCTACCACCGGCTGGTGGATGAGCTTTTGCGCCAGGGCATCGAGCCGTACCCGACCCTCTTCCACTGGGATTACCCGCAGGAGCTTTACCTGCAGGGTGGCTGGCTGAACCGTGACTCCGTGGAGTGGTTTGGCGAGTACGCCGAACTGGTCGGGCGGCAACTGGGCGACCGCGTAAAGAACTGGTGGACGCTCAACGAGCCCCCGTGCTTCCTCGGCCTCGGCCACGTCACCGGCATCCATGCCCCGGGGTTGCAGCTCGACTGGCCGGACTTCTTCCTGGCCACTAAGCACGCCCTGATGGCGCACGGTCGCTCGGTGCAAGCTCTGCGCGCCACCGCGTCGCAGCCCATCGCCATCGGCTACGTCCCCATCAGCCATATCGGCATCCCGGCCGATGAATCCCCCGAAAACATCGAAGCCGCGCGGGAGTTCACCTTTGGCGTGCCGACGGCGGACCGGACGTTCTGGTACAGCCGCCTTTACCTGGACCCCGTAGTGCTGGGCGAATGGCCGGAGGAGTGCGTGCGCGTGCTGACCGATCGCGGGCCGGAAGTGACGACCGAAGACCTCGCCCTGATGAGCCAGCCCATCGAGCGGCTGGGGCTCAATTTCTACGCCGCGCCGTACATCCGGCGGGGTGCGGACGGCAAGCCCGAGACCGTCGCCTTGCCACCGGGGCACCCGCGCTCGGCCTTCGACTGGCCCGTAACGCCCGAAGGGCTCTACTGGTCGGTGCGGTTCCACGAGGAGCGGTACGGCTTGCCCACGATGATCGCCGAGAACGGCCTGAGCTGCCGAGATTGGGTTTCGGAAGACGGAGCCGTCCACGACCCTCAGCGCATTGACTATCTCTCGCGGCACCTCAAAGGGCTGCACCGGGCGGATGACGAGGGGTATCAGATCCAGGGCTACTTCCATTGGTCGCTGATGGACAACTTCGAGTGGGCGGAAGGCTATCGGCACCGTTTTGGGCTGATCCACGTGGATTTCCAAACTCTGCGGCGGACCCCGAAGGATTCGGCCGCGTGGTACGCGCAGGTCATTGCCAACAACGGTTTATCGGTACCCAAGGCAACGAGCACCCACGCGCTTGTCGGCACGAGGCCGACCCTCAGCTAGGCAACCCGGCAACTTTGCGGGTTTTTGCTAACGTGGGACTATGGTTGGTGTAGAATATCCACAGGTGATCCGAAACGTTTCGCGAATCGTTTCGGTCACGCACTCTCTCAGAGGAAATTGAACATGTTCATGAAGAATTCACGAGTGGCGATGGTGGCACTTGGGGCGGTTATGGCCTCCAGCGCTTTCGCTAGCCTGACGACCTACAACCAAGACTTCGAAAGTCTGGCCGCCGGCAATGGTGGTGCCTTGTCCGGCGACGGTTGGAAGATTTTCGCCAACGTCTTTGACTCCGCCGACAACTATCTGTACGGCTACGGTCCGTTCGGCGCGCCGAACGGCGGCGCGGGCTTCTCGGCCATCGCCACCGGCGAAGCCGGACCGAACCAGGGTCAGCAGTACATCAACACGTACAGCGACTACAACAACGGCGACCACGGCAACAACCGAAAGATTGAAGCCAACATCTTCCAAGAGCAGATCATTGGTGCGGCCGACCTCGGGCAGACTTTCACGTTCGGCTTCGATTACAAGGCGTCCTCGGGCTTCGGTCCGGGCGGGGCTTCTCGCACTTGGGCCTTCATCAAGGTTCTTGATCCCGTGAACTTCAGCCTCGTCGCCTTCCCGCGAACCGAGACGACCGCCGCTTCCACCTCGACCTGGTCGGAAGGCAACACGATCAACATCGCGATTGATCCCTCCTGGACGAACCACATCCTCCAGTTCGGCTTCATGAACACGGCCACGGCCTACGAACCGACCGGCATGTACTACGACAATGTGTCGTTCAGCGCGGTGCCGGAACCGGCATCGATGATCGCCCTCGGCGCTGGCCTGCTGGCTCTCGCCCGCAAGCGACGCAAGGCGTAATCCATTCGTCGGACCCTATCGAACCGGAGTCAGCCTTGGCTCCGGTTCTTTTTTGTGTCAATTTGGGGCAAAACGGGCTGGTGAATCCAGCTGATCAGACCGGCTTCATATCTGGCCCTGGTCTCGCAGCCACTTCACCGTCCGCACCACCCCTTCCGCTTGTGAGATGGGATTAGGGCCACAAATCTCAAGCTCACGGGCCGTGTCGTAAACGAACGGAGTCAGCAAATTCGCCAAACGGAAGGAGGTCAGCGGAGGATTCTTCATCCCCAACCGCTTCAACCCATCTCCGGCCAATGCCATGGACTTCAAGACCCCGTAGGGGACTTCTTTGATGGGCGCCCGACCCAGTTCGGCCGTGATGCGGTTCGCCCACGGCAACACATCCAGCGGTTCAAAGTCGGTGAGGAACAGCACCTTGCTGTGGATCACTTCCGGCTCGACCTCGAGATAGCGCTCCATCTGCTGCACCACGTTGCCCACGTAGCCGAACGACTTCATGACTCGCTGCCCGCGCGGATGCACGTAGCGCCCTCGCGCAATGAGCAGGAAGAAATCCTTGTAGGGCACATCAAACCACTCGCCCCAGATCGACGTCGGGCGGACCAGGAGCCACGGCACCGACGATGATGCCTGCTCGCGCACGATGCGCTCCATTTCAATCTTGCTCTCGCCGTACACCGTCGAGGGGGCGTAGTCGTAATCGTGCTGCGGGATGTGGCCAATCCGGAAAACGAGCCGGCTTGAGGCATAAAGCACCCGCTGGATCGTCGATGATTGGTTCACCACCTCGACGACGTTGGCCGTCCCCACTGTGTTCGAATCGTAATCGGCGAGCGTCTTCCCGCCCAGGTCGGTGCGGGCGCCCAAATGCACCAGCGCATCCGGCTGAAACTCCTCGACCGCTTGCCGAAGTTTGGCCAGGTCTCGCACATCACCGTGGTGATGCACAGCCTGATTGGCGGGATTGCGCGGCGGCGTAATCGAGTAGTCGTAAACCTCCACCCCTCGATCCAACAGGCTCCGCACAAAGTTCGAACCGATGAACCCGGACCCGCCGGTGACGAAAACGCGTTGGGGGAAGGACATCGCTTAGTCTCGCTCGAATTCTCGGCGCATCCGGACCTCAGCCTGGGGCCCCGTTACCACCGAGTACGGCGGCACGGACTTGACGACCACCGCGCACGCCCCCACCACACTCTGCTCGCCAATCTCGACACCCGGGCCGATAAAGGCACGAGTGGCAATCCAGCACCCCTTACGAATCACGATCGGCTTGTTGGCGTAGCGCAGCGAGCGGCTACGGATATCGTGCGAGGCGGCGGCCAGGTACACCTCGTGCGCCAAGGCGGAGTTATCCTCGATAACGATCGGCTCCAAGTTCAAGAGCTCGCAGGAATCTCCAATCCAGCAGTGGTTGCCCAGCTTGAGCTTCCAGGGGAAGTGAATGTTCACGCGGGGTCGGATGTTGACGCCCACGCCCACTTCGGCTCCGAACATCCTGAGGAGGATCGCTTTGATACGGTTCGGCCACGGCAACGGCGTGAGGAAGAACATCCACCGAACCAGAACCCAAGCCACTTCAACGAGGCGGGACCGGCCGCGCTCCAGCCCGGTTCCTTCAAACATATCGAGCCGCTGCTCGTTGGTATTGCCGATGTCCCCCAGACCAGTTCAATCTTACCTCTTGAGAGTCCAGGAACCTGGCCGAGTCGGGCGCGCGAAACGTTCTGTACGGATCGCTAGGTAGCATTCTAGAGTCTCCGTTTCGGGAGACTTGGAGTTCGCCGTGCTCAACCTCATCCTAGCCTCGCTGGCCCTTGCCCCCGTGAATGTCTCCGAGCCTCCGGCCGAACTCAAGGCCTTTGACGGCGAATGGATTTGGCAGGAAGATCGCACGCCTGGCCGCACGCCGGAACAGTTCAATCCCCCCTTCTCTTCTCGCTTTTCCCTCCACGCCGAAGCCGACGCGATGATCTTGGTCAGCGGCCACGGGTCCGGGCACACCAACGTTCGCATCGGGTTCGATGGCCAACTCAACGAGGTGCCGAACTCAACGCCCGGCAGCTTCGCCCGCTATCGCGGGAGCTGGAAGGACGGCACCTTCACCTACGAAGTGGACTTCATCCGCGAGGCCGGCGGCACACCGCAAAACCTGATCCGCCGCGAGTTCACCCTCACCCCCGATGGCCTCATCGTCCGCTCGAATCTGATGGACGAAACCGTCGGGCTGTACAAACAGGCCAAGGACGTCCCCCTGCCCGCCATGGCCAAGGCGACGATCAGTGACCTCGCCTGGATGGCCGGAGACTGGTCCGGCATCCGGGGCACCGAGAACCAGATCTACTTTGAAGAACTTTGGAGCCCGCCCCGTGGAGGCTCCATGTTTGCCACCGCCCGGACGGTGAACCGGGATCGGCTGTCCGCCTTCGAGTTTCTGCGCATTGTGGAGCGGGAAGGAAGCCTGGTCTACATCGCCCAACCCGGGGGTGCCGCCCACACCGAGTTCTATCTCACGGAGTTCACGGCGTCGCGCGCCGTATTCCAGAACCCGCGCCACGACTACCCCAAGCAAATCGTCTATGAGCGTAACGGCGATGCCCTCACGGCCACCATTGGCTACCTGGTGGGCGGGTCCCCGCGCCGGTACGAGTTCAAGCGCCAACAATAGGCAGGCGCCAATCCTTAGCCGTCCCCTCTATCCGAGAAATCCCCATGAACTACAAAATCACTGAGCTACCGGCCGTTCGATTGACTGGCCCCGTGCTGCGCACCTCGATGGAAGAAAACCTAGGTGAGAAGAGCATCCCGAAGTTTTGGCAACGGCTGATGACCACCGGTGAGCTCCAGACCCTTTGCACCCTCTCCCAGCCGCAGGCCTTCCCCGCCGGCACCACGTTCGGGGTGTGTGCCCCCGATCCCGAGAATGCGCAGGGGTTCCTCTATTACGTGGCCGTGGAAACGGATCCTCTCGCACCCTCGGACTACCCGGTGATCACCACGGAACCCGGGCTGTGGGCCATCTTTTCCGCCGTCGGCGAGCCGAGCGAAGCCATTCCCCCGGTCTTCAAATACGTAAACGCAGAGTTCTTCGCCAGTTCAGAATTCGATCCACGTTCGGAAGCCCCCGAGCTTGAGGTCTATTCCGATGCCCCCATGGATGAGAACTACATCACCGAAGTGTGGTTTCCCGTCAAGCGCAAAGTGTAGATTCCGCACGACGATCGAACCGAATCGGCCGGGAAAACTGTACGTCCGCCTGCCTGAATCTCTCGCACTTAGGTAGAACGCAACGCATGGCCTCCCGGCAGCACTCCTCACTTCTCACCGCCGTGGGCAGCCTCGCCGTGGCCCTTGGCCTGGTCGGGTGCCAGCCCACATTGAGCGGCCCCAAGGACTTTGTCATTGAAGCCACGTCCCAGGCTCCTGACCGAGTAGTGATCCAGGCCCCCTACCGGTTCTATCACTACGAGTTCCCCGGGGAGAAGGCGGAAGAGTTCTGTCCCCGTCTCAACGCGCAGGTGACCAAGCTCACGCCGCCCTGGCCCACGTTTGAGTACGAGCAGAACCAATCGGCTTGGGTATCGCGAAACCCGGCCGGCGAAAAAAACAAGGGTCAGTCGTCCATTGCGGTGTGCGTGGCTGGACAACTGACCCCGGTCGGTGCCTTCATCCCGGGCACCGACAAGTGGGGCGTCACCTTATTGGTGCTCGAGAACCTCTAACTTAGCGGTTATCCGTTCTCACTCGGAGGACGGCGATCCCTCGGCTGGCGCAGCTCATCCAGAGCTCATACCCCTCGCGGATCGGTCGCACTTCCAGGTCCGTGATTCCGGCGTGCGGCAGGCCGCCCCATTGCGGCTCGCCTCCCGGCGGGGCCGGGAACACCTTCATCGCCGTGCCGTCGAAGGCCACCAAGCCGCGCTGATCCACCCCGAAGTCGGAGTCGTACTGCATCCAGATCTTGCCGTCCGGCGTGGCCGCAAGCGGCATCAAGTACTGTCCCGGGAAGGGCCAGCCATCCTGGTAGCGCCAAACCTGATAGGCACCCGTGGCGGGATTGAGCTTGATGAGGGCACTGTTGTCCGGGAGGTTGATCGTATTCGCACCGATCCACACCATGCCCTGGGCGTCCACCACCATGCCCTTGAACTGGTCGCTTTGGGGGCTGAGTTCCGGGAAGTCCTCAATGGTCCGGACAAAGTCAGTGGTTCCGTTGGTGCGATAAACGGCGGTTTCGCTCATACACCAAACGGTGCCCGGGCGGGTCGGATCCTTGCGGAGCTTGACGCCACCCAGGTCAGAGGCTTGCGTCCAAGAGGAGCCACTGTAGGTCGAGAGCACGCCATTGGTGGCGGCCCAGAGCCGACCGGTCGAGTCTTCGATCATGTCGCTGGCCGAAGCACGCTCGTACTGCATGTCCGTCCAACCCGTGCCGTCCCACGTGTGCAAGAAGTTAAACATGGGATTCACCACCACCTCGCCATTGGAGGGCCGCAGGTACACCCGCGCGCTGTTGTCCCCGTTGAAGGGCCAATCGAAGCCGAGCCCATATTGCAGCTGGTTGAAGCCGGTCCATCGGAGGCCGTCGAACTTCACCATGCCTCCGGCGCCCGGTCCGGCATTCGCCGTCGCGTACAACGTGCCATCCGCACGCACCGTCAGGTCATTGTTGAAGAAGTCGATTTGACTGGTGTTGGTGATTCGGTAGCGTTGCCATTGGCCCGTGACGGCATCCCGGCGGGCCGCCCCACCGGCGCCACAAGCCCAGATATTGCCCAGGCTGTCAATGTCCACGTCGTAGCTTGAGGTCGTGGTTTCCCAGTGCCCCCGCGAGGACCAAGTCGAGCCGTCGAAGTACCAAACTTCGCCGCCGCCGTCCACCACCAGAGCCTGGCCCGGCCCCAGCGCTCGCACCGCATTCGCCCCGTTAAACTGAGTGTCGAACGGAGCCTGCGGGGTGTTCACCCAGGTGCCATCCGGGCGGCGGAGGTCAAAGCGCATGGTGAATATGGTCGCGTCCGTCCACTTGTACATCCAGGTGTTCCCGGCCGAGTCCGTGGCGTTGTTTCCCGGCAAGAAGGAAGGATTGTCGTTCGCAACCGGCAGGTTCGTCCAGGTCTGCGTGGTGCTGTCGTATCGGGACGCTTCCTGCACGTCCATCGTCCACACGTAGTAGCCGCCCCCCGGTCGCGGTTGGATGGCCAATTTCGCACTGTCGAACTGCGGGAACACGTGCCACTGGCCGTTCTGCGGGTTGTATTGCGACACGCCGCCCGAACCCCAGAACGTGGAGTAGGCCGAGAACCAGACCGTGCCATCCGGCGCGATTTCGACACCTCGGTTCCAACCATCCGGAATCGGTGAGTTGTGGAACCCAAACCGCTTCAGCGACTTGGCCCCTTTCGCGGGGTCTAGGAACAGCGCCCCGGCGCCGGTTGCCATCCAAAGGCGACCTTTGGCGTCCACGTCAATGTCGGACACACGCGAAACCGCACTCAGCATCGGGTGCCCAATCTCGGGGTAGTTCACGTTCGAGAAGTTCACCCAGCGGTTCTCGTTCACCAAGAACTTGGCGATGCCCCCCTCTTCGAACGAGGCATCATAGCCCGCGATCCAGGGATTGCGGTCCGGGCCAATCCAGAGGGCTTCATTGGAGTCCCCTTGGATGCCCGTGTTCGAGGGGCGGTAATAGCGCCAATCGTATTTGGTGCGCCCCGTTTGGGCCAAGGAGGAAGCGGCGGCGAGGACCAGCACGCTGGTCGAGACGACCGATACAAGATTTTGCAGTTTCATGGGGTAACCCCTATTGAGTGAAAGGAACAGCGCTCCAAGTTCAACACAATTGCCTGGTGAGGGACGACCTGAGTCTACTCCCCCTTTTTGGGAAAAGGATGTCCCTAAAATTGACCTCGCAATGATTGCGAACGCAACGAACGTTTTGGGAATTCCCAGCGTCAGGAGCGCATAGAGGCATCGCGCGGGACCGGAAAGCTAGTCGGCGAGTCGCTGGTCCATCCACTGGTAGCTAGCTTCCAAAGCATCAGCCACGATCATGAGGTGCTCCGAGTTCGGCACCATCATGAACTTGCTCTCCGGGCGATCCTTGAGCAAGGCCCCCAGGCGCTCGGAGACGGTTTTCAAAGCGCCCATCTCCTGTTCTCCCACTGCCAAGAACGTCGGCACACTCTGTGCCGCCGGGGGCAAGGTCGCGCCCGTGGCCGGGGCGAACAGCACCATCCCGCGTGGCGGTGCAGCCAGGCGCGCCATTGAGCTCACCGCGGCCCCTCCGCCCGCACTGTGGCCCATGATGAAGACGTTCTCGGGGGCCAGACCCCTTGCCTCCTGCAGCCACTTCAGGCAGTTCGTCGGCGCCACCGGAGACGACCGAGGGGTCATAAAGATCCACCCCCGCTTTTGCGCCAGCTCCCGCGCCAGCCCCGCGCCGTAGCCTTCGTAAAACATGTTCTCGCTGCCGCCCGCCCCGTGCAGGGCAATCACGACGGGGGTCTTCGCCGTGGCGTCCTTCGGAATCCAAGCCCGGAAGACGGTGTTCTCCGCCTGCACCAGGGGCAGTTCTTCGTGCTTCTTCCAGCCCTCGGCCCGGCCCCGTTCCCCGCTCACCAGCCAGGCGTGGGCGGGCGCATTCCATTCGTATTGGCCCTCCTTCATTTGGGCCAAAGCTCGGGCCAGAGCCAGGGTGTCACCCTGCTCCAACGCCGCGCGGCGGGAGTCAAAATCGCGCACCACGCTCAGGGTCAAGGCTCGCCCCAAGGTTTCCGGGCCGTCCAAGGTGATATCCCCTTCCCGATCCGGCGCCACCCCTGGCTTTGGGGCCGGGGGCGCCGGTTCAACCGCCCCGTAGGCCGTCGTGTAAACCAGTTGATACGGTTCTCCGGGGGCCACCACCGCCGGCACTACCCGCACCCGCCAGCCCGCGCTCGGGCTCACCGGCTCGTCACGTAGCGCGGCCTCGGCCTGGTCCAACAACTGGCACACCTGCCCGGTTTGATTGGCAAAAAACGCCCCCACCGCCCGCGAGAGAATGTCCACCGCGGCCCGCCGCCGCGCCGGTTCTTGCACTTGCCGCCAGGTGCGCTCCATGCGCAGGGTGCGTTCGGCCATGTCCGCCCGCGTTGCCCCACTCGGTGTCTGCGCCAATACCAGGGTGAGAGCCAAAACCATGACCTCAGTTTACATGCAAACATTCCCCGTGAAAGTGATGAAGGAGGGCGCAACTGAGCGTATCCCGATCGCTGGTCGCCCGCTCATAATGGTTCCATGGGCGCGATGCTCGCAGCACTTCTCGTTTCGTCCTCCCTCACCCAAGCCAGTTCGATCAAGTCGATTGCGGTCAGTGATTTCGTCTATGTCCTCAAGTCCAATGGGAGCGTGATTGGCTGGGGGAACGAGGAGTACCCGAAAGCCTTGCGCGAAGCGCAGTACGGTCTCAGCACCCGCGTTCCCACGCCCATTGCCTTCAATGAGAAGTTCGAGAAGATCTTCGTTTCCCCCAAGGCCGGCTACGGCGTGGATGCCGCGGGATCCCTCTATGCGTGGGGGGCCAACGACTACTGGCAACTCGGGAACAACCCCGATGGCCCCGAACCACCGCGAGGTCTGATCGGCAAAAACAGCATCATGCCGGTGAAGGTGCCCGGCATCGCCAACGTCGTCACCGTCACGCCTTCTTCTGACTTTGCGCTCGCCCTGGACTCCAAGGGCGCGGTCTTCGTGTGGGGTGCCATGCACAACGGCACGGCCACGCGCGATTTTGCCGCCCCGATTCAGGTGCAGGGCCTCCCTCCAATCCAACAGATTTCCGCAGCCCGCAACCACTGCTTGGCGCTCGATACATTGGGCAATGTCTGGGCCTGGGGAAACAAGAACTCTTGGGGAGAACTCGGCCACACGCGCACGGAAGATCGCTGGCGTCCGACCAAAGTGGCGGGCTTGACGGAGGTCGTTTCCGTTGCCGCTGGGGGCTCCACAATCAATTTGAGTGCCGCCGTCCGCCGCGACGGATCCGTGTGGGTGTGGGGCAGCAACCAGGGCGGGCTCGTTGGCAATGGAACCTACGCCACTCTGGGTCAACCGGGCGGGGCGAATCCAAAACCCGTGCGAGTGAACGGCATTTCGACCGCAAAATCGGTCGCGCTGGGCGACGGGCACATCGCCGTCCTGCTGGCCGATGGAACGCTGCGCATGTGGGGACACGACGGTTGGGGTCAGATTGGAGTGGGTACTGCGGGGGACTACCACTACTCTCCCAAGCAACCCAAGATCTCCAATGTCGCCCGAATCTACATTGGCGGTAGCCGGAACCTCGCTGTTAAGACTGACGGCACCGTTTGGTTTTGGGGCCCCGAGTTCAATGGATGCACGGGGCTCTTGGGAGAGAACCAAAAGCTGCCCGTGAAGATCACGATCCCGTAAGGCTTCCCGCCGACCTTTCTGGCTCGAATGTCGGCAAGGTCGGAGGAAGGCTCCTTCCAGTGACACAATAACCGTGTGGAATCGATGAATCACGAGGTGCAAGAAGAGCAGGCCCGCGACGCCATGCGCGCTTGGCTGGCCGAGTTCGCCCCCCTCGTGATGGATCAATCCCAGCGCTCGGCCACCGAGATTCGCCAGGAACTCGCGCTCATCGAACGCCTCCAGGGCCGGACTTCTGAACTGGACCACAGCAAAGGGCTCCTGACCCGGATGGATGACAGCGAGCTCATCCGTACTTACAACCAAGCCCGTGAGCAGGTCCGCACCATCGAACGCGACCTCCGTCGTCGCCTCGCTACCCTGGCCCCCGGTGACCCGAACAGCGAACCCGACTACGACGCCTTGCAAGAGCGTCTGGCCGAAACCGCCGCCCAGATCGAAGTCGGAGTGCCCACCTTCTCCGCCAACCCGGACCGGCTCGAACTCCTCAGTTCGCCCTCCCAGGTGATGGCCGGAGTGGGAATGGCTATCTTTGGCTTAGGGTGGACGGCCTTCACCACCCTCCACGCGGTCTTCATGATCGGCGGGATGATGCAGGCCATGGGGTTGCTGGCCCTGGCCATGCTGGGCTTCTACGCCATCTTTTGGGCCGTGGGCGTGGGGATGTTTGTGAGTGCCTTCCACAAGGCCGCCCAGGAAACCATCACCCTCGAAGGTGACGAACTCACCGTCACCAAAACCCTGGGCCCGCTGCGCCAGGTGAAGCGCCACCGCATCAACCCCAAGGTCGAAGTGCGGATCGGCACCACCGAGCAAGCCTTTACTCCCAGAAACCGACGATCGTCCCCCATCCGGGTGGCCGCGATCATCTTCACGAGCGACGGGGGCCGCCCGGTCGCGGTCGCCACGGGCACCACCGATGCCAACCGCGAACTAATGCTCCGGCAAATTCAAGCCCACCTGGGGCAAGAGAGTGAAGCTCCCATGCCCCCACCCGTGCAAGACTAGCGCTTCAGTTGCAGGGCAATGCGCCGGAACTCGACCGGATGACTCTCGGACTGCAAACTGATCGAGCCGCTGCGGATCATGCTTTCCGCCCCAGTGGCCGCCCAGGCCTTGGCGTCCGCATCATTCGGGTCCAGCTGGACCTCGCGGTAGCGGAAAACTTCCTGCCCGTTGATGTAGTGGACCACGTCCTCCGGGCCGTTCACATCCAGCTCCAGGCGCACCCACTCTTCCCCCCGGAAGGTCGGCGAGTTCGAGTTGGTGCAGTGCTGCCGCCACAGTTGCCCGTTGTACATCACGTTCGTGCCCGGCGTGCAGAGGTTGGCCGTCGGTCGGTCGCCTTCCTTGTCCCCGCCCAGTAACTGGACCTCGGCCGAAACCGGGAAGTCTTGCCGCTCGCCCATCGTCTCGGGCGGCTGCCCGTGGATCATCACACCGCTGTTCTTCCACGCCCAGCCCGGCCCTTCCGGCACCTGCTGACCTACAAACCGGTACTCCAGCCGCAGCTTGTAGCGGCTCGCCGGGGTGCGATAAAAGAGGTGACCGAAGCGGCCATCGAATTTCTCGTAGCCGTCGTAGCGCACCACCAGGTTGCCGCCTTCCACGCGGAAGGTCCGCATCGGGTCTTCGCCCAATTTGTGCCCCACAATCTTGGGCGTCCAGCCCTCCAGGCTGCGGCCATTGAACAGGCTTACCCACGGCGCGGACGGCGCCCCCTGAACCGGGGCTAAGGCCGCCCCCGCCGCCCCTAGAGCCACTACAAAAAGTGCGAATCGCATAGCCTGAGGGTTTACCCGCTGCCGGTTCACGATTCGTCGCTCCACCGCGCGATCTCTTCCTTCAAGACCGTCTGCATGGGCTCGCTCATGCCATCGAAAATGCTGACGCCGCTGGCCCCTCGGTGCCGCGCCGCGCGCAATCCGGCTTGGAACTCCTCGGGCGACTTGAACGCCGGCATATAAAGCCCCGCCACCACCGGGAACCGCGCCGCCTGAATCCCCTCGCGCACACAGTTGCCAATCCATTCCGTGTCTTCGTTGTAAAACGAGTGGTAGATCATCGGGGTCACAAAGTCCAGCGGCCACTTATCCCAGTCTTGGCGGCAGATCTTGCGGGCCATGCTGGGCGTCGGGAACACCGCCGCCGAAACCTGCTTCCGCGCCTCGTGCACCCGCTCGGTGACCTTGGTCACCAATGCCGTGATGGCGTCGTAGCGGAAGTGCAGCCACCGCGAGTCCAAATCCGGTCGTTCCAGCTTCAACGGGTCGTCCCCGTACCGCGCCCGGAACGCTTCGCGCGCCGTCTCGCTGTAATCAAAATCGTAGCGCGGCAGCTCTTCCGTTTGGTCAAGCTTGTAGGTGTCCCACAGTGCGGTGGGCAAGATCACGTCGGGGTAGCGCACGTAGTCCAGGTGCACCCCATCCACGTCATCACGAAGCGCGATCTCCTCCGCCTTGCCGCAGATATGCTCGACCACTTCGGGGATGTGCGGGCTCACCCAGCGGTAGTAATCCACGTAAGGCGGCTGGTCCACGCAGCTTTCACCGCTCCGGGCCACCATGTACCACTCCGGGTGCTCGGCCATCAGCTTCGCATCGCGCTGGTTGGTCGTCCACATCCATACGTGCGGCGAGAGTCCGGCTTCGCGGATCGCCTTGAGATGCGCGGCATTCACCCCGCCAAGAAAAACGCCCGTCACCCCCAGGGCGGCGAGCTTTTCGTACTTGTCTCCGGGTTCGGCCGGGTCCGCCCCGGTCCACACCCAAAAGCTCGGCTTCACCGCGCGAACTCCAAGTAGCCCCACATTTCGGGCTGGTGCATGTCCACTACGCCCTGCGGGCTCCACACCCAGTTGTCCTCCTTGGTGTCCGGCACCTTGCGGTACTTGCCGTTTTCAACCGAGTGCTGCCACTGAACTCGGCTGAAATTAATGCGCCAGCGGTCGCCCGGTTGCGGGGGCACGGCCACCTTGCTGATCTCCTTGAGGCTGCGCCAGGGGATGTGAATGGTGCAGCTCCAACCCTCGTCCTCGTCGCTCGGGTCATTCAGCGTGCCGTTGATCTTGACGGCCGTGCGCAGGCCCTTGATCTCCCAGCTGTCCACCGCCGGGCCGCCTTCGCGGTAGGGGCGGGGCAGCAGCAGATCCCAGGTGGTGTTCAGCGCGTTCAGTTCCAGCTCGCCGTAGTTCAGGGCATCGTCGTCCGGGTCGATGAACACTTCAAAGTCGTTATCGTAAAAGATCACGCTGTCGTGCTCGGTCAGGGTGCCCCACACGTGGGGCTCTTCCATTTCCGCGCCGATCCACAGACCCGTGGCACTCCAACCCATCTTGGCCCGGGTGCGAAATCGCGGCTGAGGGCGCTTGTCGCCTTCGATGTCCACGAAGTCGTCCGTCCAGGGGCTCATTTGCCAGGATTCGTGCGAGAGATCCCCATCCATCGGCGGTTCTTGAGACCAAAAGGGGGCCACATAAGCCTTGGGCGTGTTCACAACCATCATCTTGGGATCAAGGCGGTACTGCGAGTCAAGGATGGCCGCCGCCCGCACCCCGCTGATGCCGTCGCGAAGCATTTCCGGCCCCGCCACAAACACATCCGGGAACGCCGCCCCCGGCGTCCAAATCGGCAGTCGCGCCATCGTTAGCGCGCCCGCGCGGTCGGTGTAGCTCACCAGCGCCTGCATTCGGTCGGGTTGGCCCGGCACCGGCGCAATGCTCAGGCCCGCTCCGGCGCCCGGTAGTGGGTCCGAACCGATGCGCATCTCGCTATCGGAGTTCGCGGCGACGGCAAAGGATTCGCTCTCAAAGTCCGGCCCGCCGATGTAGATCGGGTTCACATTCTCGTCTTCGCCATCGAACTGAACATTCAGGTCGCCGTTGCCCCGGTAGTAGAACGTCTCCGCCCAGAACCGCGCAATTTGGAACGCGTAATCCCGCTGGTCGCGGTCCAGGTTCACCACCCTCGGACGGTGATAGAACACGTCCTTAAAGCG
>CALRVA020000020.1:0-23114 GCA_943371495.1 Archangium gephyra | reverse complement strand
ATCAAAGCACAAAGAGCCCCGGTCAGCACCCGGTTCCCGCTCCATGGGAAAACCGTCTGCGGGTCCAGGCCCGCCAGCTTCCGCTCGGCATCGGCCCGCTGGGCGTCTGCCCACCCGCTTTCCGTGGCAGACATCGCCGTGCCCAAGCGATTTTTCAGCCCTGCGCGCCGGTCAATGCTGCGCGCCAAATCGAGAGGCGAAACGCGCCAGAACCAGCCGGCCGCCGCGCCCGCCAGCGTCAGGCCACCCACCACGGCCGTAGCCGCTGGCCAAGTGACAAAGGCACTGCCAAAGCGGTCCGCCAACGCCCACGCCACCACGGCGAGACCCCCAATCGAGGCCCCGATGGCCGCGCCCTGCGTGGCCCGCAGCCGCCGTACCCGCTTTTCGAATCGGGTGAGTTCCAGTCCGGTGTTACTCATAAGACGCCCTGATGATCTTTCTACGTTTGAGCTCCGCCGTAACGAGCAAAATTCCGCCTAATGTCCATAGGATCAAACCGTGACCTAGCACCCCCGGGCCGTACCGCTGTTCCCCGTACGCCCCGAGGACCGGGTGCCACGCCCACGCCGCCGCGTTCTCTTCGCCCCGCGTGATGATGCCAATCGCCGCCGAGAAAATGACAAACATGAGAATGAACATGAGGCCGCCCAGCCTCCGCGCGCCCGGCAGATTCCCGTTGGAAAGCAACGACGCCCACCAACATAATCCGACCAAGAACACGTTGATGCCCCATCCCCACGGGATGTAGAGCAAAAGCTCCCTATTGATCGATCCCGACGACAGATAAACACCCCCGACGAAGCCGAGCGTCGCCGCCAGCATCAGGGCCGCAAGGAACGGCAGCACACTGGCCGGCGTGCCCCGGAAGAGCCACTTGATGTTCCAGAGGCCATTGGTTTGGTACTTGCGCTCGCCGATAAAACTCCAGCAGGCCAGGTAGTTCACCACCGTGATCGCCCCGAAGCCAATGAGCGTGTTGTAAGTGTTGCCCAGGATCATCGAGGGAGAGATTCCCCCGCCCCGCATGCCGCCCGGCAGGCTCGCCACGATGAACGCACCCATAAGGCCAAATAGCAGCGCCGCCACCAGCGAGTTCGCCCGCAGGCGACCGATGTCAGGCGTGAGCGTCGGGGCGATGGCCGAGGCCGCCCCCAGCATCATCAAGCGCGAGGCAAAGAGCGTCACCACCGTGGCCAGCAGCAAGTTCGGGGCCTGCCAGTTGCCCAGCGGCGTGGTGCCCAGCACCGCCCACTGCGTAACCCCCGGCGTCAGGACTCCCCAAAAGCCGAACCCCGGGGCTCCGCCGCCACCGCCGGCTCGACCAAACGCCATCGCCGCCGTCATCGCGCTCAAGATGGCGGTGAAGAGGCCCACCACAAAGGCGGCGTAAGCCTGGATAACGGCCGGCACGATCTTGCGCGTCATCACCCCGGTCACCAAACCGAGCGAAGCCACCAGCAAGCCTTGCAACGAAATGCCGAAGAACGTGGCCAGCAATTGCGGCCAAGTGAAGCCCCCCATGAGGATGCCCACCGCCGCAAAGGGCAGCGCCAGCATCAACAAAATCCAAACGTACCGGTAGGCACTCAGCAACCGACCGACCAGCAAGTACCGCGCACTCACCGGCGCGCTTTGCACCAAGTCAATGCTCTTGCGATCGAATTCCTGAACGATAGAAATCGCCGTGAGGGCCGGAGCCACCAGCAACACCAGGTAGCTGAGTAGCGTGGAGAACCCCACGAACAGCCCCACCAGGATGCTCTGCAGTTCGCCGATGTCAATCGCGCCTCGGCGCATGATGCCGCCGTAGAACGACCCCACCACCAGCAGAATCAGGCCGAGGTAGCCCAGCCAAAACCACATGGGCTTCCAACCACGCATTTGGCTGCGAAAATCGCGCACAAATATGGCGTTGCCCCGGTAAGTCTTGACCGTATCTTGCCACCAGGCCCCGAGCATGTTAGTTCAACGCTCCTTGGGTGACGTTGAGGAAGACGTCTTCCAAGTCCACCCCTTCTTCGCGGACTTCCATCACCGGGTAGCCCGCATTCACAATCCCTCGAACAAGCTCCACTTGGTTCTCATGCGAGCCGTCAAAGTCCACCTTCACCGTGGTGGCTCCCATCAGGTAGGTGTTCTGGATGTTCGGCTTGCCGTGGAGCCACATGCTCAGCTCGGACGCCCGGTCCATCACCCGGAACTCCAAGACCTTGATGGACTTCAGCCCCCGGGCAATTTCGTCCACCCCTCCAAAGGCCAACATCTTGCCCCGCTCGATGATGCCCACCTTGTTGCAGAAGTCAGCCAGTTCCGGCAGGATGTGCGAGGAGACCAGGATGATCTTGCCCATCCGGCCGAGTTCGGCCAGCAGTTCCTTCAGCTCGGCGCGGGCGCGCGGGTCCAGGCCGCTCGCCGGTTCGTCCAGCAACAGCAAGGTGGGGTCGTGCACCAGGCAACGGGCCAGACACAGCCGCTGCTGCATCCCCCGGCTGAGCGAGGCCACCATCGCATCCCGCTTGAAGGTGAGGTCCGTGAGTTCCAGTACGTTGTCAATCACGCCCGGGCGATCCTTCACCGGCACCGAATAGAGCGCCGAGAAGTAATCCAGGTACTCCCAGACCTTCACGTCGTCATAAAGGCCGAAGAAGTCCGGCATGTAGCCAATGCGCTTGCGGACTTCCAGCGTGTGCTCCATGATGTCGAAGCCGTCCAAGCGGGCCGTGCCGTGGGTGGGCTCCAGCAGTGTGGCCAGCATCTTGATCGTGGTCGTCTTTCCGGCGCCATTGCTACCGATGAACCCGAAGACATCGCCGGGTTCCAGCGTAAAGGACACGTCGGTGACGGCCGTAAACGATCCGTAATTCTTGTGGAGATTCAGAACTTCGAGCATGGTGTTAGCCAGAGACAGCGGCCCCCGCCGCCTGGGTTTCCCGGCTCATGCGCCGGATCGCAAAAACGAGGCAGCCCGCACCGAGGGCCAACTGCCAGCCGATCACAAAAAGAATCGCCAAGGGAGAGTATTCCGTGAAGCCCACGAGGGCAAAAAAGGCCGCCATAGGGTGCCACAAACTGATGCCCGCATCGCCCCAAAAGATCGAACTCAGGATGATTGGCACAATCAAATAAACCACGATCCACAGCGCAAACGAGAGCAGAAGCGACGCCGCCACCCGCTGCGTGACGGCACTCACCGCCATGGTCAGGCACATAGTGAAGAAGCTGCTGGAGATGAGAAATCCCAGCAAGGCCAGCATCACCACCGCCGCCGGGAGGTTATCGCCCCAGGTCAGCCCGTTCTCCTTGAAGAACGCCCGCCCCAGGCCACTGGCCAGCAAGAAGATCGGCACGCACACCAGGATCGCGGTGATCGCCGGCACGGCCCTCGTGAGCTTGCCCAAGACAATCTGCTTGGCCGTAAGCGGCGTGGTCAGCAGCACTTCCATACTTCGCTTTTCGCGCTCGCGCGCCAGCGCTCCGTGCAAGGTGATGATGCTGACCAACCCCAGGAGCACCCACGCAATCGGAAAGGCCACGGTGGTGTCCACCAAGAACGAGTAGCGCGCCACGGCCCCAATAATGCCCAGCACCACCACGCACACGGCCGCAATGACCAACTTGGCTTGCAGACCGTCGCCTTTCAGCCCCAGCCAGCGGCGTAGCACGATGCGCGTTTCCGCCAGCATCGGGTTGCGCTCTTCCCAGCGCATCCACAGGCTCACTTCTGCACCTCCACCAGCCGTCCGGCCAGAGACATTTCACCTTTCACGCTGGTGGCTCCACGCACCCCGAAGGAGTTGGCGTCGGGCGTCATCAGGGCCAAGAAAGATCCCGCTGGCTGGGTGGGCGTGCGGGCTTCGACCGTTCGCACCTTGAGTTCGCCTCGCTCTCCCGGCTGTAGGTTGGTCAGCGTCATGTATTCCCGGCCCGACCAAATCTGCACCCGGTCGAGTTGAAAGGCTGTGCGGTTCACCAGCGTGGCCTTCCCCTGACTCCTCTCGAGGACCAGCGACTGCGGATCCCACGGCAGAGTTTGCGCAAAGGCAAACTGCCGAATCTGTAGTGCATTCGAGGTCACGCCCTTGGCTTCCAACGTGCCTGTGTCGATCAGTTCTGCGGGCAAATCCGATTGCCCATTCATGAACATCGCCATCGGGTTATCCGAGCGCACGGGCCACATCGTCTCGACGCCCTCCAACTTCCAATCGCCCTGCTGCGCCTGCCCGAAGTACAACCGCTGGCGCCCCATCACCTGCATCTCTTGGCTCAGCGGGTCCACCGTGGCCATCCCCACCAGCACCGCCGCCGTCCCCGCCGTGGCGGGCATCCGAATTTGGGCGAACAGCAACCCGGCAAAAAGGAGGCTGATGAGCGGCGAAGTCGTCCAAATCAGTTCCCGCCGGTTGATCCGGTGCAGGACAAAAAAGTTGAGCGGCCCGACGATGAAAATGTAGGTGAGCAAGATGCCCAAGAGCAAAGCAAACGACGGAGGCTTCACTTCCATGTTGCTCCCCGAGACATCGTCCAGCGACGAAAAACCGACGTTACGGTCAACATCCCGAACGCTGTTCAGCTTCCGCACGATTTCCCCTTGCGGGAAGCGCGAGGCACTGCCCGGCTCAAAGGGATTGCTTGAGAGCAAGAAGACCCGGCCCTCACCGCGCTTGCCCATAACGGCAAAGCCATCCAAAACCTCTTCCCCATTGCTCGGTGTCAACGGTCGCTCGGTCATCGGCCCCGGTTGAACTCCGAAGCTCGCGGCCCACTTGGGTGCGCGCGCCACCGGCTCGCCTGCCTCGGCGGGCCACCAGCCCTGCCAGCGCGGGTCACCCAGGATCGGCGCGGAGGCCCCGGTGGGCACCACCAGCGTCTTGCCGGCCACCACCGCCTGCTGCAGCGCCTTCACGGCATCGTTGCTCAGCCGGTCGGCACCTTCTCCCAAAACGATCATGTCGAGACCGTGATAGGCCAACCACGCATCCGGCGCGTCTTCCGGCTTCACGCCTTGGGTGAGCACGCGCAAAGTCGGCGTAGTGGTCTCGGGGGCGTTCCGGCTCGCTTCCAGTCGCCACGCGCGGATATCCGCCTCGTTGTCCGAGATTCCCAGTACAAGCCGCGAATCCTGGGGACCAAAATTGTTGCTCAAGTAGATCGGATCGGGCTCGATCTGCACGCGGTAGTTCGCGGCTTCAAAGGCCACCGAAGGGCGTCCGCCTGCTTCCGTGGGCAGCCACACCTGGACCTTCTTTTTGGCGCCCTGCGCCAAGTCCAGCGGGTACCGCATTTGGTACGTATTCGCCCGCACCACGATCTGCCCCGCCCGGTTCGGGCCTGGATTCGAAGCCGTAATGATCAGCGGAGCTACCCGCCCCTTCCACTCGCCCTCGGGGGCCAGGGAGGTGGCCGTCAGGGTCACATCTTCGGCGGCGTACGCTGAGGGCAAAACGAGGAGGCCCAAGAAAATGCTTGTCCAATTGCGCCAGAAAACTCGCCCCACCATGCCGACCTCTCAGTATTGCGTCTTGAAGGTGATTTTGGTTGCACGGCCCCCGGTTTTCGCCTGGGGCTTGCGAAAATTCTCAGGACGTTGTATCATGCGGCGCGGACCCCTCGGGGTTTCTCGCATTTCGTGCCGTTGGCAAAGAGGCGAGTGAGGAAGAGAAGCATGAAGAAGATCCTGATGATGCTGGCCCTGGTCAGTGCTTTCGGCGTTGTGTTGACCGGTTGCTCCAGCAGCGCCCCGGCCGAAGAAGCCGCCCCGACCACGACCGGTGGCGAAGCCCCGGCCGAAGGTTCGTAAGAATCGCACTGTCCCTGCGAGGCTTCGGCCTCGCCTGACCGCCCGGCGGCCCAAAAGGCCACCGGGCTTTTTTGTGCCTGCCGATTTACTCGGTCAAGTCGCCGTGGCGAATGAGGTCAACCAGGTCGCCTTCAGTTCGAATCTCGCCACCCAAAAGCGAACCCCGAATCTCACCAGTGGTCTCCACATGGGCACCGGGCAGAATCACGCAGTTCTCCAGCTTGGCGGCGCGCACGGTCGCACCTTCGCCGACCACCACGTATTCACCGACTTCGGCCTCCACAGTCGCGCCTTCACCGATCTTCGCGACTGATCCGGCCAAGAACCGACTGGTCTCCAAGAACGAAGGCAGCGTGCCGGTATCGAACCACTCTCCCTCGTAAACCCCCGCCCGGACCACTTCGCCTCGGTCAATCAGCATCTGGATGGCATCAGTGATCTCATATTCGCCCCGCGCACTCGGTTTCAGGTCGGCGAACACCGACCAAATCTGCGGGCCAAAAACGTACATCCCCGCCATCGCGAGGTTACTTTCGGGGTTCTGCGGCTTCTCCACCAGCTTCACAATGCGGCCGTCCGTCACGTTGGCCACGCCGAACCGGCGCGGGTCTTCCACCGCCTTCACCAGGTTCAAATTGGCGCAGGGCTCATCGACGAACGACTGGACAATGGGGGCCAACGACTGCCCGTAAATGGCATCGCCCAGGTACAGCACAAACGAATCTCCGTCCACGAAGTCCTTGCAAAAACTCACCGCATGCGCCAAGCCCAACGGCTCCGGCTGCCGCACAAAACTCAGCTGCACTCCAAAGGCCGCCCCATCGCCCAGGGTCGCCCGCATCTCGGGCTCGTTTTCACCCACCACAATAGCGATCTCGGTGATGCCGCAGGCTTTGAGCTGGTCAAATGCGTAGGCCATCGTCATGCGGTTGGCCAGGGGCAAAAGCGGCTTGGCCACCGCGCGCGTGACCGGGTAAAGACGCGAACCTTTGCCGGCCGCAAGAATAACTCCTTTCATGTCGGGTGCCTCAATGACGTCGTTCGTCCGCTGGTCAGTATGCCCCCGGGAACCGGTATTCTTTAGGGCGTGACACGGACGTCGCTCATCACCTGGGGTCTAGTGGCCGTTCTGGCGGTCCCCCAAGGCGCGTGCCGCCGCCAGGCCGTCGTCACTCCCACCCCCCCGCCGCCGTGGGCGGCCTACACCCCCCGCCACGACGGCACCAACGCCTTCGACACGTATCTTCTAGCGGGCCAAGACGCACTGGTGCGCGCCCCCAACTCCGCCAAGGTGACGACTTGGACCACAACCACCAAAGATGCCCTGGAACGCGCCCTCAGCCCCACCCTGGACAAGCTCCGCACGGGGCACGGGCAGGCGTTCCGCAGCGAGGCTCGCCCGCGCCCCTTGGGCACCGATGACGAAGTGCAAAACGGCTGGCGACTCCTCTCCATCGCCCTCTCGGCCCGGATCGAGCGCCTCCTCGCCGAAGACAATTTTGCCGATGCCACCACCTGGGCCCTCATTGCCACTCGGTTCGGCTCCCGCCTGGCCCAAACCGGCCTCGACGGGGCCACCCTCGGCATTGGGCTGATGGATACCGTGCGGCGGCAACTCGCCCCCGAACTCGCTCAGTTCGCCGAGGTTGACCTCCAGCGCATCGAAAGCGAGCTCACTCTCACCCACGAGCAGGCGCCCAACCTTGATGGTGCTTTTGAGCTCGAAGCCAGCCAACAGCAACAGTTCATCGCCGACCTCAGCCAGCGCCAGGGTGGCCAAGCCCCCATGCTGGCCGAACAACTAGGAAGCCGAGGAGCGCAAGCGGTCGAGACCTTCACTCAGGCCGGAGAATCCGAGCGCGCCACCTGGATCACCGCGATGACCGCCGAGGCCGGCCGCATCCGCGACGAAGCCAACGCCCAGCGGTCGCCCGATGCCCCCGCCCTACCCCGCACCGAATGGTGGCAAAAAGACCGCGAACGTCCCTGGTCGCCGCTCACTCAGCACCTTCTTCTCGGCCCTCGGGTGCTCCCCGGGCTCGAAAAGCGCTACCAAAGCAAGCTTCGCCTCTTCGTGCTGGCCGTCGCCCTTCAGCGGCAGGTTCTGAAGTCGGGCACGGCCCCCTCGAAGCTCCCGGACCTCAATCCTGAACTCCTGACGGACCCCTATTCCGGGCGGCCCTTCATCTACCGGGCCGTGGGACGCGAATATCAGGTTTACAGCGTGGGCGTGAACAAGAAGGACGACGGCGGCGAAACCGACCGCAATGGCGAAGTGCCAGACGTCGCGCTGGAAACCCGCGCGTTTGGGTTCTAATCAGCCCTCAGTTCGGGACGATCTGCGTTTCCACTTGCACGCGCTGGCGCCACATGCGCGCAGCCACCCCGTCGCAGTCCAGCCGTTCGTCGGTCAGCGGCGCATCCAGGGCTTGTATTCCGTTCAGAGCTTCCTCGCTGATCACCACCGTGCCCGGGTCAGCCAGCTTCTGCAGGTGCGCCGCAATGTCAATGACGCTGGCAAAGTTCACCTGCTTCACATCGTGGCCCGGGGCCATCACCTTGCCGCTGTGCACCCCAATGCGGAGCACAAATTCGTGATCGAGCTTATTGCGGAAGGCGTTGAACTCAAACAAGCCCGACTGCATGGCGCGCGCGGCCTGGAACGCCGGCCCCGGCAGATCGAAAGCCGCCGTCACCCCGTCGCCCGCCGTGCTGTGGATGCGCCCGCCAAAACGCCGCGTGATGTTCTCAATGTAGCGGTGGTACTCGGTAAAGGTGAACTCGGCGCTGAGGGCGTCCGACTCCTTCTTCATTCGCGTGGAGCCCACCACGTCAATGCTGAGGAACGTGACGTACTGCTCCACCGAGCGTAGTTCTTCCTGGATCGCCAGCAACCGATGGAGAAGCTCCTGCCGCTCTTGCGCCGGGTCCTTCCACCCCATCTTCTTGCTGAGCGAAGATCGAATGGCCCAGGCCAGCCCCCCAAAGATCGCGCCGCCCGCGGCAAAGGCCAAGATCGCAGCCCCGTAGAGCCCCGGCACATCCATCCCCGGCAAGAAGTTGATGAGGAACACCGGGAACGTGTAGCTAAGGAACCCGACAATCGCCGAGATGGTGCCACTCGTAATCGCCGTGCGGGCTTCCTTGGCCTGGGTGCAGTTCCAAAGCGCAATGACGCTCGCCAGCGAGGCCAAACCGCCGAACAAACCGGAACCATCCCGGAAGGCGTATGCCATCACCGGCATGACCCCCGCTGCCAAACCCAGCCATGCCCCTGCCACGTAATTGCGAATCTTCGGGTCAAAAGCCAGGAACGACGACTTCAACCGGTCAAACAGAGAGGCCTTCGGGGAATGCATCGCCAACTGGGCGTGCATGCGTATGATTTCTGGATCGACCCCGGCCATTTCGGCAACGGCCAGAATCGAAGCATCATCAAGAGTGCCGCCCGCGCTGCGAAGACGACCCGCCATGGCGAGCATCTCCTGAATCGCCCTTCCGTCAGGCGTCGATTCTTCGGGGCGCAGCATTGGTTTAATTCTACAGGTTTATGCGACCCTGCGTAAACGGGGCGCGACTCTGAAACGCGTACGGCATCAATTCTTTAAAGGTGAACTTCGTGCGATTTCCATCCACCGACACCATCCACACCACCGCTTCGGGATGAGCGACAAACTCAGCCATCACCGCCAAACACTCGCCGCAGGGGGTGCCGCCATCCTCGGTGGCCACCGCCATTTCGGTCCACCGCCCCCCTTGGCCATGAATTAGTGTCCACAAGGCTACACGCTCGGCGCAGACACTAGCCCCGAAGCTCATATTCTCAATATTTGAGCCAGTGCCGACCCGTCCATCGTCCATTCGCACGGCCGCGCCCACCTGATACTGGCTGTAAGGCGCGTAGGCTTGGGCACGGGCCGCCAGCGCCTTGGCAATCAAATCTTCACTCATTCAAACACCACTTCGGTCACGCCATCCCCACCTGCTTCGGCGGAAGCCAGCGCGAACGACTTCACCCCGCGATGGCTCTTCAGACGTTGCCGCACAATTTCTCTCAACACACCTTCGCCTTTGCCGTGAACTATGCGAACGCGTTCCACGCCGGCCAGCAGGGCCTCGTCAATGAACTTATCCAGCATGTCGGCGGCTTCGTCAGCACGGTAACGCCGCAGATTCAGTTCTCGTTGCGCCGTCTGGGCACGGTGACGCATCATCGCCGCCGCCCCGGTGGGAGCGCGTTTCGTTTCCGTCTTCGGCCCGCCAATCACCTCGATGTGGCCCACGTCCACCATGGTCCGCATCGCTCCCATCTGCACCGCCACGCGCTTCCCTTGGGGAGGCTCAAGAATCGTGCCGGTTTGGCCCAGGCCGCGCACGCGCACCGTCATTCCCCGTTGCAGACCCTGCGGGGGCGGGGCTATGGGCTTCAGCTTCGGCGCCTTCGGCTTCATCTCCTGCACAAAGCTGGTGCCGACGTTTTGCAGGTCGCGCAGCTTCTCGCGGGCCTTGTCGCGTCCTTCTTGCGTGGGGGACTTGCGCAGGTCTTCAAAGATCTCGGCGGCTTCCAATCGAATCTGGCGTAGCACCTCGTCCAGCTCCTTGGCCAGCCGTTGCCGCACGTCGCGGCGGCTGGATTCGAGTTGCTCCTCTTGTTCGGCCAGCGAGGCTTCCAGCTTCTTCAGTTGGCTGGCCAGGCGGTCGGCCTCACTTTGGGCGGCGCGGGCCTGCTTCTCGGCTTGCTCCAGCTTGGCAATGGTTTCCGCAATCGCCCGCGACTCCGGCTGGACCCCCGACTCCGCCACCTCAATCACATCATCCGCCACGCCGTACCGCTTGGCAATGTGGAAGGCGTAGCTGCTCCCCGGCACCCCCACCAGCAGCCGATACGTCGGGCGCATCGTCTTGCGGTCGAACTCCATGCTGGCGTTCATGAACCCCGCCGCGTTGGTGGCAAACAGCTTCAATTCGCCGTAGTGCGTGCTGGAGAGCACCCGCGCCCCACCCCGCTGGAAAGCCAACAGGAGCGCCCGGGCCAAGGCCGCCCCTTCTGCCGGGTCGGTCCCTGCCCCGACTTCATCCAGCAACACCAGGGCACCCGGTTTCAACCCGTTCAAAGCCTCTGCCACCGTGCGGATGTGGGCGCTAAACGTGCTCAAAGATTGCTGCAGACTTTGCTCATCGCCGATATCGGCCCAAAGCTGCGAGAAGCACCCGAGGTGCATCTCATCGGCGCACGGCATCAGCCCGGATTGCCCCATGGCCACCGCCAATCCTAGGGCTTTCATGGTCACCGTTTTGCCCCCGGTGTTCGGCCCGGTGATGAGCAGCACATCCGTGCCTTCACCAAGGTCCAAAGAAAACGGCACGACCACCGCGCGGTCAATCAGCGGGTGTCGGCCCTGCACCACCTTCACGCGCGGCCCCTTAAGCGGCTTGGGCAAGCACCCGCCCTGGCGCGACCCCAGCCGACCCTTGGCCAGTGTCAAATCGAGGTCCGTAACGGCGTCGAGCCCGTCAAGGAGTGGCCCAGCCACTGCCCCGATCGCCCCGCTCACGTCCGCGCGGATACGCCGCTCTTCTTCCCGAACTTGGCCCTCCACGGCCCGCAGTTCGTTGCCGATGTCCACCACGTCTTGGGGTTCTAGATAAATCGTTTGCCCGCTGGCGCTGGAATCGTGGACGATCCCCTTGATCTTCCCCCGGTTCTCCGCCTTGAGCGGCAGCACGTAGCGCCCCTCCCGTTGGGTGTAAATCGGGTCACTGAGCAGCCCCCGGTTCGGGCCAGAAACGTAGCTCTGAATCCGCTCCGTGGCTCGCGATTGTAGGGTGGCCCGCCGCGCCCGCAAGGAGCCCAGCTTCACGCTGGCCTCGTCCTTCACTTGGCCTTCAGCGTCAATGCACCGGTCAATCTTGGTGCGTAGGGTCGGCACTTCGGGCATGCGCTGCGCCCGAATCCGCAGAAGCGGCCGGTCGTTGCGCTTGGCCAGCTTCGCCCGCACCGCGTCGGCAATCTCCAGATAGCGCCCCACCCGGGCCAGCACTTCACCGTCCAGCACGGCTTGCTTGGCCGCGAGTTGCAGGGGTTCCGTCAGGTCGTGCACGCCCGCCAGGCTCGGCGGGCCTTCATCCAGCGTCGTCAGTGCCTCGGCGGTCAGGGCCATCAGGTCGGCCACTTCGGCGGGATCGGTGGAAGGCCGCACGCGCAACGCCGCCTGACGACCGAGCGGAGTTTCGCACTCGGTCGCCAGCATCTGCAGGATGGCATCGAACTCGATGACCCTCAGCGCGTGCTCCATCAACTTGTATTGTGAAGCCTCGCACCGATTTTCCGTGAGGTTAGGTTAGTCGCAGGCCCAGTACCAGGTGCCGTCGGTCGGGTGCGGGTCCCCCGACTTCTTGCCTTCCGGGTTCACCACGGTCTGGTCAAACTGCCCCGCCCCGGTCACAAACTTGGCGTGGCCGTCGGCAAAGATCACTGTCCCGCCCGTGGTGCTCCACTGCCGGTAGTAGTCCCCATCCGGGAAAACCCCGTCGCAGTCATAGCCATAGCGCGAGCAGTCCGGCTGCTCCATGCCACTCTTGCGGGCAAAGAACGGGAACATCTCGCTGCGCATGATGCGGCTGGCGGCCGGGTCTTCCATTTGCGTTTCCGTCACCGTCCATCCCGGTTGCCCAGTGGTGTCGTGCCCGTCGTAGCTGGCCGAATAACCCGGCACAAACGTGTACATGCACTTGGTGTAGCGGTAACTACTGCCATAGGCCTCGTAGTACGACGACTTGCCGGTGGTGCGGTTGGCAAACGGGCCGCCCACATCCAGCGGGCTCTTGAAGATGTCCTTGTTGCCCGTGTAGGGCTTCACCTCGGTGGCCACGCCCTTGTGTCCCGCCGTAAAGGGGGCCGGGGTCGTCTGATACGCCATGAAAATGGGCATCGTGTCGTCGTAGTCGCCGATGTACAGCTTCACCGCCATGCCAATTTGCCGCCCATTGCTCAGGTCAGCGGTGTTCTTGGCCGCCTCCTTGGCCCGGGCAAACACGGGGAAGAGGATCGCCGCCAAGATGGCAATGATGGCGATGACAACAAGAAGTTCAATCAAAGTGAACGCGCGTCGCATGTTTTCGATTCCTGGCCGACTCCCTTCGCACTCTCGGGTGCGGTAGAGGAGCCCGTAGGTTCCGCGACGCGACCCGCAATCCCTCCGCCGGCATAACCCGGATCAGGTTCTAGGGGACAACCCGGCACTTGCCGGTGAATCTCAGCCTTGCGGCGCCCCCTGCGGTTGGCTTGTCTGCCAACTCTATTCTAAGGCAAAACGGGCCATGAAGTGCCCGGCTAGCGCAAAGGGTCCCAAAAAACAAACTGGCCCCGGACCATTTCGGTCCGAGGCCAGAGCATCAAAACGATGCGAGTCTTACGGGCAGGGGATTTGGTCTTCGCTGTCCGTGATGGTCGAACCCGGAACGCCGTGAAGGTCGTTGTACGGGTTGGCGGCCGTGCTGGTCACCAATTGGAGTTCCTGGTTCGTAGCACAGAGCTGGTCCGGGCCACAGGTCGGCTCGGGGTTGCGCCAGGAGTAGTACGTTGCGGCGCGGCTACCCGGGGGGGTTGCCCCACCGGTCGGGAGACCATTCCAGCGGTGGAACTTGGCGTGCGAGTCAGCGTAGTTCACCACCAGGCCTTCGGCGTGGCGGGCTTGAGCCAAGAACGTGTAGTAGTCCAGCAGCGCAGCCGTCTTGATGTAACCATCAAAGAACATGATCGTGCCCGTACCGTCTTCCAGACCGGAGTGGTTGGAGATCGGGGTGTAGGCCGACTTGATCGGCAGACCGCAGAGGTTTTCGGCGAACAGACCGAGGTTCGGCACGTACGAAGCGCGCTCCACCTTGCTGTTTTGCAGACCAAGACCATTCAGACGGTTCTTCCAGCTTTGCGGCGGGTTGTCAGACGGGCTGGTGAGGATCTGCACATTCTTCATGTACGGGTCCAGGGCGTCATAAACCGAGAACACCGTCAGACCGGTTTGGCCCGGTCGGTAGGCGCTCATGGGCATCTGGTCGTCGTAATCGCCGAGGTAGATCATGACCGAGGTCCCGATCTGCTTCATGTTATTGATCGACTGCGTCTTCTTTGCCGCGTCTTTCGCCTTTGCGAAGACCGGGAAGAGGATCGCGGCCAGGATCGCAATAATGGCGATGACAACGAGCAGTTCGATGAGGGTGAACGCTTTGCGCATTGGAATCAGCACGTTTTCGCGGCCAGTTGCCCGAAACGCGTAACGTGAGATATTACGCTATCCACGTATTGTTCCGCCAGTCTCCCTTTTGGCGGGGCTCCCGGCACATGGGGAGGGCCTGGTAAATTACCGGGCATGCGCTTCGGCCGGTCATCCTCGCAACAGGACCGGTACGAACGCGAATTCCGCGCCATCTATTCCGCGCTCTACGGGACGGCGCTTCGCATGACCCGCGACCCCGACCGGGCAGCAGACCTGGTTCAAGAGGCCTCCGTTCGAGGTTACGAAGCGTTCGACAAGTTCGACGGCCGCAACTTCAAAGCCTGGATGTTGAGGATCATGACGAACCTCTATATCAGCCAGTATCGCAAGCTTTATCGGACCGCGGGCCAGGTCTCTTTGGAGGATGAACACGTCGAAGAGGCCGTTGCTCCCCCCGAAGAAATACCAGATATTCAGCTTTTTTCAGAGATGCTGGAAGAGGAGGTCGAACAGGCCCTGGGTAACGTGCCCGATACCTTCCGGCAGGCCGTCATCCTGGCTGATATTGAAGGTCTTTCGTACGATGAGATCGCCACAATCGTGGAAGTTCCCGTCGGCACGGTGCGGTCAAGAATTGCGCGAGGGCGGGCCCATTTGCGACAATCGCTGGAACGCTACGCCCTCGAGCGTGGTTACATCAAGAAGAGTTCGATCGATGAGTGACATCCGAGACCTAATCAGTGCCTATGCCGACGGCACGGCAACGCCCGAAGAGCGTGCCCATGTCGAGCGGCTGGCGGCCGAGCAACCGGAGGTGGCCCGAGAAATCCTGTGGATGCAGGTGGCCCGCCAGATGCTGGCCGAGAAGTGCCGCACCGAAGCCCCGGATGAACTCTTCTCCACGTGCATGTCTCGCGTCCGCGAATTGGACCGACGGCAGCGCACCGAACGCACGGTGTCTCGTCTCGCGCCGGCCCTATGTGGGGCCTTGTGCGTCGCCATCATTGGGGCCGGGGTTTTCAATCGCAATCAGCACGGCAACACGCTGGGCGCGAACCAAGTCGCTAGCCTGATGACTGGAGCCGCCGCCGTCCGCGAGCGCCAATCCGTGGATGCCGACCGGGCCGCCGACGCTTTCCGCGCTCTCAACGAAAACATGGGCGGGGCCGTGCGCCTGGGCGCCGTGCCGCAACTCAAACCGTGGAGCATTGAGCGGGGTTATCTGGATCGCCACCCCTTCACGCGGGTGCTGTTCCGAGATTCGCAAGGCGCGACCGTGCAACTGGTGGCCGTAGCCTCCAGCGGCGTAGCGATGGAAAACTGCGAGACCGTGGATTGCTACCGGATCAGTCAGATGAACGGGCTGACCTGCGTGGCCTGGACCGAAGGCGAAACCACCATGCTACTGACCGGACCCTACGATCAGTCCACGCTGATGGCCCTGGGCAACGAACTTCGCCAAGTCAAAAATTAGCCAAGTCTAGAACTAGCCAAATCAGAGACTAGCCAAGTCAAAAACTGAAGGCAAGCGCCCGCGGCGCGGATGAAGGGGGAAATGGCAGGGGTGACAAGATTCGAACTCGCGACCTACGGTTTTGGAGACCGCCGCTCTACCAACTGAGCTACACCCCTGTGCGAACGCCTATGTTACCTCGGCTCTTGGAACCGATTCCTGGACCCACATCCCCGAAAGGGTCCTCCGCACCAAGTAAACTGCCTTCCGTGCTTACGCGGCTCACGTCCTGGCTTTTGCTTTGCCTCCTGGCCCTTGTTCTGGTCGGATGCAATTCCAACGAGGTCGTCATTGGCGGAAAGGAACGCACCAAGCAATACAGCACGGTGGTGTCGCTGGCCCCCAGCGCCACCGATTTCCTCTTGGTTCGGTTCCAGGCCGCGAACGTCCTCAAGGGGGTCACCGATGCGGACGACGGCCCACTCACGAAGGACAAGGTCCGGGTGGTCAAGAACACCAAGATTGACGCCGAAGCCCTGACCGCTCTCAAGCCCGACCTCATCGTTTACGACAGCCAACTGTGGACGGAAGAAGCCCTGGCCCCCGCCAAGGCCACCGGCGCCGACATGGTGGACATCAACGTCCAAAGCCTCGACGCCTACATCGAGAAGTCTTACGAATTGGCCAAGAAGTTCGGCAACGAACTCAGCACCAGCGAGTACCTCGACGTGATCAATAGTGCCCGATCTTCGGTGCGAGGCAACATGGGCACCCTGCCGAAGCCCAAGGCGACAGTTCTGTTGGTCTCCAACGGCTACATGGTGGCTGGCTCCAAGAGCATGGCCGCGGACCTGATTCGCAACGCGCAAGGTGAATTCGTTGGCCCGGACTCGGTGCGGTACGAAACCGTGAACGTGGAATGGCTCCTTCAAAACCAGCCTGACATTATCTTCGTGCTGGGCGAGGGTGCCGATAAGGTGCTCGCCGACCCGCGCTTGGCCCCTGTTTCGGCCGTCAAGTCTCAAAACGTCTTTAACATCAACGAGACGCAGATGAGCCGCTACACTGCCATTGACCGGATCATCACTTCGATGGGTTCGCGCATGGTGGAGTGGGCCAAAAAGAACCAAGCCAACTAAGGCACACCGCCCGGGCCTCCCGGGCGGGTAGAACCAGAACCTATGGCGCACGCCGAAATCGGGGTTTTTGGGGGTTCAGGGTTCTATTCCCTGCTGGAGGATGTCACGGAGGTCAAGGTGGACACGCCCTACGGCGCACCCAGCGACGCCATCATGCTCGCCACGGTGGGGGGCCGACGCGTCGCCTTCTTGCCGCGCCACGGTCGCCGGCACACCATCCCGCCGCACAAGATTAACTACCGCGCCAACGTATGGGCCATGCACAAGATGGGCTGCCAGGTCATCGTCAGCCCCTGCGCCGTCGGCTCGCTTCAGCGCCACATTGAGCCCGGCTCCTTCCTGGTGGCCGACCAGTTTGTGGACCGCACCAACGGCCGCGCCGACACGTTCTACGACGGCCCCATCACGGCTCACATCAGCCCGGCCGAGATGTACGACCCTAAGCTGCGCGAACTGATGGTGAAGACCGTCACCGAGCACGGCATCGAGTGCCACAACGGCGGCGCGGTTGTCGTCATCCAGGGTCCGCGCTTTAGCACCAAGGCCGAAAGCAAGTGGTTCACCGATAGCGGCTTCCACATCATCAACATGACGCAGTACCCCGAGGCTTATCTCTGCCACGAGCTCGGCATGGCGGTGGTCAACCTCAGCCTCGTCACGGACTTCGATTCCGGGATCGTCGCGGACACCGAAGCCGTCACCGCCCACAACGTGCTGGAAGTCTTCCAAAAGAATGCTGAAAACGCGCGGCAGGTTGTCCTCAAGTTCATCGAGGCCCTTCCCGCCGACCTGAGTCAGTTCGGATATCGAGAAAATCTTCAGTGGACCCGGGGCGATGGACACGCACAGAGCCCCTTCGACGTCCGAATCTTCGAATGATTGCGTCGCTTGGTCTCTTTTTAAGCGCGATGGCCGTCCCCGCCGCGCAGCCCCGCGACCTCGTGTTGCCGGAGCCCACCCCCATTCCGGCGGCCGCCTGGCCCTTGCCTGGGAACCAACAGGCCACCCTGGGCGCCGAGACCTTGCGCTTCCAGGACGGGCAGATCGTGGGCCGGGTGCGCCAAGACGGAGGGTGGCTAGATGCCACCTCCCGGCCGATCGCTTCCGGTGCGACTCCCATTCGGATTCGCGTGGTGCTTATCACGCGCACGTCCACCCTGGTGCCGACTGCGGCCGGACCGGAAGTGCGCCGGGGCAACCTGGAGCAACCCCACCTCGCGACGATTTTGATGGGCCTGAGCCGGGCGCAAGCCATGCTCAGCGGCCTCTACGGTCGTCCCGTGCAGTTCGATCTCAAAACGGACCCCGTGTGGCACGGCGTGGAGCGCAACGAAGCCTTTGGCACCGCGTGGCTGGATTCCATCCTGAGACCGGCCCTCAACTTTGCGCCGTTCCCCACCGAAGGTCAAGTTCCCCCCGGCCCCTATGCCGCCGCCTGGGTCATCCATCCGGCGCTTCGCTCAGGGGTCGAGTTCCGGGTCGTGCGCGGCACGCCCGTCGCCTCCCTGCCCTATCACACCTACAGCAACGGCCAGCACCCGCACGCGTTCGAATCCACTTTGGTGCGCCTCTTTGCCATGCAGCAGAAGATGGCGTACACCGAGGCCGAAGTTCCGGCCTGGGAACCGTTTGACGGCGATGCCCCCGCCACTACGCTGGGCAACACCTTTCCCATCGGTCAGCGCTGGGCGTCTCTCGGCGCGAATGCCGCACTCCCGGGTCCGCGCATCAATACGCGCACCCTGGCGGCGATGGCCGGCGCGGAAGATGTCGTGTTCGCCGGCGAGGGCCTGCCCGGGATGCAGGGTCAGTTCGGCGCGATGTCGCTGGGCGACCAGCATTTCCTCTTTGCCCGCCCGGGCTACGAAGACTTGGTTGCCGTGCGCTGGCCTAGTGCCACCGTGGTGGGCCACATCAAAGACTTTGAACGCACCGACCGCGTGCTCATCGTCTACCGGCTTCCTGAGCGGGCCATGGGCCTGACCGACGCTGAGATTCTCGGCCTTAGCCTCTCCATGGATCTGGCCGAGCCCGAGGCCATTCCGCGTGCCTGGGGCTACTTCTCGGTGGCGCCGAAGGCCGGCACCGCCGATGCTTTTACCATCACTCGCACTGACCCGTATCCGCGCGGCGAAGTCGTGCTGAGCAACATCCAGGGCGACCAGGGTCTTATCCGGCTCAACCTGCGATTCGAAACTCCTGAAGACCGCTACGCGCTCCACGTCTACAACGGTGAGGGCAATCTCGTCGGCGAAGTGCTCCTCACCGGGCAGATGAGCCGCGACCTCGTGGCCAACGGGGGCGACCCCATCCCGTACAACCTCTTCGAACGCCGCGTCCCCGTGGACGGCCAGTGGCACGAAGTCAAGATTCCGCTCGCCCAGTTCCCCGGGGCTAAAGAGCTCCGGCTCGGCGCGACCTCGCAGGGCCAACTTCACACTCGCCCGCAAGGCGCTTGTGTGGTCGAGTTCACCCGCCCCGTCGTGATCCCGGACGATGGATCGGTCGCCGCACTCCCGCGCTACGCTCCCCCGGCCCGCCCGTGGGAAGGCGTGGACGAAACCCAACTCGAACCCGTGGTGCGCACGATCCTGGGGGGACAAGATGCCACCCTGTGGCCGTGGGCGCTGGAGTTCCTGGCTCAATTCCCGCTGGAAGATGGCGTGGCCCTCATCGGCCGCAAGACGACCGACCCCAACCCCATCATTCACCAGATGGCCATCCGCGCCCTGCTCGAGCAGCCGAATAGCGCCGAAGCCATGCGGGCGCTCATCGCTCCGCGGAATCCCGGTTATGCGCGCTCCCTGGCCGCCGCCACCTACGCCGGCCAATGGACAGCCACCGACATCCCGCAACTGGGCCAGGCCCTCGGCGAGAGCACCTGGTGGGAGCGATATCAACCCGTCACCGCGATCCAGAAGGTCGGCGGGCTCACCGCGGACGCCATCCTGGGCGTGATGCTCCAAGACCCCGACCACGCGGTGCGCCACGCCGTCGTCTCCGGCTGGGTGCCCAGCACCGACCTGGGTTGGCGACGCATCCTCTTCGCTGCCGTCAATGACCCCAGCGAAGCCGTCCGCGAAACCAGTCGGGTGCAGCTTCTCAAGGCCCCGACCCCGGAACTGGTGGCCGAAGGGCTGGCCGGGATCAACGACGAGAGCCCGTCCGTGCGCGCCGCCATGCTCAATAACCTCACCGTGGGCGAGCACCGCGACAAGTTCGTGCGCGCTCTGCGGGATCCGCACCCGATGGTGCAGGTCACCGCCCTGCAAGCTTTGCTGACGGCCGAACAGAAACCGACCGTGGAGGAGATGCGGCCGTTGTTCGCCTCGGGCGTGCCCGATGTGATGCAGGCTGTCGTCCAGGCTCTGCAGGCCAATGCCAGCGGGCTCACCGACACTGATCGTGAAACCCTACGCGCCACGCCGGTCAAGACTCTGCTCCCGGCGTTGAACCAAATCCTCGAAGGTCCGTAAACGGAACGAAACTTGCGTCCTTCTCGTTGGAACCACTAGCCTATGTCGTCGCGTCGCTCGAGTCTTCCGGTCGCCCTCACCATCTGCGCCATGCTGGTGGCGTTGGGGGCGGGTCACCGCGTTCGGCAGTCTATCGAGATGGGTTCGTGGGGCAGCAGCCGCCCGCTCGTCGAGAGCATGGACGGCCAAGTGGCCTCCACCCAGATCAAGGGCGTCTCTCCGGACACCAAGGGCTTCTTTGACCTCATCACGCTGCTCGATACCGTCTACGTGGACGAGCTGAAGGACAAATCCGAACTCGGGGCCGGGGCCGTGCGGGGCATGATCAACCGCCTGGAGGACCCCGATTCGCAGTATTACGACAAGGAAGGTTTCGCGCGGTTCCAGGGCCGCCTCAAGGGCGAGTTTGAAGGCGTAGGCGTGGTTCTGCGCACTGACCTCAACCCCGCCGTCAAGAAGGCCGCGGAGAAGGAAGACGCGGAAGCGGCTGACCCGCTGCTGATGATCCCGGACCTGCTGGTGGCCGATGTCATCCCCGATAGCCCAGCGGAACAAGCCGGACTCAAGCCCGGGGACCGGATTCTTGGCGTGAATGGGAAGTTCCTGCTCTCGGGCGGCGACGTGAAGGCCCTGCGCGACCTGCAAGAGCGAGCCGATGGCGACCCCAAGGCCGCCGAAGCGCTGGAAAAGATGCGCAAGAGCCTGGAGGACCGCGTGGAGGAATCCACCAGTATCGCCAAGGCCGCCGAGTGGCTGATGACCGGGCGCGAAGGCAAGATTTCGATTGAAGTGCAACGCGGAACAGACGCCGCCAAGACGTTCAGTTACACCATTCCCAAGGGTGCCATTCAGCTCCCCGCCGTGACCACTCGCGACGACGGCACCTGGTCGCTCAACCTGATTTCGGGTGCAAGCAAAGAGCTTGCCCTTGCCCTCGAATCCGGTGAACCCAAGGTGCTAGACCTGACGACCAACTTCGGCGGCGACCCGCGCGAGGTCTTGGCGGTGTTGCAACTTTTGGCTCCGGGGCAAGACCTGGGGTCCATTACCAATCAGGGCGGCCGCCAACTCAAGGAACTGAAGACAACGGGCGAATCGAAGCCCATCGCTTTCAAGGTCCGCGCCGACAAGAATCTGCACGGCGCTCAGGCCATCCTCGCCCGGGCGCTGGTGAAGGCCGGCGCCACGCTGGAAGGGCAACTGCCCGATGCCCCCGACCACTGGATCGAGGCGTTCACCTTGGCCGATGGCAGCGGTTACACGCTCGTCACCGGGCTGTACGGCGACCTCAAATCGTTGGTGAAGAAGTCATGAAGAAAGTCCCCGGTTTCCTGCTCGCCATTGTCGGCTGCGCCGCGATGTTCAGTGGCGGCTTTGTGTGGTCCGATGTGGTCGGTGGCCGCGCGCCCGCGTTCGACCGGATGAACAGCATTGGCCAGCCCGCTCAAGCGGCGGCTACCTTTGCCCCCACCGAAGTCTTCCGCCAGAACTTTGGCATCATCCGCGACCATTACGCCTTCAACATCAACGACGACGAAGTGCGCTACGGCGCGATGGCCGGCATGATGGCCTCGCTGGGTGACCCGCATACCGTGTTCTTTGAACCCCGCCTGGCCGAGAACTTTGCCGTCGAAACCACCGGCAACTTTGAGGGCATTGGCGCGCGCCTGCAACCCAACGCCATGGGGGCCAAGATCGTGACGGTGTTCCGGGATGGTCCGGCCGACCGCGCGGGCGTGAAGGGTGGCGACATCATCATCTCGGTGGATGGCGAATCCGTGGCGGGCGTGAACGTGGACGACATCGTGAGCAAGGTGCGCGGCCCCGCCAAGACTCGCGTCATCCTGGGCATTGCCCGCGAAGGCGAATCTCAGCCACTCTCCATCACCGTGCCGCGCGGCCGGGTGGTGGTGCCGAACGTGGAGGACAAGATGATTGCCGACGGCACCGTGGGCTACATTTCCATCGCGCAGTTTAGCGATGCCGTGAGCCAGCAATTTGATGAAAGCATTGAGCGGGTGCGTCGCGAGAATCCGGACGGCATTGTGATTGACCTGCGGGGCAACCCGGGCGGCCTGCTGGAACGCACCGCCGAGATGCTGGGCCGATTTGAAGAAGGCGCGACCGTGGTGACCATGCGCAAGCGGGATGGCCAGCCGGAAGTGGTGCGAAGTCCCCGGGGCCGCTCTCTGCGCTGGGATATGCCGGTGGTGATCCTCATTAACGAGGCCTCCGCCAGCGCGAGCGAAATCTTCGCCGGGGTGCTGCACGATTACAACCGCGTCACGCTGGTTGGTGAGCACACCTACGGCAAGGCGAGCGTGCAGCAGGTCTATCCCATCCGGGGTGGTTCGGGCGCGAAGGTCACCATCGCGCGCTACTACCTGCCCAAGAGCTCCGACATCAGCCGGCGCGTGGATGACGACGGGCAGTACATCTCGGGGGGACTCGCACCGGATATTGAGTTAGAACTCGACCTCAAGCCCGGCGGTTCGCTGGGCGATGAGAAGTCGGATAACCAACTCGCCCGGGCGATTGAGTTCATCCAAAAGGGCCGCTAAGTTCAGCCAACGAGAAAGTCGGCGGTAGTGATCGGGAGCGTTTGCTCCAGGTCCACCGCCCGCACAATTTCGGGCTGATACGCAAACACCCGCTGCGCCAAAAACGCTGTGTGGTCTTCGCGCACCTGCGTCACCCCGATGATGGTGACGTAGGGCGAACACACAATCGCGTGGCCATCCCGCCGGTAGACGGCATCAAAGCAGGTGACATTCAGCAGGCCGGTCTCGTCTTCGAGGTCAAAAAACACCACCCGCTTGCCGCTGGGGTGGGCGGGAAGCGCAGCCGAATCGGATTGCCCACCACCATCACTTTCTTACCATTTGGTTGGCGGCGCGCCTCCCACGTGGTGAGCCCGCCCCGTCCGCTCACCCGCTCCCGCTCGAACCCCATGAGGTGCTGGTGCACATCCAAGCCCAGCAGGGCCCGCTCGCGGATCGCCTTCTCCTCCGGCGTGAAGTCCGTCATCTC
>CALRVA020000019.1:0-23342 GCA_943371495.1 Archangium gephyra | reverse complement strand
CGTTCCGGCAGCCGGATACCTTCCTTCAGCTTCACCAGAACTTCACCTTCCACGTAGGAGGGGGACGCGATGGACCGCGTGAACACATCCAACGGGTTGAACGCCTTGGTCTGGGCAGCCCCCAGCACCGGGAATAAAGCGAGACTCATTAGAGCGAGAGAAGACAGCGTTGACTTCATTTCAAATCCTCCGGCCCGTCGCCGGACCGCATGGGCCAATTATAAACCGAAATCTTGTGAATAGTCGTTAAAATTTCGGTCAGGACAAACAAAAAATGCCCCGATTCGCATCGGGGCCATTGAGTTGGACCAGGTTAAAAACGTTACAACCGGTTAGATACGGCGATCTTGGCGGCCACGCAGGATGGACGGGATGTCGATGTCAATCTCTTGCACCACGGGCTGCGGGGCCACGGGTTCGCCATCCAGCGTCACGGCGCGTCGTCGCTCGCGGTGGGCTTCGGCCTGAAAGACTTCCGCATCCTTGGGCCGCTCACCCGTGCCGCTGAATCCCGTGGCCACCAGGGTCACGGTCACGGCATCGCCCGCTTCGGGATCTTCCACGTGGCCCAGATAAATGGCAGCGTTCTCGGCATCCGCAATCTGCAGGATGTAATCCATCACGTCCTGGATGTCGCCCAGGCTGAAGTTCGGTCCGGCCGTCACGTTCACCAGCAGTCGGTTGGCTCCGCTCAGGTCGCCTTCGATTAGCGGCGAGTGAACCGCAGCGCGTGCGGCGCGCTTGGCCGCATCCGCCCCTTCCGCTCGGCCGAGGCCCATCGTGGCCAGGCCCGCGTTCGACATCACGGCGCGCACGTCCGCAAAGTCCACGTTGATCAGCCCCGCGCGGAGGATGATGTCGCTGATGCCCTTCACGCCTTGAATGAGCGTCTGGTCCGCCAGCAAGAACGCCTCTTGCAAGGTGAGCTTGCGGTCTTCCATCTCCATCAGCTTCTGATTGGGGATGACAAGAAGCGTGTCCACGTGCTGGCGAAGAGCTTCCAGGCCACTCGCGGCGTACTTGCTACGCTTCGGCCCTTCAAACCCAAACGGGGTGGTGACAATGGCGACCGTGAGGATGCCCATCTGGCGGGCAATCTTCGCGATCACCGGCGCGGCCCCTGTGCCCGTCCCGCCGCCAAGGCCGCAGGTCAGGAAGATCATGTCGGCACCGTCCAGCATCAGCTTGATGGCCTTTTCGCTTTCCATCGCACTGCGCTCGCCCACTTCGGGGTCGCCGCCCGCGCCCAGGCCACGGGTCAGGTTCTCGCCGATGACTTCGGGGTGGTCGGCCGCACTCTTGGTCAGGGCTTGGCGGTCGGTGTTGAGGGCAATCAAGGAGATGCCATCGGGGTGCAGGTCCGCCAAACGGTTGACCGTGTTGCCGCCCGCACCGCCCACGCCAATGACGCGGAGAACAGCACGGGTTTCAAATAGGTTAATCGGGCTCATGAGTCTGGTCCAGACGCTCGCGTGCAAATCACTCGGGCGCTAAGGGAACGGACGCCGTAAAGTTGGGGAAAGCACCGCCGCCGGGCCTCTTGATTTCGGAAGTTATCCACACCCCCTGGGGCCGCCGGTTTTGGGCCGGGTCCAGCGGGTACACCCGGGGCATGCGTCCGTTCCTTTGGGCTTTGGCTGCGCTTGCCCTGGTAGGTTGCCAGCCCTCCGCTGCGCCGGAGCCTGCGGCCGCGGCCAAGCCCGCCGCGCCGCTGGCCGGGCCCGGTTCTCAGTTCATTGAAGCGATCTTGAAGGAGGATTTCACCGCCGCCTTTGCCCAGGCGGACTCGCAGAATCCCGAGCTTCGCAACCCGCAATCCTTGGTGGCCGCCTACGAGGCATGGCTCGCCCGCAACCGAAGAGGCGGGGACGCCCAGTGGCGACCGGTAACGGCCTCCGCCGAGGCCTCCGTGGGCACGCTGAGCGCGGATGCCGTGGTGCAACTCCTTCGCGAACGCGGCCAACTCCCGGCGGGTGACCACGTGACCGTGTATTGGATGCTCGGGGCGGGCCAAGCCAAAACCTCGGTCGCGATTGCGATTCTTACCGACGGCACCGCGCCGGACGCCAAGGTGAAGGCGGCTGCCTTTGTGGCTCCGAGCCAAGAAGAGGGCACCGCCGCGACCACCACCGCGCCGTGAAGGGCGCAACAACGATAACCAAAGGCTAACGCAAAGTAAGGTAAGGAAGAACTATGGCAACGATGATCCTGGCCGCGGCCCTCGCGCTCACGTCGCAAACCGCGCCCAACTCGGCCCCGCGCATCGCCGGCGACCCGGTATCCCGCATCGCGTTCGGCTCGTGCTACAACCAGGCCAAGCCCGCCCCGATCTGGGCGACCATTGCCGCCGCCCGCCCCCACCTCACGCTGATGCTGGGCGACAACGCTTATATTGATAGTGACGACCCGGCGACTTTCGACCGCATCTACGGCCAAGTGGCAGCGGACCCTGGCTTTGCCCTGCTTCGTTCGCAATCCCGCATGATCGCCACCTGGGACGACCACGATTACGGCAAGAACGACGGCGGCGAGGAGTTCCCGGCCCGGGATATGGCGCTGGCCAAGTTCGACGACTTCTGGCAAGTCGCGGCGGCTGAGCGCGAGACCCCTGGGGTCTACGCGGCGCACATGTTCCCCCAGGGCGGGCGCAACGTGCAGGTCATCGTGCTGGACACGCGCTACTTCCGCAGCCCGCTCGTCCGCGAGAACAACGCCTATAAGCCCGATGACAGCGCGGGCAAAACCATGCTCGGCGAAGCCCAGTGGAAATGGCTCGAAGCCCAATTCCGCATGCCAGCGGACCTTCGCATCGTGATGTCGAGTATCCAGTTTGTGCCCGAGGATCACATCTTTGAGAAGTGGGCCAACCTTCCGCGCGAACGCCAGCGGATGCTGGACCTCATCAAGTCCACCGAAGCCGAAGGCGTCCTTTTCGTCAGCGGCGACCGACATCTCGGCGAGATCAGCATGATGGACGGGGGCGTCGGCTACCCGATCTACGATGTGACGGGGAGCGGTTTCAACCAAAGCCGCACCGACTGGCGCCTGCAAGAACCCAACCGCCACCGCGTGCAAAGCGTGAACTACCTCCACAACTTCGGCTGGATCGAGGTGGATTGGAAGCAGGAGGATCCGCTGATTAAGCTGCAACTACGCGGCGAAGATGGCGACGTGCTGGCCTACCAGCCCATCCGCCTGAGTTGGCTGAAGCGCGGGCGCATCCGCGCAAACTAAATGATCGGGAAGTGGTAGCTGCCCGTCCGGGCTTGGTCGTGGCGGAACTTCTCGAGTTCATCGATCGCCCCTTCAATAATGGGAAGGGGCTCGGCCTGATTGCCCACATCGTGTAGCTTGCCTGCGCTTTGTTGCAGCGCTCTCACATACGCTTTGATCTGCAAGAGATCGCCGCTACTCACCCCGGATGTCGCCATGCGTTTGGTGAAATTCCGGGGTTTCTCGTGCAGTTCGCGCACGTATTGGCGACCGATCATCAGGCATTCGATGCACGCTCCATCCGCCATGCGTAGCATCCGTCCCGAGAGGTCCAATCCGGGATACTCCGCATTGAGATTTTCGACCCGAGGCGATTTCATCGTATCCATGATGCTGCGGAACGCCGTAATGGCCTGCTCCCATTGATCGCCGACTTGTCGCTCGACACTCTCATAAAGTTCTCCCTCCGCGGCATGGCACGAGAGTTTGCCAAGCGAGGCCAGGACTTCGTAAGGGTAGGGGCTCTTCTGGGCGTACGAGGTGAACTTGCGCTCCTTGACCTTGGTCCAGATGAACAAGATCGCAAGATACGCCAAGGGGATGACGTGAGCGAGCCACAGGCCGCCAAATCCGTCGGTCGGAATGAGCCGCTTTAGCACCACCCACCCCGGCAAGGCAAGCCACGCGAAACGCATTGGGGTGCTCATTGCCTGTTGCATCGGCGCGAACCGACGACTCAGGAACCGGGTGAGGTTGGGCCACTGGACCATGGAGCTTAAGAGCGCAATCTACCGCTTAAGCCTTTAACTCTTCAATCGCCAGAAGATCGGGAATCATAGCCAATGGACTGGTGAAGTTCGTCTTCGGCGTGGCGGATTTCTTCCAGCCGTTCCAGGGCCGCGCGCAGCGCCGTCGAGCCACTCCGTTGCACCTGCCCGGACGCCCTCACCTCATCCGCTAGCCCCTCCAATTGCTCCACGCACCGGGTGATAAAGGCGAACTCCGTCTCTCCCCATCGCGCATCCGCACACCGGGCTTCAAACGTCTTGATCCGCTGCCCCTTGCGACGGAAGTAAGCCCGCCCCGCAAAGATCGCATCCACCATCACGTCGTCGGCCAGGGTCAGGGCGTGTTGCCGGGCCGTCTTGAACGGCTCCTCCTTGGCCAGCCGCACCCACTCGGGGTGATTCAGGCTGGTCTTAATATCCGTGACCGCGCGTGCCCCGCGCTCCCACAGGTGCTGCAACCGAGGGTGCAACCGCGCCGGCAACTGCCCGGTTTGCGCGTGCTCGGCGAGTTCCGCCAGCACGTACTGCATCTCTTCGGGAAATCGCCCCTTCACCAGGTGCTTTCGCCGCCGGCGGCGCTGCACCAGCGACGCCCCACCCAGATACAAGAGCAAAGCGACCACCAAAACGGGTGGCCAAAGTTCGCCCAAGGGCGGCAACTTATCGAGCACGATATTCCCGCCAAAGTAAACAGGGAAGACGAGCCACCAGTAGTGCAAGGGCTCGTGCCGCAGGGCACGCTCCTGCTCATTCCGAGAACTGAGATAGCCTTCTAAGGCGGCCATGGCACTTACTTGGGCGTGGCCCCGCTCACCATTTGCAGCGGCACCATCGGGCGTCGCCCGGGGGCCGGAGCCCCTTCCAGGTGGCCAATCAGGTCGTACATCTGGCCCTCGGTCACCGTCACGTCCACAAAGGTGCCAGGCTCGGCCTCGCCTTGCGCATAAACCCACCCGTCAATCTCGGGGGCATCCCGGAACGAGCGGCCCGCCACCCACCCATCACGGGTTTCGTCCACCAGGATGCGCATCGGCTTGCCGATCCACTCACGGTTCTTGGCGAGGCTAATGGGCTGCTGCGCGCGCATCAGGCGGTCGTACCGTTCCTTCTTGCGCTGGGCGGGCACCTGCCCGGTCATTTCGTAGCTGGGCGTGCCGGGTTCGCGGCTGAAGGTAAACGCGCCCACGCGGTCCAGGCGGGCGGCCTTGGTGAAGTCCAGCAGGGTTTGGAACTCGGCTTCTGTCTCACCCGGGAAGCCCACAATAAACGTGGTGCGGATGGCCACGTGCGGGATGGCCGCACGGACCTTTTCAAATACATTCAAGTACCGGTCGCCGTCCCAGGGGCGCTTCATCCGGCGCAACACATCGGGGTGCACGTGCTGAAGGGGGATGTCAATGTACGGCACGACCTTCTCCAAGCTGGCCATCGCTTCGATCACATCGTCGGTCAGCCGATTGGGATAAAAGTAGAGCAGTCGAATCCACTCCACGCCCTCCACCTGGTTCAGTTCGCGCAGAAGCTTGGGCAGCGTGAACTCGCGGTACAGGTCGTAGCCGTACTGCGTCACGTCCTGGGCGATGAGGTTCAGCTCCTTCGCGCCGGTCTTGACGAGGTGACGGGCTTCATCCACCACGCGCTCAATCGGCTTGCTCTGGTGCTTGCCCCGGAAGCTTGGAATGGTGCAGAAGGTGCAGCGGTGGTCGCACCCTTCACTGACTTTGAGGTACGCGCTCCACGGGCGGCCCGAGCGGGTCCGGGTCGGGATGTCCGCCCACCGGTGGTGCGGCGGTTCCACGTCCATCAGGGGCTGGGTGTGCCCAAAAACGTTCTGGACGATCTCATCAAATCGCCCCATCTGCCCGACCCCGATATAGGCGTCGGCCCCGGGGGCTAATCGCGCCAGTTCTTCGCCTAGGCGCTGGGCCAGGCACCCCGCCACGATGACTTTGCCCTTGCCCTTTTCGGCAACGGCTTGGCGGATGACGCGCAGACTTTCCTGCTGGGCGGACTCTAAAAAGCCGCAGGTGTTAATGACCGTAATCTCGGCGGGTTCGCGGCCATCCAGGCGGTGGCCCGCTTGGCGCAGAACGCCGGCGATCTCCTCGCTATCCACCTCGTTTTTGGCGCAACCGAGGGTGATGATGCGGACGTTGGCGGGCGCGGAGTCGGCCATGGTAGGGTCGTGCGGGTCGCCTTGGCCTTCACACCAAGGCAACCCGCGTGGTTATTGTGGCGAACTAGCCGCCGTCTTCGGCGGGTACGGGCTTACTGTTGTCCAGGTTTGCCGGTTCGTCCGCCGCGCCACCGCCGCCGGAGCAGCCGGTAGCCACGAGGCCCCCAACGAGGGCCAGGATCGCGATCATCCAGGTGAGTTTCTTCATCTTAGTTCAGTCCTCCTTGGGGCCAGAATCGGTAGAAGTGCCGCACGCCGCTGGCGTCGGTCCGGATTTCGTAAACCCGGCGCAGGTTCATCGCCTTGGCGGAAGTGTCCGCCGCCGTGAACATGCTGATGCCATTCGGATAGAAGCACGAGCCGATGTAGTTCCCCGTACCATTTTGCACGTTCTTGCGGGCGTGAGGTCCAGTGATGTTCACACTGCCCGGTCGAAGGGCACGCGGGTCGGCGCCGTAGCCGCTGTTGCACCAGGTGGCCGTGCCGCCCAGCACCTTCCCGTTCCCAAACCACAGGTCCCAGTTGCCGCCGGGGGCAAACATGACCTGGTCGGAGATGTTCTCGATCTGCGTTTGGCTCAGGCTGGGGATGGCCCGGCCCGGCGTGTTCAGAGCGTTATAGCGGAACCATGCATAGAGGCCCGTGGCGCTGCCCGAAGTGATGTCCGGATTGAAGGCGACACCCGCAATCCCGTCGAATCGGACCGGGTTGGCCACGTCACCGATGATCGGACCCCAGCTGGAGCCGGTCACGAAGTACTCGTTGGTGTTGCCCCCGCTGTTCACGGCCACGCCGCGCGGCGGGACACCGTAATACTGGGTGCGCTGGAACACCGCGTTCGGACCCGTGGTGGCCGTCGGGCCGAGCGGGTCTACGGAGATGTCCGTGTTCTTGATGTACGGCTGGATGGACTCCTGGAAGGTAGTCGGCCAGGGCTGGGTGGCGCTGCTGATGTGGACCATGAGCGGGAAGATATCGTCGTAGTCCGTCATGTAGATCATGGTGCCGACGCCCGCTTGCTTAATGTTGCTCAGCGAGGCCGTGCCCTTGGCCGCTTCCTTGGCCTTAGCAAAAACCGGGAAGAGGATGGCCGCCAAGATGGCAATGATGGCGATCACAACCAGCAATTCAATGAGCGTAAAGGCTCGGTTCCGCGTGTGTTTCATCGATAAGTGACCCTATGGGAATGAAGAGTGAGGAGACTCGATAAGTTCGAACCCTCCTCAACTTCGATTATACGGCAACACTCTCTCCATCGTTGCGCGCGGGTAAAACCGCACTATGCCCCGCATTGATGTGCCGATTGGAGACGTGCTTCAGATCCTGGAGGACTTGATCCAGACGCCAAGCCCGACCGGATCCACCGAATGGGCGGTGGCCATGGTGGAGAACGAACTCGCCGCGATGGGGGTGTCGTTCCAGCGCACCACCAAGGGTGCGGTCGTCGCCTCGGTCGAGGGTCTGCGTCACGACCAGCCACGTGGCATCACCGCGCACCTCGACACGCTCGGGGCGATGGTGGCGCAGATCAAGCCCAATGGGCGCCTGCGCATGACGGCTCTGAATGGCGTGAACTGGCCGACCGTGGAAAGCGAAGGCGTGACCATCACTACCCGGGGCGGGCAACAGGTGCGGGGCAGCATCGTGCTGAACAACGGAGCCGTGCACGTCAGCCGCCATGCGATCGATTCGCCGCGCAATGCAGACACACTTGAGGTTCGCATTGACGAGCGCACGCTTTCGGCGGAAGAAACCCGCCTTCTGGGCATTGATGTGGGCGACCCTATCGCTTTTGACCCCCGATTTGAATCCACTCCCAGCGGTTTCGTCCGCTCTCGCTTCCTCGATGACAAGGCGGGGGTGGCGTGCCTCTTGGCCGCACTGAAGGCGCTGCGCGACCTCGGACTGAGCGCCGGGCAAGACACGCACCTGCTGCTCAGCGTTCACGAAGAAGTTGGTCATGGCGGCAGCGACGGCCTCCCGGCGGACCTTAGCGAACTGGTGGTGGTGGACATGGCGTGCGTGGGCACCGGCCAGAATGGCGACGAGTTCCACTGCTCCATTTGCCTCAAGGACAGCAGCGGCCCCTACAGCAGCGAACTCTCCAACAAGCTGCGCGGGATGGCGGATCAGTCCGGCATTGAACTCAAGCCGGACATCTACCCGCACTACGGCAGCGACGGCAGCCAATATTGGCGCGCCGGTGGCCGGGCGCAGGTCGCCCTCATCGGTCCGGGCGTGGACACCAGCCACGGCTACGAGCGCACGCACATTGACGCCCTACGCGACACGGCGAATCTTCTCGCCGAGTACTTGCTGAGCGAATAGTCACCTGCCCTCAACGAAAGAGAAAACCCCGCCGCCCGAAAAAGGGAAGCGGGGTTGCTTTTTGCCTGACGGAACCGGGGGCTTAGAGGCCCTTGTCGCCCAAGAACTTGAGCAGGTCGGCGATGCGGCAGGAGTATCCCCACTCGTTGTCGTACCACGCCACGACCTTGATCATGTCGTCCAGCACCACGGTGTCGATGGCGCTGAAGATGCTGCTGGCCGGGTTGCCCTTCAGGTCGCTGCTGACCAGGGCTTCTTCGGTGTATTCCATGATGCCCTTCAGCGGACCGTCGGCCGCCGCCTTCATCGCCGCATTCACTTCTTCAGCGGTCACCGTGCGGCTGAGCAGAGCGGTGAAGTCCACCACGCTCACGGTCGGTACCGGCACGCGGAACGCCATGCCCGTGAACTTGCCCTTCAACTCGGGAATCACCAACCCGACGGCCTTGGCCGCCCCGGTGCTGCTGGGCACCACGTTTTCGGCGGCGGCGCGGCTGTCGCGCAGGTCCTTCTTGGCCGTGTCCACCGTGCTCTGGCTATTGGTGTAAGCGTGCACCGTGGTCAGCAGGCCTTTTTGGATGCCGAACGAGTCGTGCAGCACCTTGGCCACCGGCGCCAGGCCGTTGGTGGTGCAGCTCGCGTTGCTGATCACGTTGTGGTTGGCCGGGTCGTACATCCCGTCGTTCACGCCCAGCACCAGGGTCACGTCTTCATTCTTGGCCGGGGCGCTGATGACAACCTTCTTCACGCTGCCGCCCAGGTGGGCCTTGGCGAGGTTGGCGTCGGTGTAACGGCCCGTGGATTCCACCACGATGTCCACGCCCGCATCGGCCCAGGGGATCTTGGCCGGGTCCGGCTCCTTAAAGACCTTGATGTCGTAGCCGCCCACCTGCACGCTGTCGTCGTCGTAGGAGACGCTGCCGTTGTAGTTGCCGTAGCAGGTGTCGCGCTGGAACAGGTACGCGTTGGTGCCTACGTCGGTCAGGTCATTCAGGGCCACGACTTCGATATCTTTGCCGTGCCGTTCGATGATGGTGCGGAGCGACAAGCGGCCAATGCGGCCAAATCCATTAATGCCAACGCGAACTGCCATAAACTTCAGAATACACCCTGGCCCGGCGGGTGCGCATGACCTCTCGGCACGGGGTGAGCCGAGGGCCACCGGTATCCTTGAAACCTATGTCGTCGTCGTTCCGATCTGAGTTTGTGCGCACCCTGCACGAGCGCGGATTTATCCACCAATGCACGCACCTGGACGCCCTGGACCAGCGGGCCGCCGAAGGCCGCATCGTGGGTTATATCGGCTTCGACCTCACCGCCGACAGCCTGCACGTGGGCAGCCTTTTCCCGCTCATGCTGCTGCGCATCCTGCAGCAATCCGGCCACCAACCCATCGTCGTCCTCGGCGGCGGCACCACCAAGGTGGGTGACCCCAGCGGCAAGGATGAATCGCGGCAACTGATGACCGACGAGCGCATCGCCGCCAACAAGGCCAAGCTCCAGACCATCTTTGATCGGTTCTTAACCTTCGGGCCGGGCGAAGCCCTGGTGGTGGACAACAGCGAGTGGCTGGATGAACTCAAGTACCTCGATATGCTCCGGAGCGTGGGCACGCACTTCACCATCAACCGGATGATGACGTTCGATAGCGTCAAAACCCGCTTGGAACGCGAGCAGCCCCTCACCTTCCTCGAGTTCAACTACATGATTTTGCAGGCGTACGACTTTGTCGAGCTGAACAAGCGCTACGGCTGCACCCTGCAGATGGGCGCCAGCGACCAGTGGGGCAACATCGTGAACGGGGTGGAACTCCACCGGCGCATGGTGGGCCGCGAGGACGAAGATGACTCGCTGATCGGCCTCACTTGCCCCCTGCTCACCGATAGCCAAGGCAAGAAAATGGGCAAAAGCGCGGCGGGCGCGGTGTGGCTGAACCCCGACCGCCTGAGCGACTTCGATTTCTGGCAGTTCTGGCGCAACGTGGACGATGCGGACGTGGTGCGGTTCCTGCGGTTGTTTAGCGAGCTTCCGTCCGAAGAGATTGATCGGCTGGCCGCGCTGGAAGGCCGCGAGATCAACGACGCCAAGAAGGCCCTGGCCACGGCCGTGACCGCTTTGGTGCGCGGGCGCGAGGCGGCGGAAACGTCGGCCCGCACCGCCCAGGAAACCTTTGAGCAAGGGGCCTCCTCCGAGGGGTTGCCCACGATTACAGTTGACCTAAAAGAACCAGCGCGCGTGACTGACCTTTTGGTGAAAGCCGGTCTGGCCGATAGCAACGGCGCGGCCAAGCGCTTGATCCAAGGCGGCGGGGTCCGCATCAACGACGAGAAGGTGACCGACGTCCAGGCCGCTGTCTCCCTTGCCGATTTGAACGACGGGGTGATGAAACTCAGCAGTGGTAAGAAGCATCACGTCCTCGTTCGCACGTCCGAGTAAATGAACATGATCAGCACCCTCATCGCCGCGTCCCTGCTGGCCGCTCCGGCCCCCGCCCCCGCCTCGCAGGTTTCTCATCAAGTCAAGAACTCCACCATCGACGCCTCGGCTCGGTATCCGGTGCTGGCGGGCAACACTCCGCTCATCAAGGGCTTCAACCTGATGATGAAGAACGCGGTGGAACCGGACTACCAGCGAGCCCTGAAGGAATCGAAGGAAGGGGAAGCCGAAGCCCGCAAGTTCGGCTACCCGCACCGTATGTGGTACTTCCACATTCAAGGCCAGGTTTCTCGCCAAGAAAGCTGGATGATCAGCGGCTGGACCACCGCCGAGACTTACTCCGGGGGCGCGCACGGCTATGCCTACCGCAAGCAGATCAACTTAGCGATCTATCTGGACGAACATCCGCGCGAGTTCTCGCTCAACGCTCTGATCCCGAACGACAATGAGCGGAACCTGTTCTGGGCCGGCGAAGTGCTGAGCCGCCTGAACCAGAGCAAAGCCAAGCGCGAGATGGAGTCCCTCGCCGAACTGGACGAGACCCTGCAGGGCCGCTTTGTGGTGAGCAAGAAGGGGCTGATCTATCAGTTCGACCACTACGAGGTCGGTGCCTACGCCGAGGGCACCTACGAATTCACCGTGCCCTGGTCGGCGCTCGCGGACTACCAGCCCAGCAACCTGGCCAAGCGACTCTCCATGCCCTAAGCGCGCCGCAATCGGGGCGGTAGATTCAAGGTTCTATGCCTCAATTTCGGCTATACGACACGATGACCCGCAGTGTGCGTCCGGTGGAGACGCAAGAACCGAATCACCTTCGGTTCTACTGCTGTGGGCCGACGGTGTATAGCTACGCTCACATCGGCAACTTCCGGACGTTCCTGAGTGCCGACCTCGTGGTGCGCACGGCCGAATCTCTCGGCTGGCGCGTCAGCTACGCCAGCAACATCACCGACGTGGGTCACCTCACCGAGGATGACGTGGCCGACGCGGGCGGCGAGGACAAGATGGAGCGCGCCCTGCGCAGCAAGGAAGGCGAAGCCTTTGCCAACGTCTGGGATCTGGCGCGGCACTACGCCGATGCCTTTGAAGAAGACTGGCGACTGCTGAACATGCGGGCTCCGACGGTGCGCCCGCGCGCCACCGAGCACATGCGCGAGCAGATCCAGGCCGTGGAAGACCTGATCAAGTCGGGACACGCCTACGAAACGCCGACCGGCGTGTACTTCTCAGTCGAGAGTTTCGAGGGCTACGGCAAGCTGAGCGGAAACAAGGATCAGGACACTCTGATGCGGGCCGTGCGCACCGTGGTGCAAGACGACAACAAGCGCCACCCGGCCGACTTTGCCCTGTGGAAGAAGGATGACAAGCACCTGATGCAGTGGTTCAGCCCCTGGGGCTGGGGCTTCCCGGGCTGGCACATCGAGTGCTCCGTGATGGCGCGCCAATATCTCGGCGACACCATTGACCTCCACGCGGGCGGCGAAGACCTCGTATTTCCGCACCACGAGTGCGAAATTGCGCAGAGCGAAAGCTGCACCGGCAAGGCGTTCTCCAACCACTGGATGCACGTGCGGTTCTTGCAGGTGGAAGGCGAGAAGATGGCCAAAAGCAAGGGCAACTTCTTCACGGTGCGTCAGCTCATCGAGGAAGGCCACGACCCGCTCGCGATCCGCCTGGCGCTGATGGGCACCCCCTACGGCAAGCCCATGAACTTCACCATGCAGGGCCTGCGCGATGCCGGCGGCATCCTGGCGCGCATTCAAGAAGTGGAACGCCGCGCGGCCAAGGAGGTCGGTTCGCCCGGCCCCGAAATCCAGCGCATCTACGACGAGCTGCTGGGCGCGATGTGCGAGGACCTCAACACGAGCGTTGCGGTGGCCAAGATGATCGAGGGGATTCGGAGCTTCTTGCGCGAGGACACGCTCTCGGCCGCCCAGGCCGGGGAAGCCCGCTGGTTCCTGGACCACATCGAGCAAACGCTGGGCATGCACGGCCGCACCGTCGAGGCCACTACCGCCCCCGAGGTGCCCGAGATCAACGGGGTGCTCATCACCAAGTGGATCGAGGACCGCACAGAAGCCAAGCGGGCCAAAGACTTTGCCCGGGCGGACGACATCCGCAAGCAAATCGAAGCCGCCGGCTACGAACTCCGTGACACTCCGCAAGGCACGGAGTGGAAGCGCTTGATGCCCGGCTAGGCGCCCGGCTAGTCGCTCCTAGCCTTTGGGCATGGCGTACATCTGCTCGATGAGCCGCTGATACCCATCGAGCGGACCCAGCCCGACTTGCCGCCGGCGTTCATCCACTCGGCGCGGGTCGCGCAAGCGGGTGGGCACGGCCTTGCCGTTCACCAGCGACATCTGCGTCCCGTAAATCTGCATCCCGCCGGTGTTGATGGCCACGCGGTCGGTGAGATAGGCAAAGTCCGTCCCGCTCACTTCGCCCTTGGCCACGAGGGGTTCCATTAACTTCAGGCAATGCCGCTGAAACGCGGGGTCCGCATCTTGGTGCTGCACAATCAGCCACGCCATGTGCCCAGCCTTGCGCCCCACGCGGGTGTAGGTGGGCCACCCCACGCTCGCCACGATGCGCTTCATTTCGGCTCCGTTGAGGCGATCCTCGCGCATCATGTCGCCCATCGCAATTTGCATTGCCGGTTGGTCGTTCCTTTGCATGGCTCCCACCAACCGGTTGCGTGCTTCCTGGTCGGCCATGGCCATAGCGATGATCCGCATCCCGAGGTCGGGATCAAGCGGAGCACTCGTCGGCGGAGCGGCCGGGGCCGTAAAAGTGAACGCCAAGGCCAGCGAGGCGAATGAGATGGCCATACCAGGATGACGGCGCGGCTAAGCGTGGAGTTGCGAGTTAAATCGGCTCGCCGTCCATCTCTTGGCTGGCGATCATGTTGTTCGGATCCAGCGTGAGAGCGTGGCGGAAGGCGTTCTGCGCTTCGGATTCCCGGCCCAGGCGGCGCAGGGTAATCCCAATCAAGGCGTAAGAATCGGCGTAACCCGGGTTCAAACGCGCCGCTTCCTCAAAGGCCGCCAACGCTGCCTCGGACTTATTGCCTTCAAACAGGGCTTCGCCCAGCCTCACATGGAGGTCAGGGAAGCTGGGCGCCAATTTGATGGCGTCGCGCATGCTCTTCTCAGCGCGCTCGGCGTCCTGCGCCAGCATCGCGTTGCGGAACTCCTCCACCAACGAGGGGATATCAAAGTTGCCGGCCGGGCGGAAGGTGAGAAGCCACTTGGCCACTTCATCCCAATTCTCGGCCGCCGCGTGGGCGGCAATCGCCTCCCATTCGCTGGACTGCATGTTGGAGAACCGCTCCATCGCACTGCGCGCTTGGTTCCAGCCGTTCTCGATGTCGCCCAGCTTCATCAAGACGCCCGCGCGTCGGATATGCGCCAGGGCGTAGCGCGGATTGATGTCCAGCGAAGCATCCACGTGCTGCAGGGCCTTGTCGTACTGTTCAACCCGGGCGTAAGCGGTGGCCAAGCTGGCCTGCACGTCGGCAAATCGGGGGCGAAGGCCGGCGGCCTGCATCAGCACCGCCACCGCGTCTTCGTATTGGCCTTCGGCCAGGGCCGCTGTGCCCATCCGGGCAAGAGAACCGGCGAGATAAGAGATGGCTTTCTCGCGAAGGCGATCGTTAGGCTCCGTCTCTACGGCTTGACTAAAGTGGGCTGCGGCTTCAGCAAAACCCTTGTTCTCGTAGGCTCTTAAACCTCGATCAAAGTGCTCGTTTTGCCCAAATCCAAACCATTTCCCTACAAAAGTCATTCAATCCCCGAGATCCAGATGGATCGCGCAACCCAAAGGAGATGGCCCTCCTTGGCCGCTCGCCCGCCAGTCCTTTGGCATCCTTCAGACGCACGCCAAAGGCAGAAAGGCGCGTTACACTTCCAAAACGAGACCGTCATACCCCACTTGGATGCCATGGGGTTCGAACCATTTGACGAGTTCCTCGTGGGTCGCATCGCCGTTGTGGCTGTGGTGGGTGGTGACCACTTGGCTACCCGGGCCGAGGGTGCCCATCTGTCGCAGGCGCCCCACCATGGCCAGGCACTCATGCACATCTAGGTGGCCATTGTAGGGGGTGTGGACAAACCCTTCCGAGCATTCAATCACCAAAAGGTTGACGGTGAGCCCCTGCAAGAACCGCCACGTGCGCTCATCCCAAATGCCCGTATCGGTGGCATAGAGGAGCGTGCGCCCGCCTTGCTCAATCACCAAGTTCTGGGTGTCTTCGGCGGGGGATCCGTGGTTCGCCTTGATGGGGGTAATCACATATTCGCCGTGGGTGACGCTGGTAAAGCTCTGCGTCGTCACCATCTCCATCGGCCAATCGGGATAGCGCTCTCGCAATCGCCGAATGATGGTGCCGTTGGCATAAATCGTAAAGGGACAGGCATCTTCCGCCGTAAAGGGCACCACGGCGTATTGAAGCTCTTCAATGGCGAAATGGTCCGCATCGCTGTGCGTAAACACCACCGCCGACCAATCGCGGGGGCAACTGCCCGTGGCAATCACTTGCGAGAACGTATCCGGACCAAAGTCAATCTTGAGGTCCTCGTTCACCAAGGCGGCCGCCCGGGTGCGCACGTCGCGCCCCTGGTGCTGGCGGGCGTATTCGCTCACGCGGCTATCGCCAAACAGCCCCGGAATCCCGTCGGCCCCGCCCGTTCCTTGCAAGGTGAGTTTCATCGGTCTCTTCGGCTCCAAAACACCGGCCCCGAGGGGATGCGCGGCAAGACCTGCGCCATGGCGGGCGCGGATGGGTCGCAAGACTGCAAAGTGAGCGCGGCCGGCCCGGCGTCGTGGTCCGGCAGGCGTTCCCAGCCGGTGCCCCCCAGCCATTCGCCGAGGCTTGCCCAAACGGAAGCGTCGCGCGGACGGAACGCCCACGTGCTGCCATCCGCTTCCGTGACCTTGAGGGCCGGATCGTTGGGGGCCATGCTTTCGAGTTCTGGACCGCTCAAAACCGTGCCGTGTTCCGCGCACCGGGTCTGCAGGTCCGGTTGGGGGTAGCGCTTGAGGCGCAGGGGCACCGGCTGAGCATGGGCCTCCGCGACGATGGCTACGAGGGCGTGGGTGGCCTTAGGGTTCTCTTCCGTAAAGCTGCGCACCGCCCCCAATCGGTCGGGGCTGTCCACCACGCGCAGGTTACGGACGGTCACGGGCTCGTCCGTAAGTTCGCTCAGCACGGATTCCTCCAGGTTCGTCAAAGCCGGGAGATCGCCCACGGCGACCAGGGGTTCCAAGTAGGTGTCAGTAGATTCCAGCAGCCGCAGACGGTCATCGCCCCGGGAGGGCAACTCGGCCCCGCGCGGGAAAAGCTCGCTCACCGCCACCAGGCCGTAAAGCACCGGGATGCCTTGCCACTTCAGGCCGTAAAGGCGGGGTTCATCGGCGATCGAGAGGGTGCCGTCGCGCCGCCACATTTCGAGCTGCGCCGCCGCCCGGGCGTATTGCACAAACTGGCTCCGGTCGTCGGATTCGCGCCGGGGACGGACCAGGTGAATCGCGCTCAGGGAGTTCTCGCGGTGGCTTTCCACCTCGGCCGGAGTCATCATCTCCACGGGGGGCACCCAGCCGGCAGGCGGAAGCCCACTCAGGCCCCGGAACGGCCTCACTTCCACCATGCGGGAATCATACCGATGCCGTTGCCGAAGCAACGGGCCCCCCAGGGGTACCCGTTGCCAACGTCCCTGCCTGGATTCACGTAGGCCGAGGGAAGCATGAGTACACTGGTCGTAATGAGTCTTCCTCGGCACTTTGCCGACTGGCAGAGCCGCGTGGATGCCCGGATGTCCGCCCTTCTCCCGAGTGAGGACTTGCCCGCGCCAGCGCTCAGTCAATCCATGGCCTACAGTGCGTTGGCCCCCGGCAAGCGGGTGCGCCCCTTGCTGTGCATGGCCAGTGCCCTCGCCGTGGGCGGCGACCCTGAAACCGCCTTGGACGGAGCTTGCTCCCTCGAATTCCTCCACGTCTTTTCGCTCATCCACGATGACCTCCCGGCGATTGACAACGACGATTTGCGCCGGGGCCGCCCCACCAATCACAAGGTCTACGGCGAAGGCATGGCGATCTTGGCCGGAGATGCTCTCTTCGCCCTCGCTCTCAAAGTCGCTCTGACCAGCCACGCCGAGCCGGCCATCGCCCACCGCGTCGGACTGTGCCTGGCCGAGTGCGCCGAGGTGCTGGTGCGCGGCGAAGTGCTTGACGTGCTGAGCGAAGGGGAAATCCCGGACCTGGCCCTCGTCCAAGAGATTCATGCGATGAAGACCGGAGCTCTGCTCGGTTGCGCCTGCGAAATGGGTGGCCGCCTGGGGGGTGCCAACGAAGCCCAAGCGGCTTCGCTCCGCGCCTACGGCCAGCATCTGGGGCTTGCCTTCCAGATTGCCGACGACGTCCTCAACGAAACCGGCAACGAAGAGCAATTGGGCAAGGCCAGCGGCAGTGACAAAGCCCGGGGCAAGCAAACCTACGTCGCGGTGATGGGTGTGGACGGTGCCCGCGCCGCCGCCGAACGGGAAATCAGTGCCGCCCTCGCCGCGCTGGACGACATGCCCGGCGAAACGGACACCCTGCGCACCTTCGCGCGCTACGTCATCGACCGGCAGCACTAGACCGGACAGGATGAGCCGAACTCGGCGCGGTATTCTAGTAGGCGACATGGCGTTCCAAGAAGGCGATCGCGTACGCATCCAGACCCCTGACCTCGGGGCCGGAGCGGAGCTCAGCGGGGTCTACCCCCACATGCAAGGGCTGACGGGCAAGATCGCGAACATCTATAACAACGATGAGATCGCCGTCGAGATCGACCTGGACCAACTGAAGGGCGTGGCGCAAGACGTGCATGCTATTTCCACCCAGCGCATGCGCGACAAGCTCGACAAGAACCTGCCGCAAGAAGACCGCAAGCTGCTGACCAAGGAAGAAATCCAGTTCACGCCGCACTACGTTCTGCTCGTGCGCGCCAAGGACCTGCAAAAGGTATAAGTTCTTCACCCTAAGCGGGGGGAGGCGCAATGGAATTCCTACTGGCCATGGCAGCCCGGGAACTGATGGTCAGCCAAGGGATGGCCATCGGCATCTCCATCCCGTTCGTGGGCATTTGCGGCATCGTCTTGCTCCATTGGTGGATTGATGGCGAGATTCACTGGTCGGTGGCCATCGGGGGGTTCCTCTTTTGCCTGGCCATGTTCGCGGTGGCCATGCTCTGGCCCGACCCGACGGTGCTTGCCCCTACCTTGCTCTCCATGATCATCACCGTGGTCTTCTTCCCCTTTGCCCGGGAGAAGGTCGCCGAATCGGAAATCCGGCGCATCTCCACTCGGCAACTCGACCAGGCGCACCAAGCGGTGGTCGAGCGCCCGGACAACATGACGGCCTGGTTTGCCATCACGACTTTGCTGTACGAGCATGGATTGAAGGGGCCGGCGATTGCCGTGCGAGAGCGGCTCCTCAACGGACTGAGCAACGACATGGACCCGATCAAGAATCAGTCCGTGCGCGGCATGTACGCCGCCGAAGAGCGGATGCTCAAGGTGTGGCGCCGCAACCTGAAAGGCAAGAAGGACCACTTCGCCCCGCTCAAATGCCGATCGTGCGGGCACATCAACCCTTGCAACGAAATCGCCTGCATGAAGTGCCAAGCGCCGTACCTGCTGGAGTACGCCCGGCGCGCCCGCGCCAAGGAACGCATGACGACCCGGCTCATCATCGGGTGGGCCACTCTGGTGGGGTTCCTGGTGGCGACGATGGCCGTGATGGTCGAGAACGAGAACCTGGGCTGGCCGATGATTTTTGCCGGGCTTGTCGTGTGTGGCGGGGTGCTGACATGGGTGTTTCGGGCTCCGAGAATGGCCTGAACCGGGGCGGCAGCCCCGCAATTTCGGCCAACGTGCCAAAATGAGGCCAACTCATGGCTGGCCATAGTAAATGGAAGAACATCCGCATCCGCAAGGGCAAGCAAGACGCGATTCGCGGCAAGCTCTTCACCAAGCTTTCTCGTGAAATCATCGTCGCGGCGAAGATGGGCGGCGCGGACCCAGAAACCAACGTTCGATTGCGGCTCGCCATTGCCAAGGCCAAGGAAAGCTCGGTCCCGCGAGACAACATCGAACGCGCGCTGGCCAAGGGCGCGGGCAACGTCGAGGGTGAAAACTACGAAGAGCTGTGCTACGAGGGCGTCGGTCCTGGTGGCGTCGCCTTCATGGTCGAGGTCTACAGCGAGAATAAGAACCGCACGGTTTCCGAACTTCGCCACGCCTTCAACAAGCACGGCGGTGGCCTCACCGAGAACGGGTCGGTGGCTTGGCAGTTCAAGTCCTGCGGCATGATCCTGATCGACAAGTCGGCGGGCGATGAAGACACGGTCACGATGGCGGCCCTGGAAGCCGGAGCCTCGGACGTGCTGGCCGACGACGAAGACACCTACACGATTTACACGGCGGTGGAAGACCTCCACCAAGCCAACAACGCCCTCAATGACGCCGGTTTTGCCACCAAGGATGTCGGCCTCACGCGTATCCCCACCAACATGGCCAGCCCCGGCGACGACGACTGGGCCAAGATCATCCGCCTCTACGACGCCCTGGAAGACCTCGATGACACGAAGGAAGTGTTCATGAACGTCGAGATTCCCGAAAGCGCCTACGATTCGGTCGACTAATCGGAGATCCCATGTCGAATCGCGCCCCGGTGCCCGTTGTCACATTGAGCCTGATTGGCCTCAATTTGGCGGCGGCCGTGGCGACGACGCTGGACCCCACGTTGGCCGACCGCTACGGCTTCTGGGCGATGCGCCCCGATGCCTTCCGGGCCTTTACGTCGCTTTTCCTCCACGCTAACTTGCTGCACCTGGCGGGGAACCTCGTCTTCCTCGCGGCGGTCGGTCCGCTTGTCGAATTCCACGCGCGGGCTTGGCGGCTCAGCACGGTCTACATTGCCAGTGGCCTGGCTGGGGTGGGGGCGCACTATCTGGTGGCGCGCTCGCTGGAGTTCTCGCCGCCGCTGGTCGGGGCCAGCGGAGCCATCGCCGGGGTGGTGGCCTACGCCACGCTGCTTTACATGGGCATGAAGGTGCCCGTTGCCCCCAAGCTCGGCCTGCGCGTTTCCGTGCTCACGCTCATTTGGGTGGCGATGCAAGGCGTGGGTGCTCTGATGGCCAACAACGCCGAGGCCGGGAGCACCGCCTACTGGGCGCATTTGGCCGGGTTCTTTGTGGGATTGGTGTTGGCATTCCTTTTCCGCGCGCCCAAGCAAGCGAGTTTGCGACTAGGGCACGAGGCGCTGGACCGCATGAATCAACGCAGCCCGGCGGCGGTGCTGGCCACGGCCGAGTCCATCTTGGCCAAGCACCCGGCCGATGAACGGGCGCTGCGCGACCGCGCCATTGCCTACGGCGACCTGCACGAGCCGGAAAAGGAAGCGGCGGCCGTACGGGAATGGGTGGAACGCACCCAAGGGGCGGCCCAGCGCGAATCTCTGGCCTATATCCGCGATCACCGCCTCTGGCAAGCCTTGGAGCCACTCGACCGCGCTCGCCTGGCCCACGCTTATCCTGAGGATGCCTTGGGCGAAGCCCTGTGGGAAAGCCTGGTCACCGGGCCAGACAACCCGCAGCGCGCGGACGCCTTGCTCAGCCTCGCCGAGTGCCTGCGCGACCGTGACCCAGTACGAAGCCAAGCCCTGCTGACGGAGCTGGCCGAAAAGTACAGCGGCCACGGGGCCTTCCAACTCGCCATGCAACGAGGGCACTGGCCGTTGCCCAAATCTGGGGCCAAATCGTGAGCCAATCTCGGCTCAAAAGCTGGTGGCGCGGGGTGCGCCCGCGCGTCCTGGCCTTTCCTATCTATTGCGTCGTGCGCGCTTTGCTGGCCACGGTTCGTATCGAGGTCATTGGTCGAGAAAAGTACACCGGCGGCCCCTATTTGCTGGCCGGGTGGCACGGGCGCACCATGCTGGCCACCAAGGTGTTTCGCGGCGAAGGCATCTGGACGATCATCAGCCTGAGCAACGACGGCAACATGCAAACCCGCATCTTCCAGCGCTTCGGCTTCCGGGTGGTTCGCGGGAGCACCGGGCGCGGGGGCGCGCGCGCCCTGGCCGAGAGCATCAAGGTGTTGCGGCAGGGCGGGTGGATGGCCTTTACGCCCGACGGCCCGCGCGGCCCCAGCCAGGTGGTGCAGCCCGGCATTGTGCGCATGTCACAGAAGTCACAAGCCCCGATGGTGCCCATGGGCGTAAGCGCCAACCGGCGCTGGCTCATTAAATCCTGGGATCGCTACATGGTGCCGAAGCCGTTCAGTCGCGCCGTGATGATCTTCGGCGATGCGGTGACCGTGCCCGCCGATGCCGACGAAGAAACGCTGGAATCCGCCCGCCTGCAACTCGAAGCCGAAATCAAGCGCGTGGAAGCCGAAGCCGAAGCCCGCATGGGTCACGCCCACTAGTCGGCCCATCCCGGGAGGGAAGGCGTCATAATTCGGGGCATGAGTGTCGTCCTGATGGATGCGGCGGCCATGCGCCGAACCTTGGGGCGCATGGCGCACGAGATACTGGAGGCCAACGAGGGCGGCCAAGACCTGGTCGTGGTCGGGATTCTGAACGGGGGCGTCCCCATTGCCCGGCGTCTCGCGTTCTTGATGACGCAAGTCGAAGGTTTCACCATCCCCTGCGGCAGCGTGGACATTGCGGGCTACCGCGACGACCGCCCTGCGAATGGCGAAGACCGCACCGACATTCCGTTTAGCCTCAAAGACAAGACCCTCATCCTGGTGGACGAGGTCGTGTTCTCGGGCCGCACGGTGCGCGCCGCCATGGACGCCATCCTGCACCACGGCCGACCCAAGTGCATCCAACTCGCCACGCTCATTGATCGCGGTCACCGCGAGCTTCCCATTCAGCCGGATTACTGCGGGGTGACCTTCCACACCGAAGCTTCGGACCACATCCGGGTCACGACCAAGGAGCAAGGCGACCCCGACGATTGCGTGGTGCTGATCGAGGCCGAGGAGCGAGAATGAACCGGAACTTGCTGGCCATGCGCCACCTGGATGTGGACGACATCCAGTATCTGCTGGCCATGGCCCAGATGCACAAGGACAATGTGGAGGCGGGCGATTACCCGGCACCCCCGGCCGTGCGCCGCAGCGTGGGCCTGCTGTTCTTCGAGAACTCCACCCGCACCCGCGTTTCCTTCGAAAAGGCCTGCCACTACCTCGGCTACCAACCGGTGAACTTCTCCGGCGACGGCAGCAGCATGAGCAAGGGCGAAACCCTGCGCGATACCATTTTCACGCTCAAGCACGAGCGGCTGGATGCCCTGGTGATGCGGCACCGGTCGTCGGGCGCGGCGAACCTCGCGGCGGAGTACTTCGGCGGCCCGACCATCAACGCCGGCGATGGCCAGCACGAGCACCCCACCCAGGCCCTGAGTGATGCCCTCACCGTTCTCTCTCGCAAGGGGCAAATCGAAGGCTTAAACGTGGCGATTGTGGGGGACATCCTCCATTCGCGTGTCGCCCGCAGTGATGCGTGGATCTTCAGCAAGCTAGGCGCAAACGTGCGCTTTGTGGGGCCGAACACGCTCCTGCCGAGCGTGATGAGCGGCTTGCCCGGCAGTGTGCACTACGACCTCAAGGAAGGCCTGGACGGGGCCGACGTGGTGATCTGCCTGCGGTTGCAAAGGGAACGCATGCGCGGCCCGCACCTCAGTTCTAGCCGGGAATACACCAAGCTTTATCAAGTCAATCGCGCCGCCCTGCGGGTGGCCAACCCCGAGGCGATTGTGATGCACCCCGGCCCGATGAACCGAGGCGTGGAACTGGATGACGCCACCGCCGACGGCCCGCAATGCGCGGTGCTGGAGCAGGTCACCAACGGCATTTTTGTACGCATGGCCGCCCTGCAGTGGGCGCTGGGCGAAGACCGAGGTGACGAATGAAAACCGTATTCAAGAATGGTCGCATCCTCGACCCGAGTCAGGATCTCGACCTCGTCGGGCACGTCGTGGTCGAGAACGCCCAGATCGTGGCGTGCGGACCGGATGTAGACATCAGCGATGCCACCTCTGAGTACGACTGCACCGGACTCTGGATCACGCCGGGTTTGGTGGATATGCACGTGCACCTGCGCGAGCCGGGCGAGGATTACCGCGAGACCATCAAGACGGGCACCCGAGCGGCCGCGGCTGGCGGGTTCACCACCATTTGTTGCTTGCCCAACACCACCCCGCCGCTGGATACGCCGGCGCTGATTGACTTCATTCTGGATAAGAGTGCGGCTCCGGATGCCGGAGGTGTCTTTGTGGCGCCGGTGGGTGCCCTGACCACGGTGAAGGACGGCCAAACCCGCATGGCGAACCTGGCCAGCTTGAAGGCCGCGGGCAT
>CALRVA020000018.1:0-23456 GCA_943371495.1 Archangium gephyra | reverse complement strand
GTTAGAGAATTCCGGCCCCTTTGTACGCCGCGCGCAGCTTATCGAGCGGCTGAGTGAGCGTGGTTCCTAGTTCATCCATATGCAGGACAACGTCTTGACCGGTGGTCATTTCTCCCACCGGATAAATCACCAAAGCGCCGGGACAAGATGCCAAAACTTCTCGCTCATGCTCGGGGGCATAAGCCATAACCACCCAACCCGGAAGCTCGCCAAAGGCCACCGCATCGGCGCGACTGAGACCCTCGGTCGCCGCCGAACTCAGCACCACCATCAATCCGCGATTCGACGCCATCGCCATCTCGGCGAGCGTCACCGCAAGTCCACCGTCGGTCACGTCGTGGGCCGCCGCCAGCAGGCCGCGCTCCACCAGGCTGGGCAGCCACTCTTGCAAAGCGATTTCCGCATCCAGGTCCGGGGCACACGGCACGCCGTCCTCGACACCGCACGTCGTCGCATAAAGGCTCGCCCCGAGACCCTGCTGCACGTACTCCGTGCCCGTGGGCCGCACGAGCGCGAGGCGGAAGTTACCGGCGTCGACGCCCATGCCAATCCGCTGTTCGGCGCGCTCCAGCACGCCTACCGCGCCCATCATCGGCGTCGGCAGAATCTCGAGCGTCGAGCCGTCGGCATACTTCGTTTCGTTGTAGAAGCTCACGTTGCCGCTGACCACCGGCACCCGGAAGGCTTCACTGGCATCGGCAATGCCGCGCACCGCCCGCTCGAATTGCCAGAACACCTCCGGCCGTTGCGGGTTGCCAAAGTTCAGGCCATCCGTTAGAGCCACCGGGCGCGCCCCCACGCAGGCCAGGTTTCGGCAGACTTCCGCCGTGGCCAGTTGCCCGCCCGTGAAGGGGTCGGCCATGGTCCAGCGGCCGTTGCCGTCAATCTTGGTGGCCAGGCCCTTGGCGGTGCCTTCCGGAGCAATCACCGCCGCATCGCCCACGCCGGGCACCAGCGCCGTGTGCGCTTGCACCTGGTGGTCGTACTGCCGGTAGATATTCTCCTTGCTCGCCACATCCGGGTGGGCCAGCACGCGCAGCCACGCCTCGTTCAGGTCCGGCGCGATGAGATCGTCCGGGTTCCAGCCTTGGCGTTGCAAAAAGGCCGCCGGCTCCACTGGGGTTTGGTAGTACGTCGGGCAGCCGTCGGCAAAGATATCGGCGGGCATGTCCACTTCGGTGTGGCCGTGCCGCGTGATGCGCACCCAGCCGTCGTCCGTCACGTGGCCAATCACCACCGCCGGAAGGCCCCACTTGTGGAAGACCTCAATCACTTCTTGCTCGCGGCCCGCGTGCGCCACCGCCAACATGCGCTCTTGGCTTTCGCTCAGCATGATCTCGTAGCCCGTCATGCTGGGGTCGCGCAGGGGCACCTTGTCCAGGTCCACCACCATGCCCACGCCGCCCTTGGCCGACATTTCGGTGATGCTGCAGGTCAGGCCGGCGGCCCCCATGTCTTGAATGCCCACGATCGCCCCGGTTTGCAGGGCCTCCAGCGTAGCTTCAATCAGTGACTTCTCGGCAAAGGGGTCCCCAATTTGCACATTCGGGCGCTTGTCTTCGCCTTCTTCGTCCATTTCCACGCTAGCAAAGGAGGCCCCGTGGATGCCATCTCGACCCGTGGCGCTGCCGAGGTAGATCACCGGATTCCCCGTCCCCTTGGCCGAAGCACTGGCGACTTCGTCTGTCTTAACGAGGCCCACGCACATCGCGTTCACCAGCGGGTTGCCGCTGTAGCGCGGATGGAAGTTCACTTCGCCCGCCACCGTCGGCACGCCCACGCAGTTGCCATACCCGGCAATGCCCGCCACCACATGCTCCAGCAGATGCCGGTTGCGGGCCACCGTCGCGGGTTCCTCTTGCCCCGGCGAGATGGTGCCAAAGCGAAGCGAGTTCAGCAGCGCCACCGGCCGCGCCCCCATCGTGAAGATGTCGCGGATGATGCCGCCCACGCCCGTGGCCGCGCCTTGGTAGGGCTCCACCGCGCTCGGGTGGTTGTGGCTTTCCACTTTCAGCACCACGCCCAGGCCGTCACCGATGGGCACCACGCCCGCGTTCTCCAGCCCCTCGCCTTCAATCGCCTTCTTGTATTCGGCAAAGTAGGCCAGCACCGGGCGGGAGTACTTGTAGCCGCAGTGCTCACTCCACATCACCGAGATCATGCCGAGCTCGGTCATTCGCGGTTCGCGCCCCATTTGCTCCGTCAAGAGTCGGTACTCTTCGTGGGTGAGTCCCATGCTGAGATACAAATCGGGGGTGATGGCGCCCATGCCTTGGATGTTATCTCTCGTCGCACTTTCGGCGGCGGGCCTGCTGGGAGGTTGCACAAGCTCTCAGCCGTTTATGGGCAAGTGGCAAGGGGAACGCGCCGACATCCTCAAGGGCGATGACTCCCCCACCGCCAACACTTTGCGCATTGTCGAGCTTGAAATCAAGCGGGACGGCACATTTGTTTACACTTCGGCGGGGTTCCCTGCCACCGGCACCTTCCGCCCGGGCAACGGCGGGCTCCTTCTTGATGTCAAAGAGGTGATGGGCCGCAGTATCGAATCCATGGGCTCCTCCGCCGTGAGTCAGTTCCGGCCGCTCGAAGTCCGCCGCGTGGACGACAAGACTGTGGAAATTCGCGACCCGGGTGGGGTCGACCGAAGTTGGGTTCAACTCAAAAAAGTTGCGGAACCCGCAACCTCACCTTAGGCGCCTGCGTAGGCCCCTTATATGAGTGTGTTTTTGTCGGCCGCGCTGCTCATCACGCTTTCGTTAGCGGGCCTTCATCATGCACACCATAACATCATGCGGTGGCGCCGCGAGGCGCGCATCACGTGGCAGCAGATTGACCGGCTGATCGAGCAGCGCAACTCCGCGGATGACCCGATCACCCTTGCCCACGTGGAGCGAAAAATTGACGACGTGGCCCAGTTCCACAACCACACGGTGCGGGCGGCCAACCGCGAAATGGGCACCCTGAGTGGCCGGCTCGTCAGCCACATGCGAGGTCTGCGCAAGCTCTCGCCTTACACTCCCGCTCACCGCCTGCCCCCGCAGACTCAATCTGACGCCTGAGGCGTCGTCACAAGAAGAACAAAGGCGCACCGGACCCGGAGGTCAGGCACGCCTATGGTTCGTTTCGCCAGTGTCGAGAAGTTAAGCCGCGCGACGTTCCGACTCATGCGACTCGTTTTCGACGAGATGCAAGTGAGCGACGGTCATCGGCTCCGGCTGAGCGGTGACGGCCATGACGAGATAGAAAGCGATCGCTCCCGCCATGTAGATGGTGGCAAATAGGGCAAGGCCCATGGTCACCATATTTGGCAATCTTTAGAAAACCTTTAGCCCGTAGCCTTACCAGAACCGCTCAGGACCTGGGTGGGATTGACCCCGAACCGCTGTGAGAAGCACCGACTGAAGTGCGGCAATGACCGAAAACCCACCGCGCTGGCCACACAATGGACGGGAATTCCGCCGGCCTTCAGCATCTCCAACGCCCGCTCTAAGCGCACCGCCATGATGTACTTGGCAAAGGGTTGCCCGGTTTGGGCGCGAAACTTGGCCCGGAAGTGGCTGGTGCTGAGTCCCACGCGCTGCGCCAACTCGGCATCGTCCATCTCTTGCCCCAAGCTGTCCGCGATGAGGCGAATCGCTTGTTGGATGGGGTCCACGGCTCGCTCATGGGGCTCCAGGAGCCCCTCCAGCACCTCGCGGATCCACTGCATGGCGGTGGCCGAGACTTCTTCTCGCGTGGTTTGCCGGTCCAGGTCGCGCGCCGCCTGCAACTGCACAAGATGGAGCGAACGGGGCGCGCCGGATTCGAGTAACGCCGCCGAGATGGCCCCCAGGAACAGCAATGCCAGCCCCTTGGCTTCGTCAAGGTTAGTGGTGCGGAGAAGCCCCTGCGCAAACTGGTCGAGAGCGCGCTCCAGCCGTACGGGGTCGCGCTGGCGCACAATGGTCGCGACCTCTTCGATACTCACCCGCCCGCCTTGGCCCCGGAACGGACAGACAATGGGCTGCTCGACCGCTACGAACACGTCACACCAAAGGAAGCTCGCTCCCGAATCACTTACATGGAAAGCCAAGGAGCGCAGGTGACCCGGACGCTGCAGGGGCAAATCAAAGAGATCGAGCCGGACAGCCTGCCCGCCGACGTCCATGACGCCGACCGTGCGCACCTTCACCCCGTCTTCGAGGGTTGCCGAGCGCGGTTCTAGATTGGTGGCTTCCACCACATGCGTGCCCAAACGGAGCGGATGTTCTTCCGTCCGGCCATCCTCGAACGCGAGGCGCCAATGCCCAAGGATTTGGCCCGGCGATATGTCAGCCGTGAACTGGGCTGCTACGCCCAGAATCGTCAGGCCCACGGCCGGCCCCTCGGCGCGCGGCGCATCGAAAGCCAAAACCTTGGGCAGCCCCCGCGCAGGGTGACGAGCCGAATTGCCGCCCCAGCTCTGCCAAGGCACCGCCTTGGTGAGCGGTAAGCCGAGGCCCGAACCGCTGAGAGGGCAGTTCGGGCCAAAGGCGGGCCGAGCGAACACGGACGCGAGAAGAACTCGCTCCATGATTTACTTCAGCCGAGTGGTGGTGTGCGGCAGGTGGCCAAACAGCGACTCGCGCAGACCATCCAGACGCGGGCTTTGCAGTTCCACATCACGTTGGAAGTAGATCGGCACCCACACGGCATCATCCAGGATGAGGTCTTCGGCCTGTGCGTAGATCGGCAACCGCTTGGCGGTGTCCATCTCGCGGTCGGCCAGCCCGGTCAGCCGGTCAAACTCCGGATTGCTGTAACCCAGCTTGTTCTCCGGGGCATTGGTGGCCAGCATGTGGCTGAGGAAGTTCTGCGGGTCCAGGTAGTCGGCCGCCCAGCGCATGTGATAGAACACCTGCTCCTTCTTGTTGAGCTTATCGAGGTAAGCCCCCCACTCCATCGCCTGCAGCTTCACGTCCACGCCGAGGTTGGTCTTGATGTCGGTGGCGACAGCTTCGGCCGCGCGGCGGATGTCCGGGCGCTCATCACGGAAGGTGAGAGTGAGTGCCGGCATCTTGCTGGGGTCCGGGTAACCGGCGGCGGCCAGCATCTCCTTGGCCTTGGCGGGGTCAAACGGCAGCACCTTCGCGTTTTCGCGGTGGCCGGGCACGCCCGGCGGCACGATGCCATTGGCGACTTGGTTGATGCCGCCGAGGATCTCGTTGACGATGCGTTCGCGGTTGATGGACATCGCAAAGGCTTGGCGCACTTCCTTCTTCTTGAAGGGTTCGTACTGCAGCTGGTTCATGGCCACATACCAAATCGCCGGGCGATCCAGATACACCAATTGATCCTTGAACTCGCTGTTCTTGAGGCCATCCACGTCTTGGCGCTCGAGATTGACCATGTCCACTTCCCCGTTCTTGAACTTGCTGAGGCGAGTGAGGGCGTCGCCAATGACTAGGCGCTCGATGCCGTCCAGGATCGGTCGCCCGCCCCAGTACGTTTCGTTGGCAGCCAGGCTCACCTTCTGTTCGGGCAGAACTTCGGTCACCTTAAACGGACCCGTGCCGATCATTTGGGCGGTTTCCGTAATAGCGGTGTCGGCGGGGGTGCCATCCTTCGGCACAATCGCATTGCCGAGGTAGGTGAACTTGCCGAGGAAGTAGGGAGTGGGCCGCTTGAGCGTGATGCTCACGGTCTTGTCGTCCACCTTCTTGACGCCGCTCACCGTCGGGGCCTTGCCCTCGAACTTCTCGATGACGCCCTGAATATCGTCCAGGTAGGCCGTCGCCACGGGGCTGGCCAGCTTGGGGTTGGTCACGCGTTCCAGCGTGAAAACAACGTCATCGGCCGTAACGGGCTTGCCGTTGTGGAAGGTGGCGTTGCCCCGGATGGTGAAAGTGTAGGTCAGGCCGTCCGGGCTGACTTCCCACTTCTCGGCCACCAGGGGGACGGGCTCGTTGTTGGTGCCCCAACCCACCAGGCCCTCGTACACCTGTTGCAAGAGGTCAATCGTGTCGCCATCTTGCACCATGGCCGGGTCCATCGTTGTCGGATTGTTCGGAATCGGATACCGCAGCACATTGGCCGCTTGGTCGGACTTGCGTTCGCTAAAGCCTCCGCCGGAAGAACTGCATCCGCCAGCCAAAACCAAAGCCAGGGCCGCGAGGGGCCACACCCACTTTCGCATGCCCTATTTTGACCCTATTTGCAAATCCCAGAGGGAAAACACGGCCGCATGGGCCGGAAGGGGCCGATCTAGGCGGCTTTGCGCCAGCACTGCCAGGCACCGGGCGGCGGCCTGGGCTTCCTTCATTTGCGGCGGGGGCATCTCGCATTCGGCCAGGCGCTTCATGCCCACCAGTGCCGCCCACGGCACCGGGAACGCATCCTTGTAGTGCCCGGCGAACTCGTGCTGCAGGGCTCCGCCGGCGGTGGCACTCACATCAGCCGGGTCGCTCGTGATTCGCTCGCCGCTGACGGCACAGGCCGTCCAGTCGGGCCATTCCCCTTCCCACACCAGCAGCCCCACGTGGATCCACGCCAAGACGACGGCCGGATTGGTGGATTCGCCCAGGGCATCCAGCGCCCGAAGGAGGAGGTCGTAGATGTCCTCGCACGGGCTATCGGCGGGCACGGTTTGGTCAATGATCTCGGCGATGGCAAGACCCACGCTCAGGCGTTCGTAATCTTCGCGCAGACGCCGGAACGAACTGAGCGGCTGGCACTGGGTCACAAACTGGCGCACTTTGCCTTTAGCCCAGGTGTACCGGGCTTGGGTGAGAGGTTCACTGGCCCCGGCGAGGCGGGAGCCACTCTTGCGGGCACCCCGCGCCACCAGATAGGTCTTGCCAAAATCTCGAGTCAGGATAACAAGCGAGCGGTCGGATTCTTGCGAATCCGACCGCCGTATGACGATCCCTTCCGAGGTGACCTCGAGTGACACCGCGTTAGACGCCGAGCTTGAGCCAGTCTTGCCAGATGTAGGCGAGGCGGTCGATGACCAGCGCAAAGCGCGCCATAACCGTGGAGCCGAAGATGGCACCAAAGCCGATCATCAGCATCCAGCGGCCCAGCTTGTTGAAGCCGAGCATCGCCTTGCCCTTGATGTCCACGCTGAACAAGAAGTAGGCGAGAGCGCTGAGTAGCGTGACCAGGAAGATCAGGTTGTTGATTGCTTCCGTCGGATACAGATTTGAGAGAATCAACGCGGCATCCGCCTTCTGCACGATTCTTCCTTCCACCAGTTGCGTGGTCGGCACGGCAAAGAACGAGTCGGTGGCCGTCGGGATCAGAGGCACCATGGACGCCTCGATCATCGGACCGAATTTGTTCCAGTAGATCTGGATCTGTTGGCCGGACCACAAGCCCAGGATGATGCCGATCGGAATGCGGCTCATCCAGCTCTTCTCCTTATTGAAGACGGTGTACGCCATCAAGCCGATGGGGAACAGAAGCATGAAAGGCCAGTAGCCCGGCGTGTCGAACTTGCCTTCTTCGGTGAGTTTGCCCGTCATCGGGATCCACCACTGAACGTAGAGCGTCTCCTTCCAGAGAGCGACCACGGAGTACCCGGCCGCCAACCCGAGGAAGATGTGCTCCACCGTTCGGTAGATCACGTTTTCCTTCCACAGAACTGAGTAGAGGCCAATGATTGCCAAAGACCCCAACATCACGTTGATTTCAGTCAGTTGAACTTGATTCACTTGGTGCCTCCTTCAAGCTTCTTCTTGGCGACCATCCCGATGTTGCCCAGCACAATGGCAAGGATCATCAGGGTCAGCGCAATGTGAAGCGCCAAGTTGTTGGTCGCGCCTTGGCCGAGCGTCGTGCCTTCCGGAACCGGCGGTACGACGAGTTCAGGCTTGGCCAGGTACTTGACTTCCACCTTTCCGGCGGCGTTCTCGTGGTTAATCCCGTGCGTCATCATGTACTCAAGGTCATAGACACCCACCAAGCCAATGGTGAGGCCCTTGAGCTGACCTGAGCGATAGAACGGCAACATCCCGGGGCCCATAACCCCCGTGACGAGCCCGCCCATGTTCACCTTGTTACTGAGTCGCTCGACGGCGATATCAATCGAGTTCGAAGCACTCACCACGTAGTACGCGCCACAGTCTTCGATCTTGTTCACACCCTTAAGAACGGGGCTGTCGAACACCGGTCGTTCCTTGCCTTCCGTATCCTTCACTCTTCGGCTGCCCCAAGCTGACTTGATGCTGTTGCTAAAGGAGTTGAGGCTGTTCTCGGCGTTCGGGAAGAGGCCAAGATCAAGGTAGTCCTCCCAAGGTTTGTATTCCCTGAGGTTCTGGGCTCGACGTTCTTCGTTGATCGCTCGGATCGCGTCGCGCGCCACCTGCGGAGCCTGCGGGTCCGCCACGCTGTAAAACACGAACTTGCGGTTCGTCGCCATCAGCGAGCGCACCAGGCCTTGGAAGTGGCCCCGGCTTTCTCCACGGGTGGAGTTCGTCCAGTCCGTTTGGATGAAGACCGGCTTCTCCGGATCCGAGTTCATGATGGTCGCATAAAGGTCCATCGAGTTCGGCTCAGGGATCTGCGGCAGCGCCATCTTCAGCCCAATGAGGGTGAAAGAGAGGCAGCCAATGAGCACCAAGAACAGGTACTCGCGCCGAATCTTTTGGGCTTCTGCCAGTAGTTTCCAAATCATTCCGTGACACCTCCGCGCTCCAGACCAAGCCACAACCGCAAGGCCATGGCCAGGGTGCCCAGACCCACCCCAAACTCAAGCGCTTGAAGGGCTGGGACTTGAACCACGTTACGGAGCCAGCCCGCGAGTGTATTCAGCTTTAAGTTGTTCAGCAAGTTCGCGGGGTCCATCCCGGTCATGCCGTCAATGCCCGTGTTCCAGAACGAAGTCACCGCCCCCATAAGGGAGAGCATGACGATCAGAGCACTGGACATGAGCAAGGTCGCTTCCATCGAGCGAATGCGGAAAGCTCGGTAAGCCGCGCTGAAGATGTAGAACGCGATGATGGAGAACATCGCCGCGTCCATATTCTGGAGCAAGCCATCAAACATCACGTTGAACGCCACATTCACGTTGGTCCACGTGGTGGTGTCATCCGTGATCTGTTCCTTCAGCCAGAACTCACGCTGGAGCCAGTCGCCGTAGCCCACCGCGATCATGGCGCCCATGCAGACCAAGAGCAGCACACTATATTGCCAGTCGCGCTGCTTGCGCGTGATCTTGGTGAAGTGCACGCGCAAGAGCGAGAACATCCCCAGACCAAGCAGGAACGAGGTGACCACCTGGGCAATGCCGCTCACAAAGGGCACGGATGTCTGGAGCCACTGGCCCGTCTTTTCGACCATGCCGTTCGGCAATTCGTTTTCGCGGAGAGCGATGGGTTCTGGCCATAAGTAGCGCAACACCCAGAACAAGCCCGCCAAGAAAGTGACGCCCACCACAATCGGGCGGCGAGCGCTATGCGGCACCCGGCTGAGGGCGAAGAACATCGCCATCCCGGCCAGGAACACCCCGACCAGAACGTAATAGCGTCCGTTATCTTCGGGGTTCAGCGTCCACCAGGTCGGCTGGTAGGCCAGCAGGTTCATCACAGGGTCACCTCGCCGCCCTCAGCCGGGGCGGGAGCCGGATTCTCATCCGGCTTGGGCTGACGCTCGATTTGATACATCGATTCGTTGTACATGGGATGGAATAGCCGGTAAACCGTGGTTTCGGTCGCGTTCTTCTTGCGAGGCTCGCCTTCGTAAGGCACCATCTCGGCGACGGCCTCTTGACCACCGCGCACTTCCACGGCGGATTCTTGCCGCGTCATCGTCACCATCTGGTTTCGCTCCACGGAGTTCAGGATCATGCCAAAGAAGATGCTGCCAATGATCAGCATCTTGCCCCAGTCCTGTCCGAGCAACGAACCGACCAATACTGGCTGGCGCGTGATATAGGCGCTGGCGGCATAGAACTCGTCCCCGATCAAAACGTAGTCACAAGCGGCGATAAAGAACGGCGTTTGCGTGTTCTGCGTGGAACCCGCCACTTGGATGGCCCCAATGCTGTTGGCGGATTCAGCGAAGATAAGCGACTCGGCGTAGAACGCCCCTAGGAGGAACGTGGCCGCCACCTTCTCGCGCAGGATCATCCCCTGCACCCCGGCGGCGAACGCAAACTGGCGGTCGCTCACAAACTGAACCGTTTGGGCGTCCATTCTCTCGGGCACCCCTTCCTGCTGGTACACGTCGCGGATGACTTCTTGCGCCACCGTGTAAACCGCCGCGTCCGCACAGCACAGTCGAATCGGAGTCGAAAACTGGGCCGCTTTTCGGGCCACGTTCGAGAAGATCGTAACCGCCTGAACCGAAACGGCGTCGAGAGTCCCGATGCCCGGCACCATCAGCACGGGGCGCCCCATCTCGGTGGCCCGTCCAATCGCATCATCCAGGGCGTTCAGGCCCGGAATGCGGCGAATAAACAGATCCGTTCGGTTCTTGGCACGGGCGATATTGAAAAGAATAAAGGCGACGATCAAGAGCGTCACCAAGATTCCCAATTTGCCGGAGTCTAAATATTGCATGGCTTAGTCTGTGCGAGCCTCAGTGCTCGTTTCCAATCGACGAATCAACGATTCAACGGCCGTTGGGCTCTTGGCCAACCGCGAGAAGCCTTGGATCCGGTCCAGCCCCATGAAGGGACCGAGGAACGGGGTGAAGGCGATCATCGCTTGGCTAGCAATTCCCATCAACGGTCGATGCATCTCTAAGAACAAGACGGCGGGGACCTGCAAACGTCGCTTCTCCACTTCGGTCGCCACCTTTTCAATCAAGGTCGCTTCCTCCTCCGGAGTCAGGTCTTCGTTCCAGGTTTCCCACATAGTCGTGAACGTGGTCGCTTATTTTGGCCAATACGGCCTCTCGGTTGCTTGCAAATCGCAAAGAAACTCCGCGAAATGCGTCCAATCGGCTTGCCTTTTCGAGCGGGGAAAGCCGTACCGCTCGTTCTGAGACCTCCACGCGCTTCACATTCTCCCAAAGCATGAGGGTTTCGGCGAAGCCGACCTTGCGGCTCGCCCCCTCGCCATCCAGGCGGTATTTGATCGGGAAGAAGGCCTCGATGCTGCTCCCCAGCACGATCACCGCGCCCAAAATACCGGCCAGCGGACTCTGCATCCGGTAAAGCCCGAAGAAGAATGCCCCCACGGCCACCAAGGCGATGACGTACTTGGCCCCCGGCCGATGCGCCGTGGCATCCACCGACCAAGTCAGGGTCTCAGAGGGGGTCTCGGGTGAGGTCTCTGGGGAGGTCTCAGGCGTACTCAACTCAGCGCCAAGTATCAAATAGTGTGCTCACCGAAGCGTTCAGGTGAATGCGCCGGATGGCTTCCCCGAGCATCGGAGCCGTCGAAAGCACCCGCAGCTTGGGGAACTGCTTGACCGTGGGCAACGGCACCGTGTCGCAGACCACAACTTCGCTGATGATGCTGTCTTGCAGTCGCTGGCTGGCATTGCCGCTAAAGACGGCGTGCGTGCAGCACACCTGCACTTCCACCGCGCCCAGCTTCTTGAGAGCTTCCGCCCCCATGATCGTGCTCCCGCCGGTGTCGATCATGTCGTCAATCATGATGCAGCGGCGGCCTTCCACCTCGCCCACCACTTCCACGATGTCCACCTTGTTCGGTTCGGGGCGTCGCTTGGCAATGATGGCCAGAGGCGCCTTCAGCATTTCGGCCAGGCTGCGCGCACGACCCACACCGCCCACGTCCGGCGAAACCACCACAACGTCCTCGGCTTCCTTCATGCCGCGCTCGATAAAGTAACGGCCAAACAGCGGACCCGCATAGAGGTGGTCCACTGGGACGCCAAAGAAGCCTTGAATCTGCTCGGCGTGCAGGTCAATGCACAGCACGCGGTTGGCACCGGCGGTTTCAATCAGGTCGGCCACCAGGCGGGCCGTCACGGGCTCGCGGGGCTTGATCTTCTTATCCTGCCGGGCGTACCCGTAATAGGGGATCACCACCGTGATGCGGCTGGCACTGGCCCGACGAAACGCGTCGAGCATGATGAGCAGCTCCATCAGGGTGTCGTTGGCGGGGGCACAGGTCGGCTGAATGATGAAAACATCCTCGCCGCGCGCACTTTCATCCACCATCAGGCGGATTTCGCCGTCGCTAAAGCGCGTGCTCGTGACTTTTCCGAGCTCAATACCCAGATATTCCGCCACGTTCTGCCCGAGTTCGCGATGAGCGTTCCCCGCAAAGAGCTTCATGGAGTCGAGGTCTCCGCCTCGTCCCCCGAACCTTGCTGGAGCCGTCTCCACCTGTCCGCCCATTCTTCTTTGTTCTCCTGCCGCCCGCGGCCCACGGCCAATGCCCCTTCGGGCACATCCCGTGTCACCACGCTACCCGCCGCGATCATTGCCCGGTCAGCAATATTCACGGGGGCCACCAATGTGGAGTTTGAACCAACGAACGCGTCCGCGCCAATAGTTGTTCGAGATTTCTTAAAACCGTCGTAGTTGCAGGTGATGGTTCCGGCCCCGATATTGGTGCGCGGCCCCACACTGGCATCGCCGATGTACGTCAGGTGGCTGACCGATACTTGCTGGCTTAGCACTGCGTTCTTAACTTCAACAAAGTTGCCGACCTTGACTTGAGTTTCCAAAACTGTGCCGGGGCGCAGATTGGCAAACGGGCCGCAGCGGCTGCCCTCGCCGATGATCGCTTGGTCCACATGACTCATAAAGACCCGGGCGCGCGGGCCGATCACCGAATCCTTGATCCAGGAACTCGGCCCGACTTGGCATCCCGCCCCCAGCGTGGTCCGCCCCTCGATCACTGTCATGGGGTGGATCATCGCGTCCGGTTCGGCGGTGACGTCGGCTTCGACGTAGGTGCTGGCGGGATCCACGATGGTCACACCTTCCCTTGCCAATCGTTCCAGGATTTGCAGGCGCATGATGCGTCCGGCTTCGGCCAATGACCAGCGGTCATTGACGCCCATAAACTCGTTCTCGGCAAAGGGGCCGGCGGCTTTGCTGCCCCGCCCGTCGGTATAAAGCCAGCCCACGGTGTCGGTGAGATAGATCTCACCTTTGGCACTGGGCTTCAGGTGAGGGATGGCATCGCGCAGGGCCTGGACCTCGAAAGCGTACACCGCCGAGTTCACTTCGCGGAGTTCCTCTCGCTGTTCTTCGGTGGCGTCGGCGTGCTCGATGATGGCGAGGGCATCATCGCCTTGGCGCACCACTCGCCCGTAGGCCGAGGGATCATCGGGTTCAAAAGTGGCCGTCACCACCGCCACGTCGGCCTCGCGCCGCACATGCAGCAGCGTGCGCAAGGTCTCCGGATTGATCAGCGGCGTGTCGCCGCACACCACCAGCACATCCCCGTTTTGACCTTCCAGCAAGGGCAACGCCTGCGCCGCCGCGTGACCCGTGCCCTGCGGGTCGGCCTGGATGGCGTACTCCACCGAGCTCCCTTGCAGGCACTCGCGGATAGGAGCTTCGGTGTCGGGCGAAACCACCACGATGACCCGGCTGGCCCCGGCCGCCACCACGGCTCGCCGCACGTGCTCCACCATGGGCACCCCACAAACCTCGTGCAATACCTTCGGGACGGCACTCTTCATGCGCGTTCCCTTGCCGGCCGCCAGCACTATTGCAGTGGTTTCCATGGAACCAAGACGTTACCGCATCCCCTGCAACCGAGTAGGATTCAGGGCATGCCCGTGCGCGTTTGCTCACACCCCTTGGCCCAGCACCTGCTGGGACGCCTTCGAGACAAAAGCACACCTCCCGACCAGTACCGTCGGTACGCCGACACCCTGGCCCGCCAGCTCGCTTTGGAGGCCACTCACGACTTGCCGACCACTGAGGTTGCGGTGGAAACTCCGCTCGTGCGCACCCTCGTGCGCCAGATTGATCAGGGGCTGGCGGTGGTGCCGATTTTGCGGGCCGGGCTGGGCTTGCTGGATGCTTGGTTGGAGCTCTTCCCAGATGTTTCGGTGGGCTACATCGGCCTGGAACGCGATGAGGAAACCGCCCAGCCGCGCTCGTATTACGCCAAGCTGCCGCAGCTGGAATCTCGGTACGTGGTGTGCCTGGACCCGATGCTGGCTACCGGGGGCTCGGCCGCGCGTGCGCTCAGCCTCATCAAAGAGCACAAACCGGACCGGCTCAAGCTTGTGGTCATCATTGCGGCTCCTGAAGGCATTGCCCGCGTGGAAGCCGAGCACCCCGAAATCGAGATCGTGACGGCAGCGGTGGACGAGGGGCTAAACGACCGGCACTTCATCAAGCCCGGACTGGGTGATTTTGGCGACCGCCTCTACGGCACCTCGCCGATGCTCAACATCGACTGAGCGATTACTTGAGGAACGCGGCCGGCACCACCGGCTCGGTGATTTCCGGTCGCGGCACGGTGAACGGGATGAGAGTGCTCACGCCCGGCTCGTTCATGGTCACGCCAAACCACACGTCCGCCGCCTCGATGGTCACCGGGTTGTGCGTGATGATGAGGAATTGCGAGCGATCCGTAAACCGGCGCAGGCCCTCGATGTAGCGCTCCACATTGCGCCCGTCGAGGGGCGCGTCCACTTCGTCGAGGATCACCAGCGGGGTCGGTTTGACGGCCAGCAACGCAAAGAGGAACGCCACCGCGCTCAGCGACCGCTCGCCCCCGCTCAGGAGGTCTAGCCGCTGGCGGCGCTTGCCAGGCAGAGTGACTTCGATATCCACACCGCTTTCCAGGGCGTCAGCGGGATCAGAGAGGTTCAGGTCCGCCGTGCCGCCGGGGAACAGCAACGCAAACTCACGCTCAAAGGCAACCTTGACGGCAGCGAAGGTATCGAGGAATCGGGTGCGGGTGAGGCGATCAAGCTCGTGCATCGAAGACTCGAGGTCTTCCATGGTGCCCACCACGTCATCGCGCTGGACCTTGAGCGTGTCGTACCGTTCGGTCAGCCGCTCGTAGGCTTCGATGGCACCGGTGTTGACCTCGCCCAGCGCCCGGATTTCGCGGCGAATCTGCCCCACTTCCTTCGCCGCATCCTCGGGCAGGGTGATCACCGGGGCGCGTTCTAAAGCCTCTTCGGAAGTCATGCCGTACTCTTCCAGAAGTCGTTCCACCAGCACGGCCCGGCGCGATTCGGTGCGGGCGAAGTCCACCTCGGCCCGGTGCTTGGCCTCGGCGTGGGTGTCGGCTTCAGCCTGGGCCACCGCACGGTCGCGTTCGGTTTCCATTCGATCCTGGGCTTTGGCCTCGCGGGTTTCACGAAGCTTGGTCAGCTTCTCGGTCAGGGTGGCGACATCGGCTTCGTGGGCTTCGGCGCGCTCGGCCCACATCGCCTCCTCGGCTTCGTACTTCTCGCGATCGGGGGCCAGGCGGGAGGCCCGCATCTCGTGGTCGGCGGCGGCTTGTGAAAGTCGGGTGCGGCGGCGCTCGGCCTCCATTCGGCGGCGCTGAGCTTCCTGCACCGAGGCTTCGGCTTCTTTCAGGCGGGCCATGCCGCCCTGGGCATCGGCCATCAATGCGGAGGCATCCTTCAGGCACTGGTCGCGCTTGGCCTGGAGCGGCACGAGGTCCACCGCCACCAGAGTCTCTTCGTTCTCTTGCTTGAGCTCTTCCGCTTCTTTCTCCAGGCGAGCCTGGGAGCGCTCGGTCATCTGGCGCTCGTGGCCCAGGCTGGCGGCCCAAGTTTTGGTGTTGGCGAGGTCTTCGCGGACGGCATCGCGCGCCGAATCTAGCTTCGCCAAGTCCTCTTGCAGCCCTGCCCGCTGAGCGTCTCGGCCCTCACCCGCCGCGATCGCGGCTTGCAAATCGCGCTCGGTGTCCTTGAGTTCTTGTTCCCCGGCCAACAGCTCGGATCGCCGCTGCACCACCCCGCTTCCTTGCCGCTGGTGCTTCCCGCCGCTCACGGCCCCGGAACCGTGCACCACTTCCCCGTCGCGGGTGACCAAGCGGTTCCAGCCGGAGGTTTTGGCCAGAGCCAAGGCGGTATCCAGGTGGTCCACCACCAACACCCGCCCCAGCAGGCTGTCAATGACGGGGCGATTGCGCTCGTCCACCCAGACCAGATCGTTGGCCCAGCCATCAACGCCGGGGCGTTGAGTCAAGGCGTCCATCTCCCGGTTGCGGTGGTAGGGCCGCATGAGGGTGAGCGGCTGGAAGGTTGCCCGGCCGGCGCGACGATCCTTAAGGAAGTGAATGGCCTGGCGGGCATGCGCCTCGTCCGGCACGATGAGGTCGTGCGCGGCCCCGCCGAGTGCCGTTTCGATGGCGACGGCGTAGGCCGGCTCGACATCGAAAGCGTCGGCTACGGGCTCGTAATCCCCGCTCAGGTGACCCTCGCGCACGGCCAAAAGCACGGCCTTGGCGCCCTGGGCCATGCCTTCCAGCGAGTCCAGTGTGGCGGCCAGGCCCCGGATCCGCCCTTCTAGTTGGGCGATCTGCTCTTTCAGGGCGCGTTGGGCTTGGTGGTCAGCCTGCTCGTCGGCTTGCTGCTGCTGCATCGCGGCCTGCACTTCGGCCCGACGCTCGTCAATCTGCGCCAGTAGCGCGGCCTGTTCTTGCCCCACTCGCTCGGCCTCGGCCACCCCTTCTTCGAGGTCCGGAAGGGCCTGACGGATGCCGTCGAGTTCCTCGTCAATGCGGCGGAGGCGTTCGCGGCGGGCGGAACGCTCGGCTTCGGCGCGGTCGCGGGCGGCCACCAGCGCCTGGGCGGCGGCAAGTTCGGCTTCGGCCTGCGCCAAGGCTTCCTCCATCCGCACGGCTTCGCTATCCACCAACTCCAGGTCCGCGCGGAGGTCGGCCAGCCGAGCCTTAGCCTCGGTCTCTTGCACGACGCTGGCTTGCCACTCGGCTTCGGCGGCCTCGCTTTCGGCCCGCAGGTGCCCTTCTTCCCCTTCCAGGCTCTCGGCCAGTTGCAGCAGGCTTTCGCGCTTGCCCTGGGCGATGGCCGAAGCCGCGCGGGCTTGCTCTGCCGCCGACCGTTGCTGGGCCAGTTCCTCACTCAAGCGGTGGCGATCTTGCTCCAGCCGGTCCAGGTCCAGGTTCAGGGCCTCCAGGGCGGCTTGGGCGCGGATGATGTGCTCGGCCGCTTCACCGCGGGCACGTTCGGCGTTCTGGCGGGCGTCGTCCAGGCGGGTGCGCTCGGTGGTCGCGTCGTGGAGGTCCCGCACCAGCAAATCCGCTTCTAAAGAGCGAAGCCGCAACGTCAGTTCACGGTGAATCCGAGCCGTGCGGGCTTCTTCTTCCAGGGGACCACGCTCGCGTTCGATTTCGGAAAGCACGTCATCCACGCGCTCCAACTGCAGGCGGGCGTTGCCCATGCGGCGCTGGGCGTCGTTGCGCCGCGCGCGATATCGCTGCACCCCCGCCGCTTCGTCAATCCAGGCGCGGCGTTGCTCCGGCTTGGCGGCCAGGGCTTGGTCAATCTCGCTCTGCCCGACGATGGCGTAACCCGCGCGTCCCAAACCGGTGTCCGCCAGCAGGTCGGCAACGTCGCGCAGGCGGCACGACTGCCCGTTGATGGCGTAGTCACTATCCCCCGACTTCTTCAGCCGCCGGGTGATCGAAACCTCCGCTGCCTGGATCGGAAGCTCCTGGTCACTGTTGTCAAAGACCAAGGTCACTTCGGCATAGCCTAGCGGCTTGCGGTTCTTGGAACCCGAGAAGATGACTTCCGTGGCCGTTTGGGCGCGCAGGTGGCGGGCGTTGGTTTCGCCCAGACCCCACAAGATCGCGTCCACCACATTGCTCTTGCCGCAGCCGTTGGGACCCACAATGGCGGCCAATTCCCCGCCCAGCACAATCTCAGTGCGCTCGGCAAAGGTTTTGAACCCGTAGATCTTGACTCGCAGCAGACGCATACGCTCGTAAGGTCTCCAGACGAACCGGCTCCGGAATACGGCGCGGACCCACGGGTGGGTTCACCGAATCCCCGCAAGAATGCTGTGGATAACCTCGGTTGAGGGCTTAATCCGCGTCGCGGCTGAGGAACTGCGTAATGTCCGGGCGCGACATGGCAAACGTGCCCGACCCCATCGCGAGATAATCGCGCTGCCCCAGGCGCGAGAGAAGATCCACCGGCCCGAACGTGCCGTTGGCGTTCACCAGGTCCTCGCGGATGTGCGCCACCTTCACCTCGCCGATCACGTAATCGGCGGCCCCCGGCCCATCGCCGTGCGGCACCACGGCCATGAGCTCACATTCCAACTGCACCGGGCTCTCGGCCACTCGCGCCGGAGCCACCTGCAGGCTGGGCACAGGCGAGAAGCCCGACATTCCCCACTTGTCCGCATCGCCGGGGTAGTCGCCGCCGGTGGCGTTCATGCCATCGGCCATCGCGGGCGTGACCAGATTGATCACGTACTGCCGGGTGGCCTCGAGATTGAGGAGGGTTTCCTTCTTATCGCCCTCGCGGCCCCGCACCGGGCAGAACGCCACGCTCGGCGGGTTGATTCCGCCCACCATAAAGTAGCTAAACGGGGCCAGGTTGGCGCGGCCGTCGGCGTCCTGGGTGCTCACCAGCGCGATGGGGCGCGGCACGATGAGGCCGCTCAGCAGCTCATACGCCGTGCCCAGGCCGTGCTCACTCAGGACGAAGACCTTCATACGCGGTTCAGATGGTGTTCAAAGTGCCGGATCGTGCGCTGCCAGGCATCTTCCGCCGCTTCCGCGTTGTACACCGCCGGGCGATCTGAATTGAAGAACGCGTGCGGCACGCGGTGGTAGGTCACAAACTCGTGCTCCTTGCCGAGCTTGTGCAACTCAATCGACAGTTCCTTCACGGCCGCCGGGGAAGCGTAGTCGTCGTTCTGAGCAAACAACCCCAGCAAGGGGCCGTTCATCGCGGCGTAGTTCGGGTGGACATTCGGGTGAATGCCGTAGAAATTGACGCAAGCCCGAATGCGATCATCCAGGCCCGCCGCGAACATCGCCAGCTTGCCGCCCATGCAGAAGCCCACCACACCAATCCCGGCGGTCACTTCGGGCTTGCCGGTCAGCATGTCCACTGCGCCTTGAATCATACGGCCCGCCTTCTCGATATCCAGCGCCATCATCAGCGAACCCGCTTCGTCGGGCTCGTCCGTGGCCTGCCCGTGGTAGAAGTCCGGCGCGAAGGCGTGAAACCCGGCTTCGGCAAATCGGTCGGCCACATCGCGTATGTGCCCCACCAGGCCCCACCACTCTTGGATGACGATGACGGCCGGCCCCGGCGCACTGGCCGGGGAGTAGTAGCCCGAAAACTTCTCCTCGCCCACTTGGAAGTCCACAATCGTTCCTTTCATTCCTCTTTCTCCTTGTTCTAACCCTTACAACTTACGACGCGGACCGACGAGGGGTTTGCCCCACCATGCGATGAATGTGATCCCACTCAGCCTCGGTCACGGGCATCACGCTCAGCCGTTGCCCCCGGCGCAGCACCCACATGTCGGCCAGTTCAGGTTCGGCACGCAGGTCAGCCAAGCTCAGCACCCGGTTAAATTTGACCGGCTCGGCCACGTCCACGGCCAGCCACCGCGAGCCATCCGCCGGGGCCTTGGGGTCGTAGTATTCGCTGGTCGGATCGAACTGGGTGGGGTCGGGGTAGCCGGTGCGCGAAATGATCATGCTGCCCACCACCCCGCTAGGACTCGCGTTGGAGTGATAGAACAGCGCCCCGTCCCCCACATGCATCGTGTCTCGCATATAGTTTCGGACCGTATAGTTGCGACAACCCTCCCAAATGTCGGGGCCTGGTTTGGCGATGAGGTCATCAATGCTGTAAACATCGGGCTCGCTTTTCATCAACCAATACGCCATGCCGCCCAGTTTAGAGCGGGAGACCGAGCGGTAATATGCCGAAATGCCGCCACGAATCGCGATCCTCCCTGGGGATGGCATTGGCCCGGAAGTCATCGACGAAGCTGTCAAGGTCCTGCAAGCGGCGGGCGTCGACGCTGAATTTGAATTTGCCCTCATTGGCGGAGCCGCCATTGATGCGACGGGCGTGCCCTTGCCGGACGAAACCCTGGAACTATGCCGCAATAGCGACGCCGTGTTGCTGGGGGCCGTGGGGGGTCCGAAGTGGGACACCCTGGAACCTGCACACCTCCGTCCGGAAGTCGGGGCGCTGCTCCCCCTGCGTCGCGAACTGAACCTGTACGCCAACGTGCGTCCGGCCCGCACTATGCGCCCGCTGGTCCACGCGTCGCCGCTCAAGGAAGGCCGCAGCATGATTGACCTCATTGTGGTGCGCGAGCTCACGGGGGGCATCTACTTTGGCGAACGGTTCCGCAAGGATGACGGCAAGACCGCCATTGACACCGCCGTTTACACCCGCGCCGAAGTGGAGCGCATCACCCTGCGCGCCTTCGAGATTGCCCGCCAACGCCGCCACCAGGTGGTAAGCGTGGACAAGGCCAACGTGCTGGAAACCAGCCGCCTGTGGCGCGAGACCGTGAACGAACTGGCCGCCCAGAACCCCGACATCAGCGTGACGCACATGCTGGTGGACAACTGCGCGATGCAACTCGTGCGCGATCCCGGGCAATTCGACGTGATCCTGACGGAGAACATGTTCGGCGACATCTTGAGCGACGAAGCGAGCATGATCACCGGTTCGCTGGGCTTACTGCCCTCGGCTTCACTAAGTGATGCCGTGGGTGACCGCGTGTTTGGCCTCTACGAACCCATTCACGGTTCCGCCCCGGATATTGCCGGCCAGAGCCGCGCCAACCCGCTCGCCGCCATCCTCAGCGCGGCGATGATGATGCGCTTCACCTTCGGCGACGGACGCACCGCTGACCGCATCGAGGCCGCCGTGGAAGCCGCCTTGGATGAGGGGCTGCGCACCGCCGACATCTTCGAGAATGACACCCGGCTGGTGAGCACCACCGAGATGGGTGACGCCGTGGCCGCCAAGCTGCGACCGTAATTCAAGACCGGAAATCAGGGAAATCAGAAAAAGTCAGGCCTACCGAGCGTCACGCCCGGGGGCCTGATTCGTCTGGACAAGCGTAAGTGAAGGAAATGATGCGCGCTGGCCTCCTCGTTGCCGCCTTTTTGCCGGCTCTATTGCACGCCCAGACGGTGCCCACGCCCCCGACGGTCACCCCCGACCGCACCCTGATTGTGGTGAATGGCGAAGCCGTGAAGGGCGACGTTTATGTGCGCCGCCTGCAGGTGCTGCCCAACGTGGGCCGGATGATGGAGAGCCGCTATGTGGCCGCCACCCCGGGCTACCTGGCCATGCAGCAGATCGTGAATGAAATCCTGATCTGGCAATTGGCGACCGAGAAGGGCGTGGCTCCCACCCCCGCCGTGGTGGATGCCGAGCTCGCCAAGCGACTGGCCCGGGCCCCCGAACTGAAGGAAGCCTTCCGTTTGCTCGGCCTGACGGACGACGACCTGAAGCACGAGATCAAGATTGAACTAGCCGAGTTTGCGCTCACCACCATGGGCGTGAACGTCACCGACCAAGAAGTGGAGGGCTATTACCGCGCCCACCCGGCCCAATTTTCGGTGCCGAAGCGCCTGGTGCTGCGCATCATCGCCGTGGCCGACGAAGCCGGCCAACGCAAGGTGGATGGTGAACTGGCGGCGGGCAAGAGCTTTGCCGATGTGGCCCGCGCCCTGAGCGTGGACCCGAGTTCCCGCGACGGCGGGATGCTGGGCGAAATCCCCTTTGATGGCCTGGGTGACCAAGCTAAATCTGCGCTGCAAAACGCTACCAAGGGCTCGGTTTCCGGCTGGGTGCCGGGTTCGATTGTGCGTGTGAAGTTCTTCGTGGAAGACCTCAAGCCGGCCGAGACGATCCCTCTCGATGCCGACCAGAAGGTGGCCATCCGCCGCCAACTGATGCTGGACAAGGGCCAAGTGCGCAACAACTTGCCCAAGATGCTGGCCGAGTTCCGGAAGAAGGCGCGGATTGAGTGGCAGAACACGCCGTTTGACCGCCAGCTGAAAGAAATGTTCGAACAGGGCGGATGATCGCGACCCTGGAAGAAGCCGGACTTTCCGGTGCGTTTTCGGTTCACCACGCCCCCCGCTTGGGGGCGCTGGACCGCTGCGCGCACCAGGTTCTGTATGGCTTCGCTTGGGGTGAGCTAGAGCTTCGGTTAGGTTCTTTTTACGCACCTGAGACCGAAGTGATTGCGGACGGGGTGCGAGTGGCGTTGAGGGATTTGCCGAAGGCGACGCAGTTGCTGGTGATCCCCGCTCAAGACGCCGAGAACCCGGGCGGTTTGAATGGCCTGGTGTGGCTGATGGACCGGCTGCTGGGGCCTGGCGGTTGCCCGTGGGATCAGGCGCAGACCCACGCTTCCCTCGTGCGATGCCTGCTGGAAGAATCCTACGAACTCGCCGAGGCGATCGAAACCGGCAACGAGCCGGCATTCTTGGAAGAACTCGGCGACGTGCTTTTGCAACCCATCATGCATGGCCAGATGCGGGCGCGAGATGGCTGGTGGGATGCGCACTTCATCGCCGATCGAGTGACCAAAAAACTCATCCACCGGCACCCGCACGTGTTTGGCGAATCAACGGCCCAAGACGAAGCCGCCGTGCTGCGGCAATGGGATGCCATCAAGCGCGCCGAAAAGGGCGTGGAGACCTCCGGCCTGCTGGATGGTGTGCCCAAGGGTTTGCCCGCCCTGATGGCAGCGATGGAGATCAGCAAGCGCGCCGCCCGCGTGGGCTTTGAGTGGCCGGACGCGGAGGGGGTATGGCAGAAGTTCCGAGAAGAAGAAGCCGAGTTCCGCGAGGCCTGGGCGGTAGGCGACAAAGAGGCCATGGAAGCCGAAATGGGCGATCTGTTGTTCACGCTGGTGAACCTGGCACGGTGGGCCAAGTGTGACCCGGAGCAAGCCCTCCGCCGGATGCTGACCCGCTTTATCGAGCGATTCCGCGCGATGGAAGCCCTGGCCGGGCGACCCCTCGATCAGCTCTCCGCCCAAGAATGGGACGAGCTATGGAACGCCGCGAAGGCTCAGACGCGCTCTTCGGCGTGAAGCATCTCCACCACGCGCCGCACGTTCCAATCGTTGGCTTCCAGCAGTCGTAAGGCGTCCACTTCGGTAGCGTTGGTGAGGTCGCGCACGATGCGTACGCAGCGCTCCTTCAGCTTGTGGTTCTTGGCCTTCACGTCAATCATCAGGTTCTCCACCACCTTGCCCGCCAGCACCATGGTGCCGGTGGAGATGGTGTTCAGCGCCAGCTTTTGGCTGGTGCCGGCCTTCAGCCGGGTGGAACCCGTCAGCACTTCCGGTCCGGTCTCCAGCAAGATGGCAAGGTCCACGTGGTCAAAGAGCGGCGCGCCGGGATTGTTGGCAATGCCGCAGGTCCACACACCCTTGGCCCCCGCGTGCTTGGCGGCGGCCACCACGTAAGGGGTGCGGCCACTGGCCGCGAGGGCGATCAGCGCATCGCCGGGGCCGAGGCCGAGCTTGTTAATGCCTTCCATCGCCGCGTGCACTTCGTCTTCCGCGTCTTCAATGGCGTTGCTGGCGGCTTCGTCCCCGCCCGCCGTGAGGG
>CALRVA020000017.1:0-23878 GCA_943371495.1 Archangium gephyra | reverse complement strand
ACCCAGCGAAGGCAGGAGGTAGGTCGTGGGATCAACACCGGTGGGAGAACCAGCATTCGTATCGCCAAGGTAGCCCGTGATGCTCGGCACGAGAGACCAGTTGTCGTTGCCCGTGATGAGGGCCGAGTTGTTCCAGTCTTGGCTGAAGTTACCACCAGCCAGAGAGTGGAAGGTCATGTCGGCGTTCGCAGCGCCAGCGACCGCCAAAATTGAAGCAATAGCAAGAATTCGCATGAGGATGTGCCCTCTCCGGACTAGGTTATTGTGATTCAAGGAGCCGACCAAAAACCGTTGGGTGTCGGAATTTGGGTCCGGCCTTGCCCAGATGGCCCAGGCAATTTTGTCGGCTGTTAACATCGAGATTCCGGTCGAACTTAAGTTCAAAACGTGCCATTGCACGAAGCCTCAACGGCAAATCTGACCTCGAACTGGTTCAAAAGCATTGTTAATGCAATCTAGTACATTTGCTAGCCATGGAGCACGGAGAACAAGGGCCCCTCGACATCCATCAGTACATCGCCTTGATGCTCGACCAAACCGCGAGCCTGGCGTGGCAGAAGATCGGCCTGCACCCCGACCCGGTCACCGGCACCACCCACCCCGACCTCGCCCAAGCCAAGGTCGCCATTGACCTCTGCGGGCACCTGGCCGGACTTATCCACGCTCGCCTGGACCCCGCCGACCAGCGCCAGATCGACAACCTGCTCAACGATCTGCGCGTCAACTACATGCAACGCACCTGATGCCCAACCGGTAACCTGCGTTCATGCCGTGGGTGCCGTTTGCGCAGGTCAACTATGAGGAGATGACCGTTCTTCATGAGGCGATCTATCCGCGGTCCTTCCGCGTGGACGAGCGTTTGCTGTGGTCCAAAACCGTGGCCAGCCCGCGCTACGACCCCACCAACTCCTGGCGCATGAAATCGGGCGGCGAGTTTCTGGGCGCCATTGCCTGCAAGCAACCCGGCACCTGGCAGGGCGCGGCCGCCCATGTGCTGCCCATCACCGGCCTGTGGGCGCAAGAGGCCGATGTCGCCCACCGCATGCTGAAACGCGTGGAAGAAGAAGCCACCCGGCAGGGTTTTGCCACCCTCCAGTTCGGCGGCGATGCGGACCACCTCTGGCCCAGCCTTCCGGCGGGTTCGGATCTGGTGGCCGGGTTCCTAAGTGAAGCCGGTTTCTCCCAGTCCCACGAGAGCTACGACGTCGAGCGAGACCTGGCGGACTACGCGCCTCCCGCCGGGGCCCTCGAATCGCTGAAAGGGTGTACGGTGCGGCGCGCTACTGCTGCCGACGGCGAAATGCTGGCGGAGTTCTTTGGGCGCGCCTTCCCCGGGCGGTGGCGGCAAGATGGCTTGCGCAGGTGGTCATCCGCCCCGCAAGACCTGGTCATTCTCATTGCGGAGGACCGGGTGGAAGGCTTCGCCATCACGCAGCGCGACGGCACCGACTCCCCCATCGCCGGGGCGAACTGGCACCTGGACCTCGGCCCCCACTGGGGGGCGCTCGGCCCGATTGGGCTGAGTGAAGCCACCCGCGGGCGAGGCTGGGGTCACGGCCTGCTGGCCTGGGCTTTGCAAGACCTGCAACAACAAGGCGCCCGCCGCACGATCATTGACTGGACCGTGCTTCTCGACTTCTACGGGCGGCACGGATTTGAACGTGCGCGCACCTATCAGCACTTTTCTAAGTCCCTGCCCGTGCTTTCCTCCCGGTAAGATCACCTCTACCGATGAAGTTGCACGAATACCAGTCGAAGGACTTGCTGGCGAAGTACGGGGTGGTCGTCCCCGGCGGTCGCGTGGCCAAGAACGCTGCCGATGCCCAAAGCATTGCCGAAGAGTACGGCGGCAAGGTCGTCGTCAAGGCGCAGGTCCTCATGGGCGGTCGCGGCAAGGCCGGCGGCGTGAAGCTGTTTGACAACGCGGCTGAGGCCGGAACCTTTGCCGGCGAACTCATCGGCAAGCGACTGGTGAGCATCCAGAACCCCGCGGGCATGGTGGTAGAGCAAGTGCTCGTCGCCGAACTGGTGGATATCGCCGAGGAGTACTACCTGAGCGTGCTGCTGGATCGCGCCGCGCAGAAGTTGCTCGTCATGATCAGCCGCGAAGGTGGCATGGAGATTGAAGAAGTCGCCGAGAAGAACCCCGAGGCCATCGTGCGCCTGCTGGTGGACCCGGTGTGGGGCCTCGCTGATTTCGAGATTCGTGACGCCGTGAGCAAGGCTCATATCCCCGGCCCCGCTCAACGCCAAATGGTGTCGATGACCAAGGCTCTGGTGCGCGCTTACATTGACAGCGATGCAGATCTCATCGAGATCAACCCGGTGGCACTAACTCCCGAAGGCAAGCTCCTGGCCGCCGACGCCAAGGTGAGCCTGGACGAGAACGCCGTGTTCCGGCACCCCGAATTTGCCGCTACGGCGGAAGACTCGGCCGAAGACCCGCTGGAAGCCGAAGCCGCTCAAAAGGGCATTGCCTATGTCCGCCTGGGCGGTGACATTGGGATCATGGGCAATGGTGCGGGCCTGGTGATGTGCTCGCTGGACGAAGTGAATGCCGCCGGCGGACGTCCGGCCAACTTCCTGGACGTGGGCGGCGGAGCCAACGCCGAACGCGTGAAGACCTGTGTGGAACTCGTGCTGAAGGACGAGAACGTGAAGGGCCTGCTCATCAACATTTTTGGTGGCATCACTCGGGGCGACCAAGTCGCCAAGGGCATCCTCACCGCTTTCGAGCAACTGGACGTGAACATCCCCGTCGTGGCGCGCATTGACGGCACCGGCGCGGAAGAAGGTCTAGAACTGCTGAAGGGCAGCAAGATCGTGGGTGCGGCGACTATGCAAGAAGCCGCCAAGCGGATCGTGGAACTCGCCTATGCCTGAAATCCTGGCCTCCCAGCTCATCCGCGACGTGCCTGACTTCCCGAAGGAAGGCATCATGTTCAAGGATGTGACGCCCGTCCTGATGGACGCCAAGGCCATGCAAGAGGCCGTGGACCTGATTGCCGCCGATGCCAAAGCCCAGGGGGCCGAAGTCATCGTGGGCATCGAGAGCCGGGGCTTCATCTTTGGGGTGCCGGTGGCGCTCGCGCTCGGGTTGCCGTTCGTGATGGCCCGCAAGCTCGGCAAACTCCCGGCGGACAAGATCCACGAGGAGTACGCGCTGGAATATGGCACCAACACCGTGGAAATGCACACCGATTCGATTACGGCCGGTCAGCTCGCCTACGTGGTGGACGACCTGCTGGCCACCGGGGGCACCGCCGCCGCTTCGGCGCGGCTAGTCGAACGCCTGGGCGGCAAGGTTTGCGGGTTCGGGTTCTTGGTGGAACTGTCGTTCCTGGGTGGACGCCAGAACTTGCTGGGCTATCCCATCCACGCCCTGATCGAGTATTGACACCGTCTGCCCTCATTGCCGTTTTGGGACCCACGGGTTCCGGAAAATCGGACTTTGCCGAAGCCCTCGCCGATCGGACGGGGGCTTTGTTGCTCAATGCCGATGCGTTTCAGGTCTACCGGGGGCTGGATATCGGCACCAACAAGCCTTCTCGCCGGTCGAAATACCACTTGCTCGACCTGGTGGACCCCCGCGAGCCCTTCGGTGTGGTGCCATGGGTGCAAGCGGCCCTCCCCTTACTCGCGCAGGCCTACGCTGAGGGGCGGTCGGTCATATTAGTCGGTGGCACGGGCTTTTATGTGCGGGCGCTGATGGACGAATTCGCGGATTTACGCGCGGCCCCCGACCCGGAATTGCGCGCACACCTGATGGCCCGTGAGCAGCAGGAGGGCTTGGCGGCCCTGGTGGCGGAACTAGAGGCCACGGCGCCCGACATTGCCGCTCAAACGGACCTGAAGAACCCCGTGCGGGTGCGGCGGGCGCTGGAACGCCTGCAGGCCGCCCCGGCCAACCCCATTCAGCTCCCGCCCTTCGCTCGGCAAAAGCTCGCGCTGCTCCCGGAGCCCGAGTGGCTGAACGAGCGCCTCGTCGCCCGCACCGCGCAGCTCTTGGCCCAAGGTTGGATGGAAGAAGTGGAGGGCCTGCTGGCCGGCGGCGTGACGATAGAGGACCCCGCAATGCGCGCCATCGGCTACCGGGATGTCGTCGAGTTTTTGCTGGGCAAACTCTCGCGGGAAGAACTCGAGGACCAAATCAACATCGCCACCCGCCAGTACGCGAAGAGACAAAGGACTTGGTTGAGAACTGAAAAGGGACTAGTTTCGTACCAAAGAGAACGGGCACAATGGAACCCGTTGGCTTGGGGGAGAGATTGGGAGGAATCTTTTCTTAAGGAAAGCCGTTGAGGAATCTCATGGGGAAATCTATTAATTTGCAGGACATGTTCCTGAATCAAGTACGAAAGGAAGGCATTGCCGTCACGATTTTTTTGACGGGTGGCCACCAACTCAAGGGCACCGTAAAAGGCTTCGACGCCTTCACGGTTCTGCTCGATCAACCGGGACGCGCGACGCAGCTGGTCTATAAGCACGCCGTGGCGAGCATCGTACCGGCCCGCGAGATCGGGAGCCGCGACGAAGAGCGCGCGCCCCGAGAAGAAGAGTAAGTTGGGCACCTTTCCCTTCACCAAAATGCACGGAATCGGCAACGATTTCGTGATGATGCGCGCTGACCAGAGCCCGGCGGATACGGACTGGTCGGCGCTGGCCCAGCAGACTTGTTCGCGCCGCTTTGGGGTGGGCGCGGACGGCCTGATCTTGGCCGATCGCACGCCCGCCGGAGGCTTCGCCATGCGCATGTGGAATCCCGACGGCAGCGAAAGCGAAATGTGCGGCAACGGAGTGCGCTGCTTTGCGCACTACCTCCGCGACCAGGGGCTGACCGACGCGACCGAGATTCCGGTGGAAACCGGCGCGGGCACCTTGGTTTTGCGCCTCACCGACGACAGCCAGGTGGCCGTGGCCATGGGTCGCGCTCGCTTGACGCGCGGCGAGATCGGAATGACCGGCCCCGCCGATGCCGAGTGCCTGGATGAACCGGTGAGCGCCGGGGGCGAAACCTTCCGGGGTACGGCCGTCAGTATGGGGAACCCGCACCTAGTCATGCCGGTGGCGGACGTGCAGGCCATCGCGCTGGAGCAATTCGGCCCGGCGTTTGAGCACCACGAGTGGTTCCCGGCCCGCGTCAACGCGCACTGGGTGCAAGTCGTCAGTCGCGACCACATCATCCAGCGCACTTGGGAGCGCGGCGCCGGCGTCACCCTGGCCTGTGGCACCGGGGCTTGCGCGGCCGCCGTCTCGACCTTCCGGCTGGGCCTCACCGATCGCAAGGTGCGCGTAAGCCTTCCCGGCGGTGATTTGGTGATCGAATATGCCGAAGATGGACAAGTGACCATGACCGGTCCGGCCGCCACGGTCTACACCGGCGAGTGGGAACTGGGCGAGTGAAGCCCGCCCCGCTGCAATCGGCCATCACGTTCCTCCCTTGCCTGGATTTGGAGCGCACGACCGAGTTCTACGGCGAGTTCTGCGGCCTGGAAATGGTGCTGGATCAAGGTTCGTGCCGCATCTGGCGCATCCAAGTGGAAGCCTACATCGGCTTCTGCATGCACACCGGTCCGGTGCCCGAGCCGCCCGACCGCGTCGTCATCACCTTCGTCACCGAGGACGTACCGACCTGGTACGACCAACTCACGAGTAAAGGCGTGAAGACTGACGGGCCGCCGCGCATCACCGAAGCCTACGAGATCGAACACTTCTTCGCGTTCGACCCCACGGGGTACCGGGTCGAGGTGCAGCGCTTCCTCAACCCGGCTTGGAATCAGCTCAACCGCTGAACTAGTCGTAGGCGTAATCGCCTTCGTGGGCGTTCTCAATCCAACGGGCCAGCAGGTCAATGCTCGCCTGCACGTCCGCCTTGTGCACCGTCTCGTTCACGGTGTGGATGTAGCGGCACGGGATACTGAGCGTAAACGCCGGAATCCCGCCGTGCAGCTTCTGGATCGCCCCCGCGTCGGTGCCCCCGGCCGTCAGCAACTCCATCTGGTGGGGGATGCCCTTAGTTTCGGCCACGCGGCGGAAGTGCGCCACCACCTTGGGGTGGCAGATGAGCGAGCCATCCAGCACCTTGATGGCCGTGCCCAGACCAAGCTTGGTCACGTGCAAAGCTTCAGGCAGACCCGGAATGTCGTTGGCCAGGGTCACGTCGAGCGCCACCGCCACGTCCGGTTGCACGCTCCAGCCGCTGGCGGCCGCCCCGCGCAGGCCGATTTCTTCTTGCACCGTGGCCACGGCGTAAACGTCGCAGGCGTGCTCACCCAGCGCCTTCAGTGCCTCGATCATCACGAAGACCGCGCAGCGGTCGTCCATGGCCTTACCGGTCATCAGGTCGCCCATGGTGCGGAAGGTTCGGTCCATCGTCACCATGTCGCCGATGGCCACTTGCTCCTTGGCTTGCTCACCGCTCAGTCCGACGTCCACAAAGAAGTCATCCAGCGTGCTCGCCTTGGCATCCTCGCCCGGCGCCATCATGTGCTTCGGCTTGCTACTCAGCATCAGCACCCCCGGCAGAACGCCGTCGCGCGTCTGCACATGCACTCGCTGGCTGGCCAGCTGCCGCATATCGAAACCACCCAACGCGTGAAGGCGAAGGAAGCCCTTGTCGTCAATGAACTTGACCACGAAGCCAATCTCGTCCATGTGGGCCGCAATCATGATGCGGCGTGCGCCGGGGCCACCGGTGCCTTTCTTGTGCACGATCAGGTTGCCCATGGCGTCGGTGCGCATGTCGCCCATGCCGGCCAGTTCCTCGCGCACAATCGCGCGCACATGATCTTCTTGTCCAGGGATCCCGCGGGCTTCGCTGAGACGCTTGAGAAGGTCTACGTTCATCGCTTTGGTTCTACCTGGGGCGAACGTCTTCATGCGTACTCTGCGTCGTAAGGCCAAGGGGATGGCCTGGGAATCTTCCGCCCCGCTGGTACGCTCTTCCTTCATATGTCGAACGTCGAAAAAGTCATCATCATTGGCTCCGGGCCCGCCGGTTACACCGCCGCGCTCTACACGGGCCGTGCCGGACTCAATCCGCTGGTTCTGGCTGGACCCGAACCGGGCGGCCAACTGATGATCACCACCGATGTCGAGAACTACCCCGGCTTCCCCGAGGGCGTCATGGGCCCGGAGATGATGGAACTGTTCCAGAAGCAAGCCGAGCGGTTTGGCGCGCGGGTACAGCACGATACGGTGAGCCGCGTGGATTTTAGCCAGAGCCCGCACCGCGTTTATGTGGGCGACAAGGAGTACCAAGCCCACGCCGTCATCATCAGCACCGGCGCGGCGGCCAAGTGGATCGGTCTGGAGAGTGAAAAGACGTACGGCGGCTTTGGCGTGAGTGCCTGCGCCACCTGCGACGGCTTCTTCTTCCGGGGCAAGCAGGTCATCATCGTGGGCGGCGGCGACACGGCCATGGAAGAGGCCAACTACCTGACCCGCCACTGCGAAAAGGTTTACGTGGTGCACCGCCGCGACACCCTGCGCGCCAGTAAGATCATGCAGGAGCGGGCGATGAACAACCCGAAGATCGAGTTCATCTGGAACGCCGCGGTGGACGAGATTCTCGGCACCGACACGCCGGTCAAGCATGTCACGGGTGTGCGCCTGACCTCCACCGTGGAGGACAAGAAGTGGGAGATGCCGATTGACGGCGTCTTTGTGGCCATCGGGCACAAGCCCAACAGTGACGTCTTTACCGAGTGGCTAGGCCACGACGAAAACGGCTACCTGCACCACAAGCCGGACAGCTCGCACACCGAGATCGAAGGCGTGTTCGTAAGCGGCGACGTGGCGGACCATGTGTATCGCCAGGCGGTGACGGCGGCGGGTTCCGGCTGCATGGCCGCGATTGATGCCGAACGCTACCTGGAGGCCCGGGGGCTTTAATGTCGCCGCTCCTGCTGTGCTGGGGGGTTCTGGGGGCGCTACCCGCCCCGATCGCCTACAGTGGAGGCGGGCAGGAGTACGCCCAGGCACGCCTGGATAGCCTCGTAGATCAGCAGCCGCGCTTGCTGATGCACGTCCCGCTCAAGGCCCTGGACCAGCCGAAGCAGTCGCCGGTGCACGGGTGGACGTATTCGTACATCGTCTCCGGTATGGGCCGGGTCGGCAGCGGCGGCCAATACAATCAGCGGTTCCGCATTTACACCCAAGAGCCAGTGGGCGAGCAGTCGCCGGGATTCCAAGTCACGCGCATGCTCATGCGCCTGTGGGATTACAACGTGCAGTACCTGGGGCTGGACCATGCCACCAGCTACGGGCGAACCGTAGACGTCTATCTCAGTAAGGACGGGAAGGCCGGGGGCGAGCAGCGCATCACCATGGACCCCCAGACGCTAGACCCCTCCGGTCGGGCTAGCCGCGTGAATGTAGTTCACATTTACGATCTGGCCACCTTTACCACCCCGCTGGAAAAGGCCCGAGAGGTCGCCCACGAGTACGGGCATGCCACCCTGCCCGCCATCGGCGGGTACTCCGCGCCTGAGAGCTGGGCGAACGGCGACGTGGGCGAGCGCATCTATCTGCAGTGGCTTTACGACGACATGGTCGCCGGTCGAGCGGGCTTCTTTGATACCGCCGATGCCAAGAAGGAAGACATCGCCAAGTACCTTGCCGAAAAGGTCGATCCGCTGGTGAAGCAAATCGCGAGCAAGGGGCCGCAGGCCAGCATCCTGCAAGGCACCGACCGCGCCGCCTTCTTTGAATACGTGGCACTCGTGGTCTACGGCGAAGCCATCCTGCCCCGGCCCGCGTTCCGGCGCTTTCTGTTACTCACGGGAGACGGCCACGGCAAGCAGGCCCTGCCGGAAATTGTGAACGCCGCCGCCGAGGTGCCGACCCTCACCATCCCCGCTCCGGCCGGGCTCACCCAGTACTGGGTGCCCCTGGGCAAGGGCCGCGTAACCAAGGGCACCGTGCTGCGCAAGCGTGGGGATTGGGCGGAAGTGAAGGCCGCCGAGGGTCAGGTCGTCATCATCAATCCGCCCATCACGGACTAAATCACAAAAACCTCACACAATTTCTCAGAGATTGTCCCGTGAACCCTAAAGGAGCGCGGGGTGCATACCGACAACCGAACTGATAGCCCTGCAAACGCCTGGCAAAACTGCCAGGAAGGGCGAGGAACGAAGCGTGTCGGACATTCTGTCGCAAGCCGAAATAGAGTCTCTCTTGAGCTCACTGGCCTCCGGGGAGGAGGTGAATCCTCTCACGCCGGACGCCGGTTCGTTTGGCAGTTCCTACCGTCCTTCGGGTCACGCCCCCAAGGCCGCCATTGCTTTTGAAGTCTACGACTTCCGCCGCCCGGACAAGTTCAGCAAGGAACAACTCCGCACGCTGCAGATGCTCCACGAGACATTTGGCCGCCTGAGCGCGACCAGCCTCTCCGCCATGCTCCGCACGCCGGTGGCCATCGAGTTGATCTCGCTGGAACAGGTGCCCTACGAAGAGTATCTGCGCAGCATCAACTCCTCCGTCTTCACCATTCTCTCCCTGCCGCCGCTCAACGGCCAGGCGGTGATGGAAATTGAATTCCCGCTCGTCTTCACGATGATTGACAAGCTGCTGGGTGGCCCCGGAAAGGCCATCAACCGCGGCATGCTGACCGATATCGAATATCCCCTGGTGCGCGGCATCATGGACCGGATGTTCACCGGCCTCAAGTCCGCTTGGGAAGGGGTGGTCATTGTCAATCCGGGCGTGGAAGGCCTGGAAACCTCCGCGCAGTTCGTGCAGATCGCGCCGCCCAACGACATCGTCGTAAGCATCCTCTTCGAAATGACCATCGGGGATGTTCAGGGAGCCATGAGCCTCTGCATTCCCTACATGGTGCTCAAGCCGATTACCACCAAGCTGAGCGCCCAAAAGTGGTTTGCCACTACCAGCCGCCGGGGTCAAGCCGCCGTGCGCAAGCAGATTGCCCAGCACCTCCAAGAGGCGCCGGTGTCCTGCAAGTTTGAATTGGGGCGATGCCCGCTCACCATCCGCGACTTCCTGAGGCTCCGGCCCGGGGACGTGGTCCGGCTCGATCAAAAGACCGACCGTGACCTCCGCATGATTGTGGGCAACCGACCCAAGTTCTTTGTCCGCCCGGCCCTCGATGGCCATCGACTCGTTTTCTCCGTCACCCACGCTTACGAATAAGACTCTCATGCCCAAGATCGCAACTGAAATCGTTGAACAGCTAAATAGCTTCCAGAATCAAATCTGGCAAACCGCATCTATGACCGTAAGCGAAGCGGTCAACAATGCGGTGGAATTCAACACGCCGCTCACGCTGACGTCGAACCCTTCGGAGCTGTTTGGCGAGATGGCGTCTCCCAAGCTGGTCTTGCAGTTCAGCTTCTCGGACCAGCCGGAGAACAGCCAGATCATCCTGATCAACCAGGACACGCTGCTGGGCTTGGTGGCCGAAGTCACCAACCTCACGGCCACCGCCGTGGACGATGTGGTGATCCAAGAACTGCGACCCATGGTGGAAGCCATGGTGCAGGGCATCTGCATTGCCTGCGGCAACATCCGCAACGATGCCGTGGTCGCCAGCGGCCTGATGGTCCGCTTCCAGATTTTCAGCTTCCCGCCCAACCTTCAGCGCGCCGACGAACTCCTCCGAGTGAATCTGGCCTTGAACGTCGGCGAAACCCAAGGCTCCATCACGTGGCTGATGGACGAAGACGCGGCTCGCTTCCTGATCAACCAAGAGGACGATGACGATTCGACGATGGGTGGCCTGGCGGCGGGTGCCGCTTCTCCCCAGATCTCGGGTGACGTGGCCTTCGACGAAAGCGGCATGGAAATCCTGATGGACATCCCTCTGGAAATCAGCGTGGAACTCGGCCGCAAGCGCATGGTGGTCCGCGACATCGTGGAACTCATCTCCGGCTCCATCATCGAGATTGACAAAGCCGCCGGTGAACCCGTGGACGTGCTGGTCAACGGCAAGCTCGTCGCGCGCGGTGAAGTCGTGGTCATCGAAGACAACTTCGGCGTCCGCATCACTGAAATCCTGAGCCCGCAAGAGCGCCTTCAGCGCCTGAACGACGCCGCCTAAATCTCATGCTCGCTTCTCTCGCCACCAAGCCGGACCTGGTCATGAAGACCGGGAGCAGCGGGTCCGCCGGACCCTGGCCGCTCCTGCAAACCCTAGTCGTGCTTGGCATCTTGTTCGCCCTGCTCAAGTGGGGCGCCCCGCGCCTGGTGCAACGGATGAACAAGCGCATGTCCACCCCGCTGGGCAGCCCGATTGTGCTGCAAGAGGGAGCGGCCTGCGGCGCGAGCCAACTCCAGGTCGTCGAGGTCCGAGGGCGCACCCTGCTCCTGGCCGTCGGCACCAACGGAGTGACCTTCTTGGCGGACTTATCCGCTGGTCAACCGACGCCCAACGAACCGGCATTCTTCGACTTTGTGGACCGAGCCCGCAGCGAGTACGCGCAGGCTCCCACGGAAACCGTCCCTGAGCCCCGCGCGACTGTCATCAGCCCGATTGCCACTGAAGCGATTGTCTCGATGGCCATCACGGAAGCGCAGCCGGACGAAACCCCGGAACCCGCCGTGGCTGCCACCGCGGACCAAGGCGACGACGCCGACGTGCTCTCCGCCTACGAACGATTTGCCCGCCTGACGGACTTGAAATGAACCGCAACGCCCGCCTCTGGATCGTCCTTGTGGCTCTCTTTGGATTGATGGCCGTCGCCATCCCCCAAAGCACCACGGCCGTGCCCAGCCTCAGCGTCAACCTTGGCGGTGGCGCCCAAGACAAGGGTCAGCTCTCCACGAGCCTGCAGCTGATGGCGTTGCTCACGGTGCTGAGCGTTGCCCCGGCGTTGCTGATCCTCACCACCGCTTTCACGCGCATTGTCATCGTCATGTCGTTCCTGCGGACGGCCCTGGGCACGCCCAGCATTCCGCCCAACCAGGTGCTGATTGGCCTGAGTCTGTTCCTCACTTTCTTTGTGATGGCCCCGACCTACCAGCAGATTGACAAGGAAGCGATTCGCCCCTACATGCGAGCGGAGAATCCGATTTCGATGGAGGAAGCGCTGGATCGCGCCGAAAAGCCGCTGCGCGCCTTCATGCTCAAGAACACCTACACCAGCGACCTGGAACTGTTCCTCTCCATTCGCGGCGAAGAGAGCAAGACCACCGACGAAATCGAGCTGTGGACCATCATCCCCGCCTTCGTCATCAGCGAGCTCAAGACCGCCTTTATCATTGGCTTCTACATCTTCATCCCGTTCGTGCTCATTGACTTGATGATCGCCAGCGTGCTGATGGGCATGGGGATGATGATGATGCCACCCGTAGTGGTCTCATTACCCGCCAAACTTCTGATCTTCATCCTGGCCGACGGCTGGCAACTTCTGATGCGCACATTGCTGGCGGGGTACTTCTAGTCATGACCGAAACCGTCGTCCTCGACCTCACCCGGCAGGCGATGATGGTGGGCTTCATGCTCACCATGCCGATCCTCGCTATGGTTCTGTTCGTGGGTTTGGCCGTGTCGCTCTTCCAGGCCGTCACGCAGATCCAAGAAATGACGCTGACCTACCTGCCGAAGCTGGCGGGGGCCGCCATCATCATCATCGCCCTGGGCGGATGGATGCTGCAAACCACCGTGGGATTCACAACGCTCTGTTTTGAATACGCCTCGCAGGTTGCCCGATGACCATCGATACGATCTGGCTGGTCACGTTCTTCAGCGTGTTTGTGCGCCTCTCGGCGACGTTTCTTTCGTCGCCGCTGCTTGGCCCCATGCTTCCCGCTCAGATTCGCGGCTTCATCTTGATTGCCTTGACTTTCGCGCTTACTCCGGCCGTGGTGCCGCACATGGGCGACGTGCCCGATGATCTTCTCGGCTTGCTCCTCCGCTTTGGCAGCGACATCCTCACCGGTCTGTTGATCGGCGGCATGATGCACCTGCTGGTGCTGGCCTTCCAAACCGCCGGGGGGTTCATTGACACCCAACTCGGTTTGGCTTCGGCTCAAGTTTTCAATCCCCTGATCGGTGTCTCCGTCACTCCGACCGCCAACCTCAAGTACCTGCTGGCGGGCGTGATGCTCTTCATCGTGGACGCCCACCACCTGCTGATCCAGGCCGTGGTGGAGAGCTACAACGCCACCACGCAGCTCACGCTGGGTTCGGAAGCCTTACTCAATGCCGTCGTGAACTTCGTCGGCATCACCAGCTTGTTGGCCCTGCAAATTGCCGCCCCCGTGGCGGGAGTTTCGCTGATCATTGACATCAGTGCCTCGCTCGTCAACCGCGCCGTGCCGCAAACCCAACCGTTCCTGCTGGCCTTGCCGGCCAAGCTCGGCTTGGGCATGCTCATCCTCGCGTCTTCCCTCCCGGCGGTCGCCATGGGGGTGGACTTTGGCGTGGATGCGGCCCTGACCCAGATTCGCGCCGCCCTGGCCGGATAAGGAGACACCATGTCGGAGAAGCCGAGCGGCGAAAAGACAGAGGACCCTACTCCAAAACGGAAACAGGACGCCCGCAAGAAAGGGCAAGTCGCCCGTTCGATGGAAATTCCGGGGGCGCTGAGCCTGCTGCTGGTGGCGCAACTGGGCCCGGCCGTGATTCAGCGGTTCATCGAGGCCACCGGCGCTGCCATTCAGAGCATTCCCGGCCGCATGCCCGAGGTCACCACTCCCGGCGGCATCAACACCTACAGTCTGCAGATGGCCACCCCCCTGGTCATGGCCGTGCTTCCCCTCCTGCTGGGCATTGCGGGCGTCGGCTTGGCTTCGAACTTTGCGCAGGTGGGCTTCCTGTTCAGCACTGAGTCCATCACGCCGAAGTTCGACAAGGTCAACCCGATCAACGGTCTCAAGCGGCTGTTCTCCACCCGGGGTCTGGGCGAAGCCCTCAAGGCCACCCTTAAGCTTTTCATCTTCACTGGCATCGCCGGGATGGAGATTTGGAACCAGCGCGACCAACTCGCGATGCTCTCATGGCTGGGCACCAACCAGGGCATGGTGGTGCTGGGGACCATTGCGCACACCATCCTCACCCGTATCGCCCTGGTGTGGCTGGGCATCGCGGGCCTTGACTATTTCTTGCAACGCAAGGAGATGGACAAGAACCTGAAAATGACCAAGGACGAAGTGCGCCGCGAAATGAAGGAGAGCGAAGGTTCGCCCGAAATCAAATCCGCGCGAATGGCCCGGGCGCGGCAACTGGCCCGCGGGGGCCTGAAGGAACGGGTGAAAGACGCAGACGTGATCGTGACCAACCCGACCCACTACGCCGTGGCCATCAAGTACGAACGCAGCAAGATGCACGCCCCCATGGTGGTAGCGCTTGGCACCGACCTGGTGGCCTTAAGAATACGTGAGATTGCGGGCGAACTCAAGATTCCGATCGTGGAAAACCGCCCCCTCGCCCGGGCTTTGCACAAGCAGTGCGACGTGGGCGATTACGTGCCCCGCGAGCTCTTTGGGGCCGTCGCGGAAGTCCTCGCCTACGTCTATCAACAGCTCAACCGCAAGGCTCGATAAACAGCGGTATTCTGTCGGCCAACGGACCGATGGGAACGCTGAGAACGGACGCAGAAGCTTGGCGAGAGGCCGTTTCCCGCACCTGGACCCCCGCCGCCTGGCTGGTGCAAGATGCGCCCGAATCCGACGTGGTTCTTAGCTCACGCGTCCGCTACGCCCGGAACCTTCGCGGCTTCCGATTCCCGCATCACTCCCCGCCGGATGGGTTGCGCGCCGTGCAACGCCAGGTACGCCGCGCGGTAGAACGAGCGGAACTCCCGCTAACCGAACTCGAGCGCGTGAATGCCCCCGAGCGCGATTTCTTGCGCGGGTGCCGCCTCATTGCGCCGGAATTCACCTTGGGCCAAGGGGCACGGTCGTTGTGGCTGGATCCCCGCCGCCGCCTGAGCCTGATGGTCAATGAAGAAGATCACATGCGCCTGCAGGCCTTGACCGGGGGATTCTCTCTGGGTTCGGCTCAGCGCCTGGCCGATGACGTGCTGGAACGCCTGGAAGATCACCTCGAGTTTGCCCATCACCCCGAGTTTGGGTGGCTAACGGCCAGCCCCTCCAACGTCGGCCCGGCCCGGCGCTGGTCCATATTCTTCAACCTAGCGGCGCTGGAGCACACCGGTCGCCTCCCGGGCATCATTGACGCCCTGGAGAACACCGACATGGTGGTGCGAGGGCTCTTTGGTGAACTGAGCCGCCGGGTGGGAGCTTTCTTGCAGGTTAGCGCCATCGAAGGCCCGGCCTTTGATTTCAACGGCGCGGCCAAGTTCTTGCTCCAAGCCGAACGCGAAGCCCGACGCGATATGCCTAGGTTTAAGCTAGAACAGCTTGCCAAACAACAACGCGACCAGCTCCTCGCGGCCTCGGAGATCAGCCTCGCGCAAAGCCTCTCCGCCCTTTCTTGGGTGAGATGGGCGGGGGCCGCCGGGATTGCGGGATTCCCCACGAATTTCCGGATCGTCGACCAGTGGATGACGCACCTGGACGTGGTCGGCACCACCGATGCGCGCGTGGCCGACCGGCACCGCGCCGAGTACTTGCGCCACCAGTGGACGGCCGCCGAAAACGAGGGCAGGGCCTAGGCCACGCACGGGCGACCGCAACGAATCGTCTGAATACCCATAATGAACGTCATGGGTGATGCCACATATCGTCCGGCCGACATCGTGCGGTGGCTGGAAGTCGGCCAAACCGCCGGCGCGCCGACACCGGTGCGCCTCCCCATCCCCGCCACGGTGACGAAGGAGGAATGGTCCAACCGGGTGCGCACCGTGGTGGAATCCGCCCTCACCGCCGGAAAGGGGGCGCTGGACCAGGTGCAGCGCAAGCACGTGGAGGAAACGGCCTACATCCTCATGGCCGATGCCCTGGAATACAACGGCCTCACCAAAACAAAGCGCATTCCCTACACCAAGGTGAAAGCGCTGCGCGATTTGGGATCGGACCGTTACCGGATTGATCACGAAGGCGGTAGCCTTGAGATCAAGCCCGTGGCGCACTTGGTTTCCGGACGCATTCGCGTCCCTGTCGGTTGGATTCGGAACGGCACCGAAGTCCCCTACTCGCTCCTGATTGAAGAACTCGCCGCCCGGTGCGGCGTGGAGATTGAAGCGGTTTGATCGCTGGACAAGGTTGGCAACCGCCCGCGCCCAGCGGGTGGCAAGCCCTGCTGGATGCCGAACTGGCTCAAGATATCGGCGGCGGTGACCTCTCGATCCATGCCCTGGACCCCGAGGCTCCCATCCGATGGATGATTGAAGCCCAAGCCTCGGGCATTGCCTGCGGTGTGGGGGCGGCGGCCTATGTGTTGCAGCCCAACGAAATCTTGGTGACTGACGGCGACCCCGTGGCCAACCGCACCGTCATCATGCGCGGCGAGGCTCCTTGCGGGTGGCTTCTCAGCCGCGAGCGGACCGGGTTGAACGTGCTCATGCACCTCAGCGGCGTGGCCAGCCTGACCCACCAGTACGTGGAGCAAGTGGCGGGCACGCGCGCGCGCATCACCGATACCCGCAAGACTCTGCCGGGCCTGCGCAACCTGCAAAAGTACGCCACCCGTTGCGGAGGTGCCTCTAACCACCGCCAGGGCCTTCATGACGGCGTGATGATCAAGGACAACCACATTGCGGCTTGCGGATCCATTGCCGCGGCGGTGGCGAGGGTGCGTGAGCGCGTGGGGCACATGGTGCGAATTGAAGTGGAAGCCGACCGGCTGGACCAAGTGGAAGAAGCCGTGCGGGCCGGAGCCGACATTGTCTTGCTGGACAACATGGACCCGGACACGATGGCCCAGGCGGTGAACCACTGGGGAGAGCAAGTCGTCCTAGAGGCGAGCGGGGGAATCAACCTTGGCACGGTGCGTGCAGCGGCCCAATGCGGAGTTCATGTGATCTCTGTGGGGGCGCTGACTCACTCGGCCCCGGCCCTCCCGTATCACCTCGAATTGGAATCATGATGACCACGGCCCTGCCGACGGAAATTGAGGTCCTGCCTGCCGTCGACTCAACTCAGCTGGAGATTAGCCGCCGATTGGCGATGGGCTTGATGCCCCGCGCCATTCGCGCCGAGACGCAAGTCTCGGGGCGCGGACGCTTTGAGCGCACCTGGCACGATGAAACCGGCCAGTCGCTTTTGCTGAGTCTGACTTTCCCGGAATGGGCCGACCACAAGGCGCCGTGGCTGATTGGCATGGCCGTGGCCGCCGCCGCCGCCGGGATTGTGCACTGCCAGCTCCAGTGGCCAAATGATTTGGTCATCGGTCCGCGTAAGCTCGGAGGCGTCCTCACGGAGCTTTACCCGGATGCGGACGGACGCCGAATCCCCGTGATTGGCATCGGTATCAATCTGAATCAATCCAGCTTTCCGGAAGTCATTGCCCACCGAGCCACCAGCCTGCACCAGGAACGCGGCCAGAGCTACGACGCCCACGAGATTGCCGAGGAACTCATGCGGCGACTGGCGCAGTTTCGCATGCCGCAACATTGGGATGACCTCAAGCCCGTGTGGATGATGTTTGACCACACCCCCGGCAAGCGATACCAAATCCCGACCGGCGAAGTCACGACGGCCATCGCCGTCGGCCCGATGGGTGAGCTCATTGCGTCGCTGGATGGCGAGACGATCCAGGTCTTGGCGGCCGAAGCCATTTTTGGCCCCGCGACGCGTTAACAGGAATCTGGGTAAACACGCGCGGATGCCCCGCGCCTTTCCCATGCTCCTTATGGAGTTCATCGGCACCTTCTTTTTGGTGCTCATCATTGGGTTTGCGGTCACGGCCGGGGATGCCACGGTTGGCTTGCTCAGCATCGGATTTGGCCTGACGGCACTGGTCTACATGGGCCGGGCGATTTCGGGAGCTCAGTACAATCCGGCCGTCACTTTGGCTTTGACGGTTTCTGGGCTGATGAGCCTCCGCCGCGCCGTGGCGTTCATCGTCACCCAGGTGGCCGCCTCGGCCGCCGCCGCAGGGGTAGTGGCCTGGGCCATCGGGAAATCGTTTACGCCCACCCCCAACCCCAGTGTGAACCCCAGCGCCGCCTTTGTTTGCGAGGTTCTGTTTACTTTTGGACTTGTTTTCCTCATCTTTCACGTCGCCGTTAGCCCACGCCAGCAGCCGAACAGCTACTACGGCTTTGCTATTGGCGGGATGGTGATGGCGGGGATCCTGGCCGTCGGGCCAATCTCCGGGGCCTCTTTCAATCCGGCCGTGGCCACGGGTACTGCACTGGTGAATGCCGCCGTGAACCGGGGCCCCCTCGACATTCTGGGCATTACCGCGGGTGGTCCGTTGCTCGGTGGGCTGCTGGCCGCCTTGGTGTACCGGGTCTCCGATCCACAATCGGAACGAAAGACCGACGAACCCGGTTAGGTAGATTAGGAGTTAGGCATGCGAGTTCTCCGCGTTCTGTTGGCGTGTTGGCTAGGGGTCTTTGCACTTCCCTGGTCCGCGCTCAGCGCGCCCACCCCGCATGATCTTGGATGCTGCCAGCACGCCGTGCAACCGTGCGCGTGCCAGACTCACTGCGGGTGCGTCCAAGCCCCGAAGCCCGCGCCCGCCCCTGCCGAAACGCAAGCCTTCTTTGCGCCGCTCTTAGCCACGCTTGAGTTTCCCCATCTGATTTTGCCGAGCCCGTCGGCCGTTCCCGCGCCCATCGAGACGGAACCCGTCCCCTGGGTGAGCACCACCGGACCCCGGGCACCACCCGGACGCGCACCACCTTTCTGATCGAGATTCGATGTTGCTTGGGCCTGCATTGTGGCCGAAGCCAAGACCCGATATCTATCAGAAATGTTCAACAAAACGCTACTTATGGCCAGCCTCCTGGCCGCCTCGTCGCTTGCTTTCGGCCAAGACACCGAAGATGACCACGTCGAATCCGAAGCCCGATGCCCGCTCTGTGTAGCCGGGGGATTCGGGGCGAGCTCGCAAACCGAGCGCAACTGGAACCTCAGCACCCTCTACGTGCCGCGTTCGGTGACCGAAGCCGAAACCTTCCTGTGGTACCGCGCCGATCCGCGCCTGCAGTTCGGGGTCGCCCACCTGAGCAAGCAGAATGCGGTGCGATTCCTTCTCTCCGCCAACCTGGTGCCGGAGCGGGAAAAGACCCCTAGTGTCAACATCATGCTGGGCACCCAGGAAACCACCACGGGCAACCCGGGCTACGCCATGACCTTCGAAAAGCGCTGGGACAAGCTCAGCACCTACGTGGGGATCGGCTTCCGTCGCACGGATAGCCAAGCTCGCCTCATCGGCGGCGCGCGCTATTCGTTTGCGCCCCAATACTCGGTCGGCTTCCAAGAAGATGGCCTCCGCGAGCACCTGTTCGTCACCCACGACCGGGGCGACGTGTTCGGTGGCCTCTACCTTTACGACCTCCAACTGCCGGGGATTCTCTTCGGCGTGCGGTTCTAAAGGCACCCAGTCCCTAACGCGCCGGGGCCTCCATCAAGGGGGTCCCGGTATGATTTTCCGCGTGACCGCTTTTCCATCCGCCGACGTCGCCGTGACCCTGTTGCGGAACACCAACCAAGCCCGGGGCATTGGGCAATACGCCATTGACATGGTCTCGGGCCGGCTCGGCCAAGGCCTGGCCCCCGAAGTGCTGATGCGCACGCACATGTTCCACACCGACGCCGTGCTTTGCGGCGCGAGTGCACTGGCCCTGGCCACCAACGCGCCGACCATCCTGCGCGCCGAGGCCCTGGAATACACCGACGCCGGTGGCGCCACCGTGTTCTTCTCCACTAACCGCGTGAAGTCCGAGAAGGCCGTGGTGGCCAACAGCAGCGCGGTTCGCGAGTGGGACAGCAACGGCACCAACTTTGGCTTCAACCCCAACCTCGGGCACACCGCCGGAGAGTTCGGCCACAACGACTTCTATCCGGTCGTCATCGCCGCGTGCCAAGAGAACGGCCTGGACGGGCAAACCGCCCTCCGCGCGATGGTGGCCCTGGATGAAATCCGCGGGCGATTGGCGGAAGTTTTCTCGCTCAAAACTTATAAGATTGACCACGTGGTGCACGGGGCCATTGCCTCGGCGGCGGTTTACGGGGCTCTCCACGGAGCCACGGCGGAGCAGATTGAAAGTGCTATCGGCATGGTCGTCGCGCACTACATTCCGTGGCGCGCCATCCGGGCGGGCAAGCAACTGAGCGACAGCAAGGGCGCCAGTGCCGCCATCAGCTCCGAAGTGGCCGTGCTCTCCATGAAGCGCGCCATGCGCGGCTTCCTCGGCCCGCAGGACATCTTCCGCAACCCGGAAAGCATGTTCCGCCAGTTCGTGCAGACCGATGGCGATAGCCCGTTTGATCTCGTCCTCTCGCACAGTGGCCACGACTTTGCCGTGATGGGTATGCACTTCAAGCTCGGTCTCTACGAGCACCAAAGCGCCGGAGCCCTGCAGGGCGTGATTGACCTCATCCGCCAATCGCCGGACCTGCTCGATAACCAGGGCCAGAACCTGACTCGCATCCTCATCCGCGCTTACGAACCCGCCTTCGGCATCATTGGGGACCCCGCCAAGCGCGACCCCAAGACCCGCCAGAGCGCCGACCACTCGATGGTCTTCATCGTCTCGCGGTTGCTGAAGAAGGCGATTGCCGTCCACGCGGCCGATGCCAGTTTCATCGCCAACGCCGGCAACGATGCCCTGTGGCAACGCCTGATGCTGATGCCCGAGGACTACGACGACGCCGCCCTGGCTGACCAGGAAACGCGCCGCTTGATGGCGCTCATCGAGTTCGAGCACGGGGGTCCGGAATATGACGCCAAGTACCCCGACGGCATCCCGACCTCGTTGGTGATCTCAACCTCCACCGGTCACACCGCCGATAGTGGGTTGGTGATGTACCCGAGCGGCCACGCCCGGAATACTACGGCGAACCTCAGCGCAATCCTGGCGACCAAGTGGGAGCGCATGGCCAACCTGGCCGGTGCGGTGGACGCCGAGCGCCGCCTCAAGCGACTGGAAGCTCTGCCCCTGGCCTCGGCCAGCGACCTGCTCCACATCTACGCCTGATCTGAGGCTTGCCAAAAACAAGAACGGCCGGCTTCCCTGCTTGGGAGACCGGCCGCATTGTTTCGGGCGAGAGCCTTACTTTTCCAGTTGATCGAGGACCTGGATCAGGTCCGGGCGCTGCTGCAGGGCCGGGCGCAGTTGGCCGGCCAACATCTTGGCTTCGTCATCTCGGCCCACCTTCTTGGCGGCCATGGCCAGGTTCAGGCCGATGGCGGCGCTGCCGGGAATGCGGTTGAGGGCCACGGCGAGGGCTTGGTAGGCCTCTTCGTGTCGCTCTTGGCCCGCCAGAGCCGTCGCGTACTCGATGTAAGCGGGTTCGCAGCCCGGATACAGGTCCACCAGCTTGACGGCCGCTTCTTCCGCGTCGCGCCACTCTTCCGCCGCGTTATACGCATTCGCGATGACGGCCCACATCTTCCAGTAATCAGCCAGCCACGTCTTCAGCGGTCGCAGTTCGCGCAGCGCACTTTCGATATCGCCTTCTTCCACCTTTTGCGCGGCCAGTTGCACGGCTTCGGCCCGCTTGGGTTGGTCGGTTTCCACCAGAGTCGCCAGCACGTTGGCGCGCAGGTTCGGTTCCAGTTGCAGTTGCAACATGTCGCGTAGCACGCGCGGAGCTTCGAAGCCTCGGTTGGCGGCCACCAGCGTCTGGGCGTATTCGTACATCAGACCGGGGTCGGTCGGGGCCACGTCGAGGCAGTCTTCGTAGAAGTCCAGCGCGCGGTCCATGTCACCCTTCTGGGCGAGGTAGGGCGCATACATGCGCTTGACCACCAAGGCATCCTCAAGGTTCTCCAGCGCGTTGTCAAAGACCTTCTCGCCTTGTTCGGGTTGCCCGGTGTTGATGAGGGCAATGCCGAGGCGCACGTGGGCGTCAGCGTTTTGGGCGTCCGCTTCGATCCGCTCTTGCCACAGGGGCGGAACTTCGTGCCCGCGACCGACGGAGACCAGCATGTCGGCCAGATATTGCGTGCTGGGCTTCGGTTCCAGCTCACGGTCAATCGCCTTGCGGAAGTTGCGCTCGGCGTTGGCCGGCATCCCCAGGTTCATCTGGGCCAGGCCAAGGCGCGTGTAGAGCGCAGGCTCGTCTTCGTCCAGCGGGATCGCCTTCTCGAACATTTCCGCCGACTTCTGGTGCTCATTCAGCGCGCCGTAGAACTCACCGAGAGCAAAGTAGCCGCGGGCATCCTTGGGCACCGTGGCGATGGCCTTTTGCAGGGCGCCTTCGATGATCTCAGCCGTGCCGATGCGGGCGGCCGTGCACATGCGGGCCAGGTTCAGAAGGCTGAGGAACGGAGCTTCCCAGTCGGCATCGGATTCCACGGCCGATTGAAGGGCATCAAAACCGGATTGCGGCGTGAACTCGCGCACGACTTGACCCTGGGCGCGCTCGATGTATTGCACCGAATCAAAGCCCAACATGAAGTTGAGGAACGCATCCGGGTTATCCGTGCCGAAGAGATCCATGTCGCCGTCCAGCTTCACGTTCTCATGGCCAGCTGCGGACGTCACGTAAAGCACCAACTCGCGCAGCCCCGCAAACAGGGTGGCGCTGGTGATGGAAATCGCGTGTTCGTTGGTCACTTCGCCCGCCTTGGACACGGTGCGCACGGTGAGCTCGGAACCCAATTCGCTTTCGCGATAGAGGCCGTCAATGATTACGTCGAAGTCCGATTGCTCCAGCAATTGCGTGAGCATTTCAATCTCGTTCAGCTCTTCGCTCGGGTTGACCAGTGCGTAGCGGGTGGCCCCTTGGTCATCAAACTGGGCCATGTAGTTCACTTGCCCAATCTGCTCTTGGATGGCGGCCTGCGCGTATTCAACGGCAAAGTGGCTCAGCTGCCGGGCCAGTGCCGGACGAGCGCCCGAGGCCGCGTTAAACGGGAGAACGGCAAGTTTCATGGTTCAGCGGGTCAGTGTACCGACCCTATGCGCTTTGGGGGGTACAACCCCAGCCGGATGGCCACTCCGATCGAAGTTCTTACCCCTGCCCAAATTGTTGCCGAACTGGATCGTACGATCGTGGGGCAACAAGCGGCCAAACGTGCGGTAGCCGTGGCCTTGCGCAACCGGTTCCGCCGCCAGCAGGTCCCGCGTGAGGATCGCGACGACATCTTGCCCAAGAACATCTTGATGATGGGTCCGACGGGGGTCGGCAAGACGGAGATCGCGAGGCGTCTGGCGCAGCTGGCCCGCGCACCTTTTGTAAAGGTTGAGGCCACAAAGTTTACAGAAGTGGGCTATGTGGGCCGCGATGTGGAATCCATGATTCGCGAGCTGGTGGCCGCCGCGGTGCGCCTGGTGGAGCAGGAGCAACGTGACGTGGTGACGCCGCAGGCCGAGCAAGAAGTTTGGGAACGGCTGGTGGACATGGTGCGCACGGCCCTGGAGCCGCCCTACGACCACTTTGCCTCTACCGATGCCCCCCAACCCGAACACCCCTTGGCGGGCCTGGACCGCGAGCAGATCAAGCAAGACCTTCAGGCGGGCAAGCACGACGAAGTCCGCGTGAGCCTGGAAGTGGAGGAGGCCGGGAGTTCGTTCTTGCAGGTCTTCACCCCGCAGGGGATGGAAGAAATGGGCATTGACATGCCGGGGATGGGTGGACCGTTCCAGGCGCGCCGAGGCTGGCGCACCATGCCGGTGCCGGAAGCCTTTGCCACCCTGATGGACCAAGAAGTGAAGCGCCTGCTGGAGCGGGCGGGCATCCACCGCCTGGCGCTGGAGCGCACCGAGCAAACGGGCATCATCTTCCTCGACGAAATCGACAAGGTGGCGATCAAGTCGGGGTCTGGCGGAGGGCCGGACGTGAGCCGTGAAGGCGTGCAACGCGACCTCCTGCCAATCATTGAGGGCTCGACCGTGCA
>CALRVA020000016.1:0-23936 GCA_943371495.1 Archangium gephyra | reverse complement strand
GGAATTCCAAATGGCCTAAGGTTTGCCACCTCGCCCCGCAGGTTTCCGTCTAACGAATCATGGAGAATCGCCCCATCAAGGCCCCAGGCCGCCCTTGGGGAACCATTGTTTCGTTGCTGACCGCGCTGATCTACGGTGCGTCACCGATTGACATCATCCCCGACCTTATCCCGCTCCTGGGCTGGAGCGACGACGTGGCCGTGGTAGTCACCCTTGTGAGCTACGCCGGTGTTGCCTATCTTCGCTGGAAGCGTGGCCAGGCTGCCCCCGGCCGGGCACCCCAAGCCCCGCACGCCCCCAAGGGGACCGAAAGCCACATTATCGAAACCACTATTGCCAAATAGTTGCAATACCTAGCCCCTTCAAGTGCATACTCTTTGTATGTACCGGAGGGGCTTTACCCTAATTGAACTCCTGGTCGTCATCGCGATCATCGCGATCTTGGCGGCGATTCTGTTCCCGGTCTTTGCGCGCGCCAAGGAAGCGGGCAAGAAAACCATGGACGCATCCAACATGCGTCAGATTGCGGTTGCCATCAACCTCTATGCAATCGACAACGATGGCGGCATGCCCTCCAGCATGCACTCGGCAGGCGGCAACGCCCAACGCGCGTGGGTTTACAACCTGCTCTCGTACACCGGCAAGGTGGACGAGATCCGCGTCTCCCCCGCCGACCCCAATGGGCCGAGGCGCACCGTTTTGGGCGGCACCAGTTACGTCATCAACGGCTACCTCTCGGACCTGACGGACGACCTCGACCCGATCGAAATCGCGCCCGGGATGACGCGCTCCCTGGACAATCTGCCGCGCCCCACCGACACGATGCTGTTTTGGCTCGTGGCGTTCTCCAAGAACCCCAGCGTTTACGACGACCACGTGCACTCGTATTACTGGTTCCAGACCACCAACCCCGAACTCCGGTGGCGACGGATTATCCAGGAGATCCAGCCCGGCGCCTTCTTCCGAACGCAAAGCGACCCCACCCAGGGGAGCGCGAACTACGTTTACGCTGACACCCATGTCAAGAGCCTGCCCGCGAAGCAAATTCGTGCCTGGGCTCTGCAGGGTTTCGACTTCGCCAAGCCCCCCGAAGACTAGTCTTCCTGACCCTTCCCTATCATCATGAGAACCCTTGCTATACTCGCCCTCGCAACTCTCGCCGCTCCGGCCTTCGCCTGGACTCAGGTCTCGGAAGGCCACATCGACCTTGGATTAGGTTACGATGCCGGCGTCTGGGATCCGCACATCCACCTCCACGACACCGAAGAAGAGTTCGAACCCACGGAGGCTTACTTGTTCTACGGTCCGGCCTCGGCCGCCACTCGCCCGGCCGGTTCTGCCTACGACTTCATTGGCGTGGGCGCGGGAGCCCCGATTTGGCGCAACTACCAGAGCAACGTCCCGAACATCCCCTGGCTGGGCTTTGGCTTTGACGAAATTGCCGCCGGCACGTTCGATTCTTTCACCAACACCGACCCGCGCCGCGATCCGATCTCGGCCGAGTGGGTGGAAGTGCAGTTCCTGAGCTTCACCGGCCCGGGCCATGTCTCCTTCTTCCAGGGTTCGGGCAGCTCGCCGACGGAGTGGTTCGCTTCGGCCAACGGGATTGACGCCACCGACAAGTTCATCTCGACGGTGGGCGGCCACGAGCACGGCTCCTTCGTGTTCACGCAGACCGGGATTTATGAGCTCACGTTCAAGGCTTCGGCCCTGATGGGTGGCCAGCGCATCTTCAGCGATGAATACACCTACTACTTTGGTGTGCAGACGGCCGTGCCGGAACCGGCGACCATGCTCACCCTGGGCGGGGCGGCGCTGCTCGCCCTCCGACGACGACGAAAGGCGTAACTTCCTCCGCTTCTCGTTCCATTCGGGCCTTGTTCCTTCCGGGAACGGGGCCCGTTTTCTCTCTTGCCGGGCCTCGCCGCCCGGCAACTTTGCGGGAATCGGTGCCTACGCAACGATTATTGCCAGATTGATGCAACACTGCACTCCTTCAAGTGCATACTGTTTGTATGTATCGAAGGGGCTTTACCTTGATCGAGCTGTTGGTGGTCATCGCCATCATCGCGATCTTGGCCGCCATCCTGTTCCCCGTTTTTGCCCGGGCCAAAGAAGCCGCGAAGAAGACGTCCGACCTCAGCAACATCAAGCAGATCGGCATTGCGCTGCAGATTTACGCCGCCGACTGGGATGACAACAGCGTGGTGAAGGACGAAGAGACCGGCTACGACTGGTTCGACCCGCTCTACCCCTACGTCAAGAACCGCCAAGTCTTCCGCACGCCCGCTTACCGGGCCGATGTCGATGAGCCGGCCACGGACTACCTGATCAACGGCCTCTTTGCCCACGGCGCGAGCCTCACTTCGTTCGAGTATCCGAGCGAGCAGATCGCCCTGGCCCCGCGCGCCAAGGGCGTGGAAGACACGGACTATCACCCCTGGCCGGAGGACGGCACCAGCTGGGACGATGAATCGCTGTACGAAGAAGACGGCGAAAACTGGTTCAGCGAGCGCATTGACCAGAAGCGGTTTACGGAAGGTGCCAACTACGGCCACGCCGACACCAGCTCCCGCTACTTCAAGTTCTCTCAGACGATGGTCGGCTTCCCCTTCCCGGGCCGGCACAATCCGGAACGCAAGTTCCTCGACTTAGGGCACAGCCACTAAGCGTCAGTCGAACAGCTGGGCCGCAAACACGTCCGGATCGAAGTCTTGCAACTGATCCGGGCGTTCGCCCAGGCCAATGAGCTTGACGGGGATGCCCAGTCGCTCATGAATCCCAATCAGGGCGCCGCCCCGGCTGGTGCCATCCAGCTTGGTCAGCACCAGGCCGGTCACCTGCGCGGCCGCGCGGAACTCTTCCGCCTGCCGGATGGCATTCTGGCCGGTGTTGGCGTCCAGCACCAGCAGCACTTCGTCGGCCGGGCGGCCGTGGGCTTTCTCCAGCACTTTGGTGATCTTGCCCAGTTCGTTCATCAGGGCGGCCTTGGTGTGCTGGCGGCCGGCGGTATCGGCCAGCACGAATTCGATATTGCGGGCCTTGGCGGCGGTCACCGCGTCAAAAATCACGCTGCCGGGGTCGGCGCCGGGCTGGGCGTTGATGAACTCAGCCCCGCTGCGCTCGCTCCACAGCTTCAGTTGGTCAATGGCGGCGGCGCGGAAGGTGTCGCCAGGGGCCAGCAGCACCTTGCGGCCCTGCCCCACCAGGCGCGTGGCCAGCTTGCCGATGGTGGTGGTTTTGCCCACCCCGTTCACGCCCACAAAGAGGTAGACGGTGGGGTTGACAATGTGGCGATAGAGGGCGGATTTCGCCTTTTGGTCAAATCGGCGGCGGATGGCTTCTTGCAGGCGGTCCTTGATGCCGGCGGGGTCGGTGATGCGCTCCGTGCGGACGGCCTGGCGCAGTTCTTCCAGGATCTCGCCGGTGACGGAGATGGGGGTGTCGGCCTGGAGGAGGGCTTCTTCCAGGTCTTCGTACAGCGCTTCGTCAATGACGCCCCGACCGAGCAACCGGTCCACCCGCTGCATCATTCCCCGAAACATGGCCACGGGTTAAGTATGACGCGCCGGGGGCGCGGGGCTCCGGGGCGGGTAGGAGTAAACATTTGCGAAAAATACGCATAAAAGCACTCTTGACAACCCCCGTAATGGCAAGGTAATATCCGTTACATGAAGCTTGTCGGGGCATTCCTTCTCGCAAGTGCGCTCCCTGCCCTCTCGCTAGGAAGCGTGACCGGGGACATTCACATTTCCTCTGGAGGCATTAGCGAAATGCCTGAGTACTGGAGCGGTACGAACTGCAAGTTTGGGTTCATTGTCTCTTCAGAGGCGGACCCGGACAACCCCATGCTCTACGAACCGACCATCTATAAGTATGAAATTCGGATTGGCGGTCAACTTACTCGACACTGGCACATTGGCCCTGTGGATCCGTTTCTATTTAGTGTCAGTTCGGAGGTCGTTTTCGATTCAACGCACTTCCCCCATGGCACTGCTTTAGACATCCGGGTTAAAGTTTGGGCATCTGACGGCATTTTTGAAAGCATTGCCCCAACCCGGCCGGTAATCAATCGATCACGCATGCTGGTCCAAAAAGACTTCCTATCGGGCGGCACGGGTCCGCACCCTGAGCATATTCAGATGCAGAATGTCCACACCGGCGCCCAATACCAGACCTCTGCTCATTTCGATAACACTTGGACGAAGACTGATCTGCGGAACGATGTCATGATGTCAACAATCTTCTCGGTACAGACGCATGGTTCAAATGGATCGGCAAACTTTCCCGGGGCAAGGATTACAGACAACAATCACATTCCCGATCATGGCGATGATCCCATCGGTGAGGCATGGCGTTTCTATGCACTTAAGACCCACGCCCCTGTCTACTCGGCGGAGGCAGCAAGAATAGTGGCGATCGGCGAGGGACCTACCCCCAGCAATGACTCTTTGCCACCTTATAACAGCGGTGAGCCAGTGCTTACGATCGGCTTCGTGAATTCGTGCCATACCGGCACTACCAATGCGTTCAAGAACGGTCTGACTTGGCCGCACGGTACTCGTTATAACCCGAATCCGATGTTTGGAGATGCGAACGAGGCAGTCGTGAGCTTCGAGCCATCAGCCTTCTTCCCTGAATCTCGTCTGGCTGAGCTTGTATTCTGGCAAAGCTTGCTCCTGGATGGAGTTATCGTTGACGAAGCCAGATACGACGCTATTGATGAATACAACAGATTGGTTCCGATTGTCAACCCGTCCAGGCAGGAGCCAGGTCAACCACTCTCTGTAGAGATTACTTACGAAGATATGAGAGTGTTTGGCGATCTCAATTCGAAGGCTAAGTCAGTTTATCTTGGTGATGCCGGGCAGTGGTGGAGATGAAAGCGAAACTTCTTGCTGGCGGAAGGGTATGGATTGCATCTTCCGTCACAATACTGGTTCTTGGAGTTCTTAGCAGCCCATTCTGGCTAAATGACAGTCATAAGGTTGCACTCGGACTATACGGTAGGAATGATGCCCGGCTAAGGCAAATTTTGCTTGCGTTTAAGAGTGACCCTGACTTGGCGTCCCAAGCTCGGACCTTCAACGGGAGTGTCCAGATAGGAAACGGCTCTGTCAGCGTTCGCTTGGATGAACAGACTGGCCAATTGGTTTCAGTTAGTCGATCGAGAGACTTCTATGCCAATTATCCCTACAAGCCTGAGGGGCCGCACGTTGTCCGTTCTGAAGGAGATGCGAAGGCGGTGATGGCCGCCTTCATCCGAGATGCGGGGGTAGAAATGGAATCCTACGAGTTCGAGGGGTTCAAAACTCTCGAAGGTGAAGAGGCCACTCAGGCCGCATCGGGCCATGTGAGGAAGATTTACACTGCCCGGTTTGTCGAACGAAAGAGTGATCCGCGATTCGAGGCGACTGCGAGTCGAAGTGGGTCGATTGTCGTGGATGGCCAAACGGGACTAATTCTTCGGTTCAGTTCCATCATCCTTCCACCGGCAGCACCTTGGGAACTCAATATCGATGAAGCAAGGGCAAAGGAGATTGCGCTGGATGTTTGGCAGCAATCGGGAGCTAATATTGAGCCGTCAATGGTGCGGATTCATGCGAAGTATGTGAGCACCGGAAGTAGCAAGAAAATCCTTCCTGAAGATCGCCTGATTCCAGGGTACGTGCTTGGAGCTTCATCGGATGCAGATTCGTGGCACTGCTTTGCGATCATTGATGGGCGAAGCGGAAAGGTGATGCAGAACTCCTGCCATATTCCCAGCCGCATGCGCGGAGAGTAAGGCTGGTTTCTGTTTACAGCACGTGCAAAGAGACGCGGCTTGACAACCTCCGTAACTTGTTGGTAGGTTGAGAAGTCAGAAGGTGAAGCTTGGTGGCCGATGGGTGCGGCAGGCCAACCCTGGAGAACCCTTTGGAGTTGAGTTGATGAAATTGCGTCCCTCCTTGTTCGCCATGGTGGCGCTGGGGGTGATGGCGCTCGGGGCCGGGGGCTGGTTTTACCGCGACCAACTCGTCTCTCTGGCTACGGGCCGGGTGGACTCGCAAGCGCGGATGCGGCAAGTGCTAATTGCCAGCAAAGAGGATCCTTCTCGAGCGAACCTGCTGACTACGAAGAACGGGGGCGTCATGCTCGAAACACCCTCGGTCCGGATTTGGCTAGACCAGCACACGGGGCAACTCATCCAACTGAGTCGACCGACTACCTTTTTTGCTTCGCATCCGAATAAGCCAGGGAGTGCCTATGAATTGAAGTCGGAGGCTCAAGCCGAGGCCGCCATGAGCCTCTTCCTGAAAGAGGCAGGCGTTGAAATGGAGGCGTATGAATTCACCCAATCCCAAACTCTCGAGGGCGAAGCTTCTCGGCAGGTTGTGATGGGCTTTGAGCGAAAGATCTTTGTTGCAAGGTTCGAGGAATCCAAGAGTGACAAACGGTATGTCTCCCCGGGACTTCGCAAGGGCAACATAGTCATGGATGCTGCGACGGGGCTTGTCCTCAAGTACAACTCAAACGCCATTCCACCCGCGGCCCCTTGGGAGGAGGTCATTTCGGAACAACGGGCCGTGGAGATTGCACAGGAAGTGTGGCGCAGTTCGGGTGCTAACTTCGATCCTCGGCAAGTTCAGGCCAAGGCACAGTACATTCGATCCGGAAACTCCACGAAGGTCAAGCCGGAGGATCGCCTGGTTCCGGGCTACTACGTGACCGGATTTGTGAATGAGGAGTCGACGCAGTGTATGGCCAGAATCGATGCGCGGGATGGCTCGATCTTGCAACATTATTGTTGGAACGCAAGCCAAACACGAGGAGAATAACGCCGCACACAGCCCGGGCCGGGATTAGATTCTCTCCGTTCCCGGCAACCTGGGCTGAAAATCTGCGGTATTACACATTGCAATGACCACGATGATGCTGGCCCTGTGCCTGCTGCAGCCGCCCACCCTGAGCGCGGAAAAGCAAGCCGCGATTGCCGAAGTGCTGAAGCCCTGGCGCACCGAAGACGGCCCCGGCGGCGTGGTGGCCATCTATCACAACGGTGAGATTGTGATGCAAGAGGGCCTCGGCCTGGCCGACCTGGAGCAGGGCACCCGCCTGACCCCCGAAAGCCGCATTGACATTGGCAGCATTACCAAGCAGTTTGTGGTGGCCAGCATTGTGCGGCTGGAACTGGAGGGCAAGCTCTCGCAAGAAGATTCCATCCGCAAGCACATCCCTGAGCTACCCGAGTGGATGGAGGCGATCAAGCTGCATCACCTCATCCACCACACCAGCGGCCTGCGCGACTATTTGAATATGAACTTGATGAGCAACGGCGGCGACCTGAACCACACCCCCGACCCCGCCGAGCTCATTGAAATGATGAAGAAGCAGCGGGAGACCAACTTCCCCATCGGCGCGGCTTCGATGTATTGCAACACCGGCTACGCCCTGCTGGCCGAGGTGGTGAAGCGCACGGAGAAGACCGACCTGACCACCGCCACCCGCCGGCTGGTGTGGGAGCCGCTGGGGATGAAGGATTCGCTCTATGATGCCAGCGCCGAACTGCTGGTGAAGCAGCGCGCCAACAGCTATGTGCGCAACGGGCAGGGATTCTTGGCCATGCGCCTGCGGGCGAGCATTGTGGGGGACGGCGGCATGCTGACCACCACCGGCGACATGGCGAAGTGGTCGCGATTTCTGGCCACCCCCACCGAGGCGGAGCGCCCCTGGCACGAGGCGATGCTGAAGCCTTCGCCGCGCCCCTTCGGTCCGGGCATGCGGTACGCAGGCGGGCTGTTCCTCGACAAGTTGGGCACGGCCACGCGGATCCAGCACGGCGGGGACTGGAGCGGATTCCACGCGATGTTCACCGTGTTTCCGGAGACGGGGTGGTCGGTGTTCACGGCCGGGAATGATGGCACCCAACTGAGCAAGCAGATGAACGACAAGATCGCGCGGATTCTGCTTGACCTGCCCGAGCCGGCGGCCCCGGCGGCGCCTACCGGGCAAGATTGGAGTCCGTTGACGCCGGAAGTGCTGGCGGCCTACGCCGGGCGCTTCGTATTGAAGCCGATTGAGCTACCGATTGAGTTCACGGTGGAGGGCGGCAAGCTCTTTGCCCTGCCCCAGGGCCAACCCAAGATCGAATTGACCCGCACCGGCGAGCGTGAGTTCAGCTACGCGGCGGCGCAGGCCAAGTTCACCTTCGACGCCATTGCGGAAGGGAAATCTCCGGCGGTAGTGCTGGACCAGGGCGGCGCCAAACTGCGTGGCCCCCGGGGCGAAGCTTTTGTCGCCACCGCCGAACAGCGCGCGGCGTGGGTCGGCGAGTTTTGGAGCGAAGAGCTGGAGTACGCGATCGTGGTAACCGAGAAGGAAGGCGCCCTGCAGGTGCAGATCAACGGCCACGACTGGGGAGCGGGCACCCTGGGCAACGCCAAGCAGCTGAGCGTGGGTGGCTTCATGACCATCACCCCCGAAGGCGAAGGTGCGACGTGGCCGGCGATCCGAGTGGACGCCGGGGGCCGGGCGAGCCGCTTGCTGTTCACGCGCCGCTGAGCCGCATCGGCTGAGACAAAAAGAAAACCCGGATCTCCGTTGGGAGATCCGGGTCTTTCTTTGGTAGTTTAGATTTGCCGCTTAAGCCGAGTTGCGTCGGCGGCGAGCCAGGGCGAGCAGTCCCGCACCCAGCGCAATCATGCTGGCCGGTTCGGGCACAGCGGCCACGTTCGTCAGCGTGATGTCATTGCTCGTCGGAGCCAGGACACCAAAGCCCAGCATCCCGATGCTGTTCGGGTTCACCGAGGTGAACACATCGCTGTAGGGGATGGTCAGGCTACCGTTGCCGGCATTGACCGAGTAACCCGCCGAAGCGTTGAAGGCCGTGAAGTCCGCATTCCAGGCATACACGTAGATCATCGTGTTGTTCTGGTCGTTGTTCTCGTAATCGAACTTGAAGGCGCTCTCGCTGCTGATGTCAATCACCGGGCTGGCCGGGTTGAACGAGCTGAGGCCAAGCAGGCCGGTACCTTGGGCCGGAACCGAGCTCTTGAGGCTGCCCATGTAGTTGAAGTTCAACTTAGCATTGACGTTGGTGCCCGTGGAGATGAACAGCTTGCCGCCCGTCACTTCCGTGCGGATGGGTCGCGAGTTCGGGTTGGTGACGAAGTCGTGCGCCACGTAGCGGGTCGGGGCAATGGCCGTGATGCCGGTTTGCGACGTATAGGTGTCAGCCGACGTGTTGTAGGTGTAGTTCCCCGTCGAGAAATCATCAATGATGATGTTCGCCTGGGCAGCCGCGCCAATAGCGACGAGGCTCAGGAGGATCCAACTCTTGTTCATTTTCTTAGTCTCCTAATATCAGTTGGCCTTGCGTCGTCGAGCGAAGGCGGCCAAACCTGCTCCGAGAGCGATGAGCGTCGCCGGTTCCGGCACCGCGTTCACTTGGTCAATGGCGATGTCATTCCCGGTGGGAAGCGCAACGTTGAAACCCCAAGCTCCCACGTTGGTCAGGTCAAGACCCGTCGTGTTCATGTCGTAGCTCAACGTACCTCCGCCTTGCGGAATGCTCAGCGCCGGCGAGAAGAAGAAGCTACCAAGACCCGTGCCAGACTTCTCATAGGCCCAGAATTCGATGGTCGCGTTGCTTTGATCGCTGGAAGTAATCACGGCTTCGAACACCGAGCTTCCCATCAGGCTCATCGCCGTCGGGAACGAACCGGCATCCAGAGCCGCGAGGGCACCCGGGCCACTGGCCGGAGCGCCGTTGAGGATGCCACCCAGATGGCCGAAGACAAAATAGCCGTCGACGCCGGTTTCGGCCTCAATGTAAAGTTGGCCACCCGTAATCTCGGTGGTCAGATACCGATTGTCGGGGTTGCCCAAAAAGTTGTGGTTGCCGTAGCGCAACAGGCCTGCCGCCACATTTTCCGTGGTGTAGGAATTGGCGTTGGAATCCTGATAGTAGGTGCTTGCATTGAAATCGTCTAGGACGACCGCAAATGCAGATGCAGAACCGATCAAGGCCAGCAGTGCGAATAGAGTCCTCTTCATATAACTACCTGAATTGAATATACCCCTTTCAACCTGAGACCTCTCCCCCTTCGCCGGCATTTAACCGAAAGACTACAAACCTGGTAATCCCACCGGGGGAGAAAAGAAAAACCTCCCCGGCCCGAAGGGCGAGGAGGTTGATTTCTAGGCGACGAACGCTTACTTGCGGCGACGTCGCGCCAGAGCGAGCAAGCCCGCGCCCATCGCGATCATCGTGGCCGGTTCCGGCACGGCGCGGACTTCGCCGAAGGCGATGTCGTTCCCGTTCGGGAGATCCACACGCAGGCCGATGAGGCCCACGCTGCCCTGCGGCACCGTGTTGAAGATGCTGCTGAACGGAATGCTCAGGGTGCCATTGCCCACGGTCGGGTTGAAGACGGCACTCACGTCGCTGTTGGCAAACGTGTTGTCGTACACCACAACCGAGATGCCCGTGCTGGCCTGGTCGTTACCCAGGTAGTCAATCTCCAAAGCGTTGTAGCCGCTGAGGTTCAGGTTCATTGGCGTGTGATCGCTGAGAACCGGGAAGTTCGAGCTCCCGCCATTCGGCGCGCCGCTGTTCAGCGCACCCGTGAGGATGATGAACGCGCTGCCCGCCACGCCCGAGCCCGTCTGGATGACCATGTTGCCCTGGCCGGTTTGCATCCGGATGAAACGATTGTTGGGATTGTTGACGATATCCGCACTGAAAGTGCGCGCCCCCGCTCCCGCAATTGTGCCGACCGGACTTGCGTTGACGGAGTAACCGTCCACGTTGAACTGGGCGAATTGGTTACCACCGAACGTATCGATGACCACCGCTTGCGACATGGCCGCAACAGAAACTAAGCCCAGGGGTAAGAAAATCTTCTTCATGATGTCCTCTCCGGCGGCTTAGGCGCGCCGACTCCTGCGCAAAAGCGCCAGCAAACCTGCGCCAAGCGCCACCATGCTGGCCGGTTCCGGCACCGCATTGAGGCGAGTGATCGTCACGTCTTGGCTATGATCCATGAACGCGCGGAAGACCACGCCATCCACGCTCGCCAAGTTGATGTTGGTGAGGTTGATACTCGAGAAGGGAATGACCACCGAGCCTGTGCCCGCCGTCACCGTGACCGGAGTGGAGAGTTCAAACACGTTGTTCGTCGTGTCAATGAACCCCATCACGAGGTCAAAGTTCTGGTCGGCGTTTTCGTAGCCCACCTGGAAGCCCGTGAGGCCACTTAGGTTCGCCGGAATCGCCGTGAACTGGTTTGCATTGAGCGAGCCGCCCCCGAAGGTGCCAGTACCCGAGGTCAGACCACCAGCCCACGCCAGGGTGACTTCGGCATCCACGCCCGGACCGGTTTCAATGTAGGTCTTGCCGTCGCCCAGCATGTCAATGAACGTCTGCGCAAAGAGCGGGTTCGCATTGAACTTGGTGCTGTGGTAGCGGAGCGGGCCGACAGCGTTGGGAACTGTGGCACCACCCGTGAAATAAGCGCTCCCACCATACGAAGCCGAAAACAGCCCCGTGGTGAAGTCGTCAATGACGACGGCGTGCGCAGAGCCAACAACTCCCAGCGCCGTAAATAAAATTAATGTCCTCTTCATCGCAGAGATAACCCCTTGATACCCAGAGGGTACCTCGCCCATCGAGACAGATGACATAAGTTCAGTTTAACTGGTACTTATGCGGGGGCCGAGAACGAGGAGCGAACCCTACTCGGCCACGCGCAGTACGGAGAGGAAGGCTTCTTGCGGAACCTCGATGCTGCCGATGTTCTTCATGCGCTTCTTCCCCTTCTTCTGCTTTTCCAGCAGTTTTCGCTTGCGCGAAACGTCGCCGCCGTAGCACTTGGCAATCACGTTCTTGCGGAACGGCTTGATGACGTCCGCCGAGATGATCTTGGAGCCGATCGCCGCCTGGATTTTGACCTCGTACTGCTGGCGCGGCACCACCTTGCGCAGCTGCTCCACGATGGCCTTGCCGCGATAGTAGGCAAACTGCTTGTTCACAATGAAGCTGAGAGCGTCCACCTGGTCGCCATTGAGCAGGATATCCACTTTCACAAGGTCACTATCTTGATAGCCGCTAAACTCATAATCAAGCGAGGCATATCCGCGCGTGCTGGACTTTAATTTGTCAAAAAAGTCGAGAAGAATTTCACCCAAAGGCAGGCTGTAATAAATTAAGCAGCGGGTTTGCGAGGGGTATTCCGTCTTTTTATAGACGCCGCGACGGTCTTGGCAAAGCGTCATCACAGCCCCCACGTAATCGTTGGGAACCATGATGGTGGCGTCCACCATGGGCTCCTCGATGCGCTGGATGTGGTTGGGACTCGGGAGCTCGCTCGGGTTCGAGATGTGGAGCATCGAGCCGTCATTCATGTAGACCTGGTAGTCCACGCTCGGCGCGGTGAGAATGAGGTCCAAGTTGAACTCGCGTTCCAGGCGCTCGCGGGCGATTTCCATGTGCAGCAGGCCCAGGAAGCCGCAGCGGAACCCAAAGCCAAGGGCCGCGCTGGTCTCGGGCTCGAACTGCAACGACGAGTCGTTCAGTTGAAGCTTCTCAATGGCCTCGCGCAGGTCCGCGTACTGGTCGCTATCGGTGGGATAGAGACCACAGAACACCATCGGCTTCGCCTTGCGGTAGCCGGGTAGCGGCTCGACGGCCGAATTTTCCGCACTGGTGACGGTGTCGCCCACCGCCGCATCCCCAATCGTCTTGATGGCGCCGGTGATAAAGCCCACTTCACCGGTGCGCAGGGCCTGGCCCCGCTCCAGACGCGGGCGGAACACGCCCACTTCGTCCACATCAAAGGTCTTGCCCGTGGACATCATCCGGATCTTGTCGCCCGGCTTCACCTCGCCATCCACTACGCGCACATAGGCCACCGCGCCTTGGTAGGTGTCGAAGTGCGAGTCGAAGATCAACGCCCGCAAGGAGGCTTCCTTGTCGCCGGTCGGGGGCGGAATACGCTCCACCACCGCTTCCAAGATGTCGGTGATGCCCATGCCCGATTTGGCGCTGCAGGGGATCGCCTCGCTCGCGTCAATCATCAGCGCGTTCTCGATCTCGTCCTTGGCCATCTCGAGGTCGGCGTGGGGGAGATCCATCTTGTTCACCACCGGGATGATGGCGAGGTTCTGATTCATGGCCATGCTGGCGTTGGCAATGGTTTGGGCTTCCACGCCCTGGGTGCTATCGACCACCAAGAGCGCGCCCTCGCAGGCGTAGAGCGCGCGGCTGACTTCGTACGTAAAGTCCACGTGGCCGGGCGTGTCAATCAGGTTGAATTGGTAGGTTTTGCCATCTTTGGCGGTGAAGTTCATCCGGACCGCCGTCATCTTGATGGTGATGCCTCGCTCGCGCTCCAGGTCCATCGTGTCCAGCATCTGCTCTTGGGCATGACCACGCACCGCCCCCGTGACTTCCAGGATTCGGTCCGCCAAAGTGGACTTTCCGTGGTCAATGTGAGCGATGATGCAGAAGTTGCGAATAAGGGATTGGTCCATCGAATGAGACCCGCGCGGATGGACTATTCTACTTGCGAGGCGGGGTTGAGGTCAGCCGAGTCCCTGTCCGAGCCGGTCGGTCATAAGGAGAAATCCCGCCCCCAGCCAGTGGCCAAGGACGGGATCTTTCGGACGTTTGCCCGCTGACTTACGCAGCGCGGCGTCGGCGCATCATGGCCAGCAGGCCCGCACCAAGCGCGATCATGCTCGCCGGTTCCGGCACGGCATTCAGGCGGAACGCGAAGTTCGCCGGCGGATTGCCGTTGAAGAACAAGTAGCCGCCGGCCGGGTTGCCGCCAACGAAGCTGCCCGCCGCCGTGGTGCGGAAGAAGATGTCATCGCTGGTGCCCACCGACGGCTGACCCACGGCCCACCCGATGTTGTCCAGCTGCGTCGCCGTGGCACCGGTTGCGCCGGTGTTGTTGTCGAACGTCATGCCGGCCCACAGGAAGAAGTTGTTGGGCACGTTGAAGCCCGGACCGATGTTCACCGTGTAGGTGGTGGCCGAGTTCGCCGTCATGGAGACCGGGTTCAGCGTGTAACCCGTGATGTAGTTGCCCAACGTGGTCGCCGTGGTGCCGGTCAAAGCATAGAAGCGCACGCGCGGGCGGAACGAAACCGTCGTCGTGTTCGCATTCACCAGGGTGAAGGCGAAGCTCGTGATCTGCGCGCCCGGGAAGGCATCAATCATGTCGATGTCGTCGGCCATCAGGCGGGTGATGGTGTTCCCCGCTTGGTTGGTGGCACCACCGGGGGCGAAGTAGTTGGTCACCGTCGCCGGTACGGAATCGTACATCAGCGCCTGGGCGGAACTCATAGCTACGGCACCCAAAGCGAGGGCACTCAAAGCGAACTTATACATAAGGATCATCCTGCCCAGATAGTTCCAGGCAGGTGAATCATGAACCTCAAAACATAGTCATTGCTATGTTTGGCGCAATATCTGGCACATCTAACAGGGCCAAACCTAGCAATTTTAGTAGTGTCCGTCGAGGTTGCTGACGGCGCGGGAGGCTTAACCGGGAGAGATGGGAACGGTCTGGCAATTGAGCTTTCCTCCAGAGAAGAGATTGTTGTGCCCCAGCGGGCCGGGCGAACACTCCTTTGGCCGCGTGCGGAACTGGATCGAGCCATCCATCCGCACCGTACCGAGGTTGCCATAAACGTTGAGAGGAGCTTGGCCTGATTCAAGAGTGTTCCATCGACCGTATTCGCACACCCCATTGCATTTGAGGAGCCCAAAACCGGTGACCATCCCAATCTCGGGGTTGTTGCGATACTCAGCAAAGGATCGTCCAGCCGGGAAGCGGCCTTCGAACGCCTTGAGATAGAAGTACCCGATTCGGGCCGTGGATCTCTGTGCAATGTGTTCTGGAAGATCCACATTCGTAAGGGTCACATAGAGATTGGCGGGCCAATCGGTCCGTTTCATGGCGCTTCGCACGTCGCTCGGATTTTCTAGGAAGCTGAGTTTAAGATATCCATCCTTGAGATGATCCAACGAGGGCAATGCCTGTTGGTCAAAATCCGCTTCGTAAAGGTTGACGGCCACGTAGATTTGGCGCAACGTGGCTTCTTCTCGAGTTCGCAAGGCTGATTCCTTACTCCGGCCGATGGCCGGAAAGACGATGGCGGCGATGAGGGCGATGATTGCCAAAGACACAATCACTTCGATCAACGTAAAGCCGGCTCGCATACCGGCATGGTGTCTTTGTACTAGTTCAGTGCGCATCCTCGCTCCCATTTTCACCACTCAATCTTGCTCCCTATGCTTTAGCTCTCAATTCTTGCTAATGTCTTGCTTAAGAGGAAACCTGATAACCTCGCTTCCACGGCAAGTACAACAAGCAAACTCCACTTGATCAGTAGCTCATACCACTCGAAAATTGGCGTCTCCGCAAGAAAGAACAAGCTGAGCGAAACACACACCCCGAGGAGTACGCCTAGAACAAGGTTGATCCACTTTAGACCCGAGCCCCACAGCGTGGCCAGCAACCCAAAAAGCAAAAATGCCGAAACTCCAATGACCCCATTCCAAGCCGTGCCGTGCCAGAGGTAGACATTGTTCACGTCAAAGCAAAGGTTCGGACTTGTCAGAGCGTGCTTGAAGCCGTTGAGCAGCACACCTTGCCGATCCGCTCCTTGCTCCACTTCCTCCGAGTAGAACGGCATGAAGCCAATCCGAAGAAACACCCAGTATGAGCTCGTGGCCATCATGACGTAGAGCTGCACAAGCAACCACGGAACCACGATTCGTAGTCGTTCAAGCTTCAAACCGTAACCTCCCGGGCGTGCTCGAGTACGCGCGGAGAGCCCCCTCGTCATACGGATGCCTCCTCTCCCTTCCAGACGGCAATTATAACCGGCAGGTTGCAATTCGAACTACCCCAGCGGCCAGCACCGGAGAAGCAAGGTGTTCTCAGACGCGCTTAGTAGTGCCAGTCGAGGTTGGTGACGGCGCGGGCGTGACGCTCGATGAATTCCCGGCGGGGTTCCACTTTGTCCCCCATCAGGCGGCTGAACATCCGCTCCACTTCCATATCCATCTGCGGGTCGTACGTCACCTGCACCAGGCGGCGGGTTTCGGGGTTCATGGCTGTTTCTTCCAGCTCATGAGCTTCCATTTCACCCAGACCCTTAAAGCGCGTGATGGTCACGTTCTTCTTTTTAATCGTCTTCACGATCTCGTCGCGCTCTTCCACCGTCATGGCGTAATAGCGTTCATTGGCCCCGGCCTTAATGACGAAGAGCGGCGGCTCGGCGAGATAGATGTGCCCATTCACCACCAGCGGCTTCATAAACCGATAGAAGAATGTGAGCAGCAGCGTGCGGATGTGTTCGCCGTCCACGTCGGCGTCCGTCATGATGATGATCTTGTGGTAGCGCAGCTTGGTGATGTCGAAGTGGCTGCTTTCTTTGCTCACCCCCTCTTCATCCAGCTCGAAGTTGCCGCGCCCGGTGAGCACGTCAATCCCGACGCCCAACGCCGCGATGAGCGACTTGATTTCGTTGTTGTCCAGCGCTTTATCCAGGCGGGCGCGCTCGACGTTGAGGATCTTTCCACGCAGCGGCAGGATGGCCTGGGTGAGACGGTCGCGGCCGCCCTTGGCGGTGCCCCCGGCCGAGTCGCCTTCCACGAGATAGATTTCGCAATCGGCGGCGTTCTTGCTCACGCAGTCGCTTAGCTTGCCCGGCAGCCCGAAGCTATCCATGGCGTTGCTGCGCTTGACGGCTTCAGCGGCCTTGCGGGCTTCTTCGCGGGCGCGCTGGGCAATCATCGCCTTATCAATGATGCGCTTGGCCACCTGCGGGTTCTCTTCGAGGAACGTGGTGAGACCATCGCCCACCAGCGAGTTGGTGAGGCCCTGCACTTCGGGGTTCACCAGCTTGACCTTGTCTTGCGAGTTGTAGCTGGCGTGTTCCAGCTTGAGCGCAATGACGGCGGTGAGCCCTTCCATCACGTCGTCGCTGGTGAAGTTCTTGTCCTTCTCCTTCAGCAGGTTCATCTTGCGGGCGTACTGGTTGAGCACACGGGTGAGCGCGGCGCTGAAGCCCGAGACGTGGGTTCCACCATCTGGTTGATGGATGTTGTTGGTGTAAGCCAGGATGGACGTGCTGTAGGAGGTGTGGTACTGAATCGCGACTTCGACTTCCATCCCTTCGCGGATGCGGTGGAACGCAATCGGCTTGTGGATGACATCGTAGGCGTCGTTGCTGTCTTCCACCAATTGGATGATGCCGCGCGTGTAGTGCAGCACTTCATCTTCTTCCGGGTGGCGCTCGTCGCTGAACTCGATGGTGATGTTCGGGTTGAGGTACGCAATTTCCCGCAGGCGGTGCTTGACGATGTGGACGTCGTACTCCGTTTCTCGCAGCACCTCGGGGTCCGGCATCCAGTGTTGCTTGGTGCCTGTGGTGGTGGATTTGCCCAGAATGTCGAGCTCGCCCACCGGCACGCCTTGCTCAAAGCGCTGGCGGAAGATCTTGCCTTCGCGCTGCACGGTGGATTCCATCCACAGCGAGAGGGCGTTGGTGCACGAGACGCCGACGCCGTGCAGACCCCCGGAGACCTTATAGCCGCCGGTCTTTTCAAACTTCCCGCCCGCGTGCAGCACGGTCATAACGAGGGTGAGGGTGCTGACGCCTTCTTCGGGGTGGATCCCGGTCGGAATCCCGCGCCCGTTGTCCTCCACGCTCATGGAGCCGTCGTTGTAGATGATGACCTTGATGAGGTCGCAGTGCCCGGCCAGCGCTTCGTCCACGGCGTTGTCCAGCACTTCGCGGAACATCTGGTGCAGACCGCGCTTGCCGTTGTCGCCCACGTACATGCCGGGGCGCAGGCGCACGGCCTCCAGACCCTTTAGGACTTGGATGTCGGATTCGGTGTAAGCCTTGTCGACCCGGCTGAACTGAGTTTCACTGATTTCCTGCGAGGTGATCTCTTCAGCGGTCAGTTCTTCGGGATTCATGTCGTCGGGCATCATTGCAATCAAGCGCGACCGGGGAGACCTTCCCTGGTCATTTCACCTTAGAATCTACCTGAAAACGGGCCTGCCCGCACGGGCGGGCCCGGTGGGGTCGGGCGGGGTGCTAGGGAGCTAGTTCAGAGGGTCGGTACCTGCGGGTCTCGCCGCTCCAGTTCAACAAATCGGGAAGATCGCCGCAGTCCGTCCTGCTCACTTTTCCGGTCTTCCCTACCACAAACCCGATGCACTGGAGATCGCCCTTGGCATCCAGGCCCCGCACCACGTATCCGCCCGACATTGGTGTCTCGTGGCGGAGCTTGTAGTCGGTCCAGTAGTGCATCCAAATCGGATCTACCGTGGTGCGAGTTACCGAGGCCGACTTGGGCCAGAACTTCCACGCTTCGCGCACCTTTCGAGCAGCTTGTTCTTCGGTGACAATGGATTCCCACTCACCGGCCTTCTCCGGGTAGTTGATGTAGAATTGCAATAGTTCGCCGGAGTTTGCGCAGTACTCGACTTGGCCTTCACGCAAGCCATCGAGATAGTAGCGCGGGTCCTCGAGAGTCTCTCGGAAGAACACCATGTAGCGTGGCCTGGCCTTTCGCTCCTCCCATTCCTGACGGACATTCTTGGTGACTAAGAAGGGCTGCGTCTCGAGTCGATGCGCCGTAAGAATCTTGTACTTGAGGTCGCCAAGCCCGAGCTTGGGGAGGAGCGCGGCGAGCTTTGTTCTTGCCTCTTTGGCATTCTCTACTGCACCCGGGCCAGGGGGCGCCTCCGGATTTCTCTTGAGCCAAGCCGGCCACCTTCGGATCTGCGTGATCTGTAGGCTTGGATCATGGATCATCACCGTTGTGTCATTGGCAATGCCCCATTGCCGTTGATCCTTAGGCTTTAGCATCTTGAAGTCCGTTGCGGGCTCATCAATTGCGGCAAACAGTTCCTTGATGCGTTCTTCCTGCGGACTAACCGGCTTGCGTGGGGTCATGGCGTTGACACCAAAGTACACGCCCGCCGACAGCACCACCACGCCGCCCAGAATCCACCAAACTCGCTTGCTCATCGATCTAATCCCGCTGGAAAATCGGGCCGTACTGCTGCCGCAGTTCATCCGGCCGCACAATCGGAGAACCCTTCACCTGCACCCAGTACGCCACCACCACTTCCTCGTCCTCTTCGGGCTCAAAGTTGCGCTTGACCCACACCAGCTTGTCGCCCTGGCGCACGTAGTTGGCCGGGCGCGCCCCAATCCAGGCATTGCGCGGAATCCCCGCCAAATCCACCGTAATGACCGCCTCGCCGATGGTGCCTTGCCAAGGTCGCCCGGTCGAAAGCACATACGTCAACCAGCTGATGCCGGTGGCGCTGCCCCCCAGCGTGGTCACATATTCATTGCGCACGGTGCGCTCTTGCCGCGCGGCAAAGGTGACCTCCTTGGTCCACCATTGCTTATAAAACATGTCGTCGCCTTCGGAGGGGCGGCGCTGCACGGCCACGGGCTCGCCATCCACCCAGCTTCGGAACGATTTGAACCAGGTGCTGCGGTTGGGGCCGGGCACCTCGATGTCGCCGCCGCCTTCTTCCGGGAACCCCATCAGCACCCGCGTGGGGGCGTTGGCGGTGTTCTGGAAGAGGAACTCGGCATTGACCTTGCGCTGGCCCATGTGGATGTCGATGCGCTCGCGCACCATGCGCACCGGGGTGGTGGTGTCCAGGGCCGATAAGGTGCCGCCCACCCCCATCACCGCGCTGTCATTGAGGGCCAAGGCTAAGCCAATCCACATGTGTGTATTGTAACCAAAGGCGCGGCGCGGGGGTATCAATGGGAGAATGTTGGCGGCGGTGATGATGTTCGGGGTGGTGGGCGTGCCGCCCGCTTACCGGGAGACGACCGCTCTTGATCTCCGCCTTGTGGTCAATGCGGCCGGGGGCATTGATGCTTCCCGCATCGAGCCGTACAAGCTGGATGGCGCAGTAAGATATGAGAACGAGTATTTCCTCATAAATCTTTATGAGAAAGGGCCACAGATTCGCATCTTTAGCAGAACGTCAGAGTATTACCGAAGCAATCCATTTGATCCAGAAAAGCCCGACCTGATCCGTTCGTCCAAGGAAGCTGAAGCTAGAATTCTGAAGTTCTTTGCAGATTCGAACCTGGGAATGGGTTCCTTAAGATTTGAAGGTCCGCGACTTATCCTTGAGGCAAACAGCGGCCCTTACACTGAACGCACCGGTCAGCGCCGAGTATATTCGGCACGTGTCATCGAACAAAGCGTGGACCCGCGCCGATCAGGGAGGGCACTGAGATCGGCCTCGATTACGAAAGATGCTCAGTTCGGACATGTTCTGTCAGTAGCTTCGATTTACGTGCCCCCCGCCGGACCGTGGCGACTGACGGTCTCCGAAGCCAGTGCAAGGCAAGCTGCCATGGCCGAATGGAGCAAGCAGGCGCTCAAGTTCCAGCCGGAGCAAGTCACGCTGCAACCCAAGTGGATCCGAACTAACACTCTCTTCAACTACCAGCCCGACGAAGTCTTGATCGCGGGATGGTCGGTGGAAGCCCGGCGGAACCCCTCTGACAAGGAACTGGCCGCTCTTATCTGGGTGCACGGCGAAAACGAGAAGATCGTCTACAGTGTCGTTCCCTTCCGGTCCACCGGCGAATGAGTTCTGTAAAGAAAATCATGAGGGGCATTGACGTAGACTGGACAGGGGGGGGGTAACGTACACAAATGAAGCGATTCGTCGCATCAATTACGGCAAGCCTGGCGGCGACGTGGGCGCTCGCGGTCACCACGGGACCGATTGTATTTACGTATGGCGGAGACCCCCAGGTGCCGAACTACTGGAGCGGCACCAATTGCAAGGTCGAGTTCACTTGTAGTTCGGTGCCAGCTCCTGGTGACCCAGGTATCGTCGAGCCAACGATCACGGGTTACGACGTCTTCATAGGTGGCCAGATAAGTAAATCTTGGTCGAAAAATGCTGGTGACCCGAATACCTTTGCCGTCTCTCCGGCCATAATTTTTGATTCGACTCACTTCAGCAACGGCACGCTACTCCAAATTCAAGTACGAGTACACGTAGAAGAGGATGGCGCTGCCTTCACAATCGTAGGCGACTCAGCACCCGAAAAGATTGTGCGCAATCGAGCCCGAATGTTAACACATGAGGATTTTCTTATTGGCCCTGACACAGAGTCCCTCAAGAACCAAACTCAAGCGGCGCTATCAGCAGGAAACTTCACGGTTACAAATAGGTTTGATGACGACTGGACTAAGGACGATTTGCGGCTTGACCTACTCAATGCAACTGTAGTTTCTTTGGTTTCTCATGGGAACGTAAATAGCCCTGGCACAAGATGGGCCGACAACCAAAGACCTGCAATTGACGAAAACAATCCACCAACCGAAAGCGAAGCGCTGTTGTGGCGATTCTTCGCGCACTTCGCGAATGCAGCTGTTTACTCCGTTGAGTCCGCACGGAGGGAAGGTACAGGAGTCCCACCAAGTTCAAACCAAGTGGATCTCCCGCCTTACAACCCTGGAAATCCCCCCTGCACCATCACTTATCTTGGTGCCTGCTTGACTGGATCTGATGCGACAATTCTACAAAAATTTGCTTGGCCTGTGGGAACTCGGTACAATCCGACGCCGATAGGAGGCAAGGATGATAACGAAGCTGTTATCTGTTACGCCATAAGTCCAAAGCATCCTGGAATAACACACGCGGAGACGAAGCTCTGGACACTACTTATGGCTGGGTTCACGGTAGGTCAGGCTAGAGAGCAAATGGCCACTGAGTATAATATAAACGCGGAACTCTTGGGATATGCAACGATCCAGCCTTCGGATATCATTATCCTGGGTAAATCCGACTCAAAGGCGAAAGGTGTTTACGGTGGAAATGAACTTGATTGGTGGCGGTTGGCGCCATGATGGTCTTTGCCCTACTCGTTGTTGCGAGCTCGAATACGCTGCAATTGCCCCTCGAAGGCTCGGACGATCCGTTGCGGAGAACAACTGAAGCCGATGCGCAACGAATCCTAGTTGCCGTTGGAGCATCGTCTCCCAGTGAGCAGGGATTTCGTGTGCGGAGCCGAGCGCTCGTGTATGCAGACAACACTTGTTTCTTGACGATGTTTTGGCAAGGAGCTCAACTGGAGCACTTTAGTCGCACTTCCGGCTACTACCGTGACACTCCGTTTGACTCGAGCAAGCCAGACAAGATACGAACTCGAGCAGATTTTGAAACGAGAATTCGAAGCTTCTTTACGGAATCCGGCCTGAACTGGAAGGAAATTCAAGTCAAAGACCTACGTCTATTGCTAGAGCACGAAAGTTCGTCCTTTACGGATGGGACGGACCAACGCAGGCTGTACTCCGCAAGGGTTGTTGAGACATCAAGCGATCCTCGGCAAGGCCCCGTGAGCCTGCACTCAGCCCAGATCACTGTAGACGCTCAGCACGGCCACATTATCTCGTTCGCGGCATCCTATCTCCCACCCGCAGGTCCGTGGCGACTGACGGTCTCGGAAGCCAGTGCAAGGCAAGTTGCCATGGCCGAGTGGAACAAGCGGGGGCTCGCGTTCAAACCTGAGCAAGTCACGCTGCAGCCCAAGTGGATACGGGCTAACCTGCTCTTCGATTACCAGCCGGACGAAGTATTGATAGCAGGATGGTCGGTCGAGGCCCGCCGGAACCCCTCTGACAAGGAACTGGCCGCCCTCATCTGGGTGCATGGTGAAACCGGGAAGATCGTCTACAGCGTCGTTCCTTTCCGTTCCACTGGAGAATAACCTGCCCGCCATGAGGGACGCTCCCACCAGGTGTCCCTCATCGCCCCACCCGTATCCCGGGCTACAATGAACCTATGCCGGTCGGGCGATTTCTCCTTTGTCTCCACTCGCACATGCCCTATGTGCTGAGCCACGGAAAATCCCCCCACGGCACCGACTGGCTGTTCGAAAGCGCCGCCGAGTGCTACCTGCCCATTCTGGACGCCCTAGAGCGCCTCCGCAACGAGGGCATTCGCCCCCGCTGGACCATCAACATGACCCCCATCCTGGCGGAGCAGCTGGCCGACCCCGCCTTCGCCGCCGGGTTCGAGGAGTACTGCGAAGAGAAAATCCAAGCCGCCATCCAAGACCAAGAGCGATTCGCCCTCAACGACGAACTGCAAATGGTGGGCCTGGCCGCGTGGTGGCAGCGCTTTTACACCCGGGCGATGGTGCAGTTTAAGCACCGCTGGGGCCGCGACCTGAACGCCGGCTTCAAATCGTTCCAAGACGACGGCCTGATTGAGCTGATCACCTGCGGGGCCACCCACGGCTACTTCCCCCTGCTGGGCACGGACGAGAGCATCCAGGCGCAGGTGAAGACGGCGGTGGACAGCCACAAGCGCCGCTACGGCAAGGCCCCGCGCGGGTTCTGGCTGCCGGAGTGCGCCTACCGCCCCGGCTACGACTGGGCGCGCCCCACCGAAGAAGGTGAAACCCCCTGGCCGCGCAAATCGGTGCAGGAGTTCTTGCTGGAAAACGGGGTGGAGTACTTCTTTGTGGATAGCCACCTCATCCGGGGCGGTGAACCCCTGGGCACCTATTGGCAATCGTTCCCGCACCTCGCGGAGATGTTCCAGCGCAGCCGCAACCTCTTTACGCCCCCGGCGGATGCCCGCAGCGAATACGAGCACTACCTCATCCCCGGCGGCGCCACCGTCTTTGCCCGCGACCCGCAGACCACCGTGCGCGTGTGGAGCGGCGACGTGGGCTACCCCGGCAACGAGTGGTACTTGGAGTTCCACAAGCAGCTGTATCCCGGCCGCCTGCGCTACTGGCGCATCAGCCCCAACAAGGCCGACCTGGGCGCCAAGCAACCCTACGACCCGTGGGTGGCGTTTGACAACATTGCCGCCCACGCCAAGGACTTTGTGGGCTTGGTGAAGAGCACGCTGGCCGCC
>CALRVA020000015.1:0-24390 GCA_943371495.1 Archangium gephyra | reverse complement strand
AATCCAGGCCACGAGATACCCCGGAGAGTATATGAACAAGATTCCTGCCGCCCCCGAACCCATGGAAATTGACATCCAGGGCATGACCTGCGCCTCGTGCGTGGCGCGCGTTGAACGATTTGTTAAGAAAGTCGATGGCGTAGATGACGTGGCCGTGAACTTCGCCAACCACGTCGGCACCATTCATCACCAGGGCCTCGCCCCCGAGGCGGTGATCAAAGCGGTGGAAGCGGCGGGCTTCCAGGCCACATTGCGCCCAAGTGCCCGCCCCGCCACCAGCCTGCAAGAAGACGCTGAGGCCCTGAAAGACCATGAGGCCACGGCCCAACATGCGCAAAGGGAACTCATCGGCGCCGCCGCCCTGGCCATCCCCGTCATTCTCATTTCCATGATTTGGCACCCCCGCGCCGAGTGGGTGAACGGGCTGCTCCTCCTCCTTTCCACGCCGGTCATCTTCTACTTCGGGCGGCAGTTTTATCGCAACACCTGGCGGGCAGCGCGGCACGGCTCCACCACCATGGATACGCTCATTGCAGTGGGCACGGGCGCGGCCTGGATCTACAGTGTTTATGGGCTCCTCGCCTATCGCGGGCACAGCCACGCGCAGAGCGAGCACATCTACTTCGAAGTCGGGGCCGGCATCGTTGTCCTCGTCCTCCTCGGCCGTTACTTCGAAGCCCGCGCCAAGTCGCGCATGTCCGGCGCCATCGAAATGCTGATGGGGCTCGCCCCCAAGACGGCCACCGTGCTACGCCCCGACGGCACGGAGGCCGTGGTGCCCCTCGATCAGATCGTCGCGGGCGATATTCTCCGCCTCAAGCCGGGCGAGAAGGTCGCGGTGGATGGCACCGTCCTCAGCGGGAGCACCTACATCGACGAGTCCATGCTGACGGGCGAGCCTCAGCCGGTCGAGAAGAGTGAGGGCGCCCACGTCACCGCCGGTACGGTGAACCAAACCGGCAGCCTCACCTACAGCGCCGAGCGGGTGGGGGCCGAAACCATGCTCGCGCAGATCGTGCGTATGGTGGAGCGGGCGCAAGGCTCCAAGGCCCCGATGCAGCGCATGGTGGACCGGGTTTCCGGCGTCTTTGTGCCGGTGGTCATGGTTCTGGCCCTGCTGACGGCGGCGTTCACGTTCTGGCAAATGCGTTCGCTGGATGTGGCCCTGATGCGGGCGGTCGCAGTACTGGTGATTGCGTGCCCCTGCGCCCTGGGTTTGGCGACCCCGACGGCCTTGATGGTGGGTACCGGCCGGGGGGCCGAACTAGGAATCTTGGTGAAGGACGGGGAAGCACTGGAGCGCGCGGCCGCCATCCGCACTGTCTTGCTGGATAAGACCGGCACCATCACCCAGGGCAAGCCCTCGCTCACCGACTTCATCGTGTGGGGTACGCGCCCCCGGGCGGAGTTGCTGGCCCTGGCGGCCGCGGTGGAATCTCCTTCCGAGCACCCCATCGCCCAGTCAGTCATCCAGGCCGCGCAAGCGGAAAAGTTGGCGTGGCCCGAGGTGGATGACTTTGAATCCTTGCGCGGGCAAGGCGTCCGCGCCCGGGTGCAGGGGCAAGAGTGGTATCTCACCAGCCCCGAGGCCACCGCGCAGTTCCTTGCGCTCGGCACCGATCAAGAGGCAAGGGTGCACGCCACCCAGGCCGAAGGGAAGACCGTCTTCATCCTGCACGACGGCCACTTGGCACACGCGATGATCGCCGTGGCCGACACCGTGAGCGAAACGAGTGCCGAGGCCATCCGCTTGATCCGCGCGCAAGGTCTTCAACCGGTGATGGTGACGGGCGACAACCGCCTGACCGCCCGCGTGATTGCCGACCAGGTTGGGATTGATGAAGTGGAGGCCGAAGTGCGGCCCGAGGGCAAAGCCCAGATTGTGCAGAAGTACCAAGCCGCAGGCGCGGTGGCGATGGTGGGCGACGGGATCAACGATGCCCCGGCTCTCGCGCAGGCGGACCTCGGCTTTGCCATGGGTCACGGCACCGATATCGCGATGGAAACCGCCGGCATCACCATTCTGCGGTCGGATCTGCGGTTGGTGCCCCTGGCGGTGCGGCTCTCGCAGTCCACGCTGCGCACCATTCGGGGCAACCTGTTCTGGGCGTTCGTCTATAACACCGTGATGATTCCGCTGGCCGCGCTGGGCATGCTCAGCCCGATGCTGGCCGCGGGCGCAATGGGCCTCAGCAGCGTCTCGGTGGTGCTAAATTCGCTACGCCTCAAGCGATTCGCTTAACCAGTTGGTGAGGCTGGGCTTTACAAATAGGTGAAGTTCAGGCTCACGTTGGCCGTGGTGGTGCGGGCCATGCCGCGCACCCAGTGGGCCGAGAACCCAGCGGGAAAGGAGTAAGTCGCAAAACCTTGCTCGTCCGCCTTGAGCGTGGTGATGCGTCGCCAGTTCCCGTCGCCCAGCACATCCACTTCGATATCCACGACGCACGGCTGATTCGGCTCCGAGATGAGAGTCACGGCCTTCTGGTCAAACCCCGTCATCAAGTACGAATCCGAGACTTCATCGGTGCCGATGTCCTGCTTGTACCAAACCGCGCCCCAGCCCTGCGGCTTGCCAAACGACCAGAGATCGTCAATGGTGCCCCACCAGAGGCCCGACTGCGGCTGTCCCACCGTATGGTCAGTTTGGTCGCCGGCCATCACGAAGTAGCCGTTGTAGTGGGCAAAGTCCGGGGTCACCCGCAGATGGCGGCTGATGGGCTGCACGCCAAAGAGTCGCCCGCCGTAGACCAGATTCGGCAGGTCATAAAACAAGCCGAAGGCGTCCATCAAGTGCCGCTCGGTCTGGGCAAATCGAATGCGCATCCATTCGGTGTTCCAGGTGTGCGACCACGATTGGCTGCCAAAGGGCAATCGGTAGCGCGTCCAGGTGCCCCGATGCAGCACCCGCAGAATCACGCTCGCTCGATCCCACCCCACGGCGTACATGGGCGACCCGTAGTAGTCATTCGCCGCCGATCGCTGGTTGCCGGAGACCTCGATGAACGGGTTGCGCTCCAAAATCACCCAGTCGCCCTTGCCGTCCCACTCTGCTAGCCGTCCGGCGTAGCGCGTGCCCAGGTGTTCGGGTTCTTCAAAGGTGTTGTTGGCCACCACCACGCGCCCTTGGCCGGTGTGCATACCCTTGAAGTGCAGGTAGGCACCCTCCGCCCAGTCCAGTTCCTTCGTCAAATCGAAAAGCTGCTTGGAGGCCAGCGACCGAACATCCGTCTCAAAAAGGATGCCCTCCATGGTGAGGAAATAAACGAGATCTGGGTTGGTGAGGTGCGCAGCGGTGGCTGTCAGCCGGTGCTTAGCCAACTCCTGCGAGGTCCGCACGGTGCCGTCTTCGCTGATGAAGTGGGGGCCGATAATGGCCTGCTTGGATCGCCAGTGGATGTAGCGGTTGGCGTAGGTGCCGGTCACGCTCTCGGGGTGGCGAGACCACTGCATGTTCTCGTCCACCTGGTAGAGCCCGAGCCCGCTGCCCCGAATATGGGCGACGTACCCCACCGCCCAAAGCTTGTTGGCCCACGGGATGAGGGCACCGATACCCGCCTCGCTATCGCTGCCCGCACCGGGGGCGCGGATGACCATCTGAGGATCCACATGGTTGCGCACCTGGGCCGAAGCCAGGGTCAAGGAGAACACGGCCGCCAGGGCAAGCAGAGGCAAACGCACCTCCCCAGTATAGTCAGGCCCCCACGGGAAAGGGCCACGAGGGTCAAGTCCCGTACAATGCGAGACCTGGTAGTTCTACTTGCCTGCAATTTTCCCGAGGGGTGCTAGACTGATTTCGTCGGCTTTGTGCACGCACATGCGCACGGCCATTTTGGCGAGAGTACAAATTCCATGAACAAACTGATGTTGATCGCGGGCGCGATGGTGGCGGTGACGGCACCGGCCTATGCCATCACGCTTTATTCCAGCACCTTCGATACGGGCGCTTCTTCGAGTGACTTCAACGTCATCTCGGTGGCCCCCTCGGCCGATACCGTCATCTTCGGCGACAACTACGGCGCGCGCGGCGTGGCGGAAGCCCCCAGCACTCCGGGTAGTGCTTCGGCGACTCGAGGTCTCTACATGCAGACCAACAAGGGTGCAACCGGCGTCATTAACGGCATCAACGCCTACCTGACGGCGGGCGGCGTGAACACCTTCACCGGTGACATCACGGTTTCCTTCGACATGTGGATGAACGTGCCGTCGACCCTGACGAACACGACGGAGCAAGCTCTCTTCGGCATCAACACCGATGGCGCGGGCACCAACACCCGCACGGGTGCGACGCAAACCGGCGCGGACGGCGTGTGGTACCACATGGCCAATGAAGGCGGCTACGGTGCGACCTCCACCACTCCGAACAGCCGCGACTTCGTGGGTTACACGAACAACACGGTTCCGACGGGGGCGCGATTTGACAATGGCCAAGAGCCGTTCCTCTCACTCTTCCCGAGCGGCCCCCTCGCTGGTGCTCCGGGCAATGGTTGGGTGCGAGTTGAGATTGAAGAAATCGCCGGCAACGTTGAGCTTCGCTTCAACGGTACGACGATCACCAACTTCGTCAACACGAGCGCGGCTGATGGCTTCGTGTTCCTGGGCTACCAAGACCCGTTCTCGGCCAGCATTGGGGCGTCTTCGCTCTTCGTGGTTTACGACAACCTGACCGTGACTGCGGTGCCGGAACCGGCTTCGATGATCGCGCTGGGTGCGGGCCTGCTCGCCTTGGCTCGTCGCCGCCGCAAGGCCTGAACTTCGGTTCAGCCCTGATTCAACTCCCTTCGGCCTGGGCCGAGGGGAGTTTTTCTTTTGGGGTCGGGCTCGGGTAGGGTGAGGCGTGCCGCAGTTCCTCGTCGCCATCCATCACCCCGACGACTACCAACCGGGTCTCGTCGAGGACGACGCCATGCGCCACGATATTGATGTTCTTAACGACGAAATGGTCGCGGCGGGGGTGCGTAAGTATGTGGGCGGGTTGAAGCCCGTAGCTCATGCCCGGTCCATCCCGGCGGGCGGCGGTGAAGTCACGGAAGCTCCCGCCATGCCCGGCACTCTGCATATGGGTGGCCTGTGGGTGCTGGAATGCGCCGACCTGGACGAAGCCCTGGCCTGGGGCCAGCGGGCGGCGAAGGCCTGCCGCGCCCCGGTGGAAGTCCGCCCATTCTTCCCCTGATCCTGGCCCGCCCTAACCTTGTCTTAAACAATCCAGTGTCCCGGTGTGGCTAAACTGGCCCCATGGAACTCAACCGGCGCGACCTTCTCAAGACGAGCCTGGCGGGTGGACTTCTCGGGGTAACTGGCCTTCTCACCCGGGCGTCCCTCGCCAGCCCTGCGCTCCGCCGCGATTACGGCAATGAGCAAGTGGGCTACGGGGCCTTGCGCCGCCGCGCCGCCGAGAACACCGGTCAAGAAATTCTGGCGTTGCCGGATGGGTTCCGGTACACCGCCTTCGGGGCCACTGGGGACAAGATGTCGGATGGTCACATCACGCCCGGCGCGCACGACGGCATGGCGACCCTGAATCACCGGGGCAAGATCCGCATCGTCCGCAACCACGAGGTGCGCAACAAGCCCGAAGAGTCCGGCGCCTACGGCTCGCTGGAAACCGCCTACGACCCGCGCGGCGGCGGCGGCACGACGACCCTGATCGTGGACCCCGAAACGCGCCTGCTGGAGCGAGATTTCGTCTCCCTCAATGGCACCATCGTCAACTGCGCCGGCGGCCGCACCCCCTGGGGCACCTGGATCAGCTGCGAAGAGTCCACAGCCGGGGAAGGCATCAGCCAGGTTTATCACAAGGACGAGACCTTGGGCGGCGGCTTCGCTCGGCCCCACGGTTATAACTTCGAAGTCTCCTTCCTCGACGACGAACCGGTGCGCGCCAAGCCGCTCTACGAGATGGGGCGCTTTGTGCACGAAGCCATTGCGGTCGACCCGAGCACGGGCATCGTATATCAAACCGAAGACCACAAAACGGCGGGCTTCTACCGCTTCATCCCCCACGTCTATGGCAAGCTCGCCGAAGGCGGCAAGCTGCAAATGGCCAAGGTGAAGGGCCGCGACCTGGTGGACACGCGTAAGGGCCAACCCAAGAACGTGACCTACGAAATCGAGTGGGTGGACATCAAGAATCCGGACCCGAGCAACGCCTGGAGCGACTCGCTGGCGCTGGGCAACCAAGGCCGCGAGAACGGCGCCATGACGTTCGGGCGACTGGAAGGAGCGTGGTACGCCGAGGGTGCGATCTTCCTGAACAGCACTGATGGTGGCGATGAAGGGCTGGGCCAGGTGTGGCGCTATACGCCGATGGGCGAATCGCGGGGCGAACTGACTTTGCTGTTTGAATCGCCGAGCGCGGACGTACTGGATGCCCCGGACAACCTCTGCGTGTCGCCCAAAGGCTCGCTGGTGATCTGCGAAGATGGCAAGGACACGCAGTACGTGCGCGGCCTCAACAAGGATGGACTGATCTTTGACTTTGCCCTCAATGTCTTGAACGGCAGCGAGTTCTGCGGGGCCACATTCAGCCCCGATGGGCGCACCTTGTTCGTCAACATCCAGACCCCCGGGATCACCTTGGCGATCTGGGGGCCGTGGGAGCAGGGCGCGTTCTAATCCCAATCGTAGGGGTTGTCGCCCCGCGACCAGAGATAGGACACCAGTTGCCCGGCGTGATACGATTCGTGCCGGGCAATGAAACTGTAGAGCGCAGCGGCCGTGACCCTCTCTAATCCCAGATACCCCGCAAACCCCGCGCTGACTTTCACTTGGGCGTGAAGGTCTTCCTCGCTGGTTTGGTCGAGGAGTTGAAGCGTGAGCGCGCGGGTCTCATCCAACAACTGCACCAATTCGGCCACCGTCTTGGCGGCCCACAGCGGGGCATCTTCTTCATCGGGGTTGCCCGATGCCGCCCCCCGGAGCCGATCCGTGATGGCGCGTTCGGTGCTGATCATCTCCACAAACTGACCTTGGACCGTGCGCATCCCTTCGGCGGGCGCCCACGGGAGTAAGTCGTCAGTGAGGTGGGGGTAGGTTTCGGTGAGGTCCGAACGCACGGAGTGAAGTTGAGCTCGGAGCAGTTCCTTGAGAGGCATGGGTCAGTCTATCTCCTCGTGACTTTACGGGGAAGCGCTTCCTTGGAAACCCTTGGCCGAAATCTTGAGTAAGAATGTTAACGTCCATGAAGCGCGCGTTCACCCTCATCGAGTTGCTGGTGGTCATCGCCATCATCGCCATCCTCGCGGCGATCCTGTTCCCGGTGTTCTCGCGCGCCAAGGATGCGGCGAAAGCGACGGCCGGCATTGCGCAAATGCGCCAGCTGGCGGCAGGCGTAATGATGTACGCGGGGGATTACGACGACTATCCCGTCCCCAGCACCAACTACGACGCGCCCATCAGTGATCCTAACCGCATCTGGACCGCGCCCATCCTGCCGTATCTTAAGAACAAGGAGATTTTGATTGCGCCGGGGGCCAACACTAGTCAGTACGCCACCGACTGGAACACCCGCCAGCGCCAGAGTGTGGGTTACAACGACGTGATGGCGATTTCCTCGCTGGTCGGCAACACTGCCGATCGAATCTGCAACGACGGGGAAGTGCGGTTTGGTTGCTCGGCGTTCTGGAATGCCGCCTCCTTCGGGCAGATGGAAGAGACCGCGCGCATCGGCCTCTTTGCCAACACGCCGCACGGCAATGCCGGGAAGTACCGCGGCTTTGTCTTTGGAGCGGACAACGGCACCGTGTATCGGCCCGACTACACATCGTTTACGTCACTTGATCAGGCCGTGCCGCTGGCTTCGGGTGAGGATCTGGTGCAGGTGATGGGCAATGCGCCCTTGAATCTGGGTGCCAATGAGCTCAAGCCGATCATTGGGCGCTATAACCGGGCCGGAAAGGACGGGCGCACCCCGGTGGTGTTTGCGGATGGTCACACCAAGTCGGTACTCGCCTCGCAGATTGCCAACGGCAGCTCCGGGATCATCTGGCGCTTCCGTTAATCTGACCTTTTGGTGAGGGCCTGCAGGAGCAGGTCGGGCCGCTGGCTGCCGATCAGCATCGTCCGGCCGTTCTTGAGGCTGAGCATCACCCCAAGGTTGCCGCGCGCGTTGAGCGCGGTCACCGGAATGCCTCGGATTCCCCATCCTCCGTATTCGCGGATGGGGTTGTATTGCACCGCTTTGGCCTCGAGGATGTCCGCGCGGGGCATGCGCCACCGATAAGTCGGGATATAGCCGAAATGAACCCGGATCTCGTTCTCATCCACCTCGGTGGTCATCCGGAACAACAGCGCATACGCCAAGACATAAGCGACGGCAGGAACCACGAAAGGGCCCCAGGGAGTGTCTCGGGGTTCATCCGCTCGCAACAACACTATGCCAATCAGGGGCAGAGCCACCAGGAGCTCTGCCCAAAGCGGGAATCTTTGGCGCTCGATGAAATGGGTCAATACTCAGAGGACGACGTAGTGAGGGGTGCGGTTGCGTCCGGGGCACCCAGGGCCTGCATCAGCCGGTTGGGGCTTCGGCTCCCAATCATCACCGTCCGCCCGGAGCGCAGAATCACCGCCACGCCCAATTTGTTGCCCGTCCAAAACTTGTGCAGGGCTTGGACGCGGTGGAAGTACTTGTCAATCTCGGCATGCCTCTCAAAGTCTAGCTTCTCCGTGCTTGCGACTTGAAAGAGCGGCAACCGATACCGGGGAATGGGAATGACGCCAATGGAAATGCGAAGCTCATGCTCATCGACCACGATCGTCATCCTCGAGAAAAGCAGGAACAAAATGCCGCTAACAGAGAGAAAGGAATAGTTGATCAAATACCGGATTTGGTTGTCTACGTAGCCATGAGCCACTGCCACAGCAATGGCCAAAGAGACAAGAATGTAGCGAAATCCGCCCCAATCGCTTCGCCATTGAGCTTCCTTGAAGCGAGCCATGTTCCCCCGGGATTACGAAGTGCCTTCGGCAATCGCCTTGATGCGCTGGACCGCTTCGGTCCACGTCGCGTCCATCCACTCCGCCATTTCTTCGGCGACTTGGCAGCTCACGTGCAGCGTGTAAACATCCGGACCGCCTTCCAGCACGTAGCCTTCTTCGCATCCGGCCCACGCGGCCACTTCGGGCGTATCAAACACCTCTTGGTCGCCCTGCACGAACCCCTTGTGCCGGAACGTCACCCGGTGCCCCGCTTCGTAGGCCACCACTTCCGAAACCAAGCCGCCGCGCACGCCGTTCTCATCCAGGCCAATGAACCGCACCGTGTTCCCCACGCGCCACGCGCCTTCGTAGAAAGTGCCCACGCAAAACGGCTCACACCATTTGGTGTAAGTCTCCGGTGACTCAATCACCTGCCAGATGTGGTTGCGGTCGCCCCGAATGTCGATACTCTTTTCGATGGTTTTGATCATGATCGTCCTAGAATCGCATCCATTGCGCGGGATGCATTTGCGCACCGCACCAGAGGATAGTGCGCATAGTAGGGGATCATCTCCGCCACCACGGGGCCTTCATAACCAATGTCGGCGATGGCCTGCATCACGTCTGGCCAGGGCACGTCGCCCTCCAGCAGGTCCACAAAGCCATCAATGGTGCCCACAGCCCGTCGGAAATCCTTAAAGTGAATCCCCACCACCAGCGGCCCCAGGGTGCGCAGCCAGTCCTGCGGGTGGCCAAAGGGCATCAGGTTCGCCACGTCCACGTAAGCCCCCACGGCCGGGCTTTCCACCGATTGGATGAAACTGCGCATCTCAGCGGGAGAGAGCAGAAACTTGTTCCACACGTTTTCAATGCCCAGCCGCACCCCGCAGGCTTCGGCAGTGGGGGCCACGGCTTTCAGGCCCTCGCGGGCGTAGTTCAGCACTTCGTCGTAAGGCTGCGCGGCGCGATCCGGCAAGAAGAAGACATCCACCGCGCCAGGGATGGTGAGCAGGGTGCGCGCGCCCAGCCAGCCGGTGATCTGCACCATCGCCGTCAGCTCCTCGCGGGCCTGCTGGCGGCTGCCCGCCTCCGCATTGCCCAGCGCGTTGCCCCAATAGAGGCCTGAGGCGACACTCGCAATCTGCACGCCGGCCTCCGCCGCTTGCTGGAGAATGCGCTGGCAGTCGGCTTCCGTGGTCGCCGGGGTCAGGTCGCCGGCTCCCCCGATGCACACTTCCACGGCCTCAAAACCATGCGCTTTGGCGTGGGCAAAGAACTCGGTGATCGGCATCGCGCCTTCTAACCCGCCGGGGTACGACCAGTAGTTGATGGACTTGAGAAGCATGGCTGGGTTCATTCTTGCAGAATCGTGTCGTCTCTTGCACCTCTCTCCGCATAATGAATTGTGGATTCGCCGCTCCCCTTTGGATTCGAACCCGATGAAGAGCTGGAAGGCGGCTACTGTTCGCGCGTATGGGCGACGGCGGATCGCGTCCTCAAGGTGCCCTGGCGGGGCGAGGAGATGGAATCGGGAGCCCGGGCCGCCCTCCTCCTGGCCGGGCATGGCGGACCGACCATCCACCACTACGACCCGACTACCGGGGCCTTACTCATGGATCGCATCGTCCCCGGCACGCCCCTACACCTGGCGGAACTAAGCGAAGACGAGATGGACCAGCTCTGGGCCGGATTCGTGCAGGCATGGCATCACCTCCCCGCCAAGGGCATGGTGCCGCTGAGCGAGTTCTTCGCCGTCACGCCGCTCGCCGCCTTGCGTGACGAACTCCTCCCCTCCAGCCCGGATCCGGTGTTCCTCCACGGCGACTTGCACCACGAGAACGTTCTGCAGGGCTCCGGGAACAAGTTCTGGGTGATTGACCCCAAGGGGCTGGTGGGTGACCCGTGCTTTGAGGCCGCCGCTTGGCTCCGAAACCCCCGCACGCAGTCCCGAGAGCCCCAAGAGCTCGGGGCCCGCCTCGACCGCCGACTTGAATTCCTGTCCACCACTTTCGGATGGGACCCGTGGCGCATGCAAGCCTGGACCTTGCTCACGCTGGACGACCCCAATGATCCGCCGGACCCGAACACCCTTTGGGACGACCTGCTCCAACTCTTGCGTTGCCGGCTAAAATTCGCCTAGAGCAAGCATAAAAAAACCCGCCCGGTGGGAACCGTTGGGCGGGTAACCGCTTGAATGCGAGATTCAAGTTTTTGGGGTCGCTTTGATCTGGTCGTGGTGTCAAGGACAATCACGCCAGAAGCTTGGGTTCATTCTGCACGATTTATGGTCATTCCCGCATCCCCACTTTCAGGGGGTGCCTTCAGGAGCTTCACCATTAGCTCGGCTCGGGTGCGCACGCCCACCAATTCGTAGAGCTCGCGCACGTAGGAGTGAACGGTGTGGTGGCTCAGGCCCAGGCGCTGGGCGGCCCGCTTTTCGGTGTCGCCATTCATCAGGCAAGACACGACACGGCGCAGGCGGAGCGGCAGATCAAGAATGAGCATGGGGTCGGCACTGCGGCTGCTGAACCACAAGCGATGCAAGAGCGGGCCGAGCACCAAAAGCAGGTAGAGGGAGAAGTCGCGCTCCGCTTCGGTAAATGCCGGGGCACCAATTTCCCGGCAAAAGCAAAGGCTGTAAACACTGTCATCCGCAAGGGGGATTCCTTCCTCATTGACCGCCGGAACGGTGGCCAGAATGGTCGCATCTTGCTGGGCTTGAATGCGAAACTTCTTATAGAATTCGGAGTCGTACCACTCGGCATCGGGCACAAGATCTTCGCGTCGATGACTGAAAGGCTCTCGGTTAAGTGGCATCCGCCGCAACTTCCAAAAGTGCGGATCGGGGCACTGCTCCACGTCTTCAAAATAGTCTTGAAGAGCGCCAAGCTCCTTGGGTTGCCAATAGCCAAAGTCGCGCAACCGCACAATCTCGGCGAGGGCGTCTTCTTCCTTCTTCAGCAAGCCCACCACGCCCGCGACGGCGGAGACATGTTCAAGGGCACCGTTCAAGATGTAGGCGATCTGCGCATCGGCCTGCGGGCCGACTTGCGCGCCTCGAATGAGAAGCTGACCAAGTTCAACCGACAGCTCAAAGGTCTGCTGAGAGGTCGCTTCGGTACGGTAAGGCATGGGGCTGACTGCGGATGATTATGCCGCAACTCAGCAGCAGCGAATGAGACGGGGAGGATGGTTCAGGGGGGCATCTAAGATGCCCCGCACAATTACAAATTAGAATACTTGACCTAGCGACCACCCATGGTCGCCATGATCGAGCCCCATTGGGCAATGGCAATAATCGCCGAAACCACGACCAAAACAATCGCCACCGTTTGCGCCGTCTTGGCCCCCGGGTTCCCCTTTTCGGCGGCGCGCTTGGCGTGGATAAAGGAGCCGATGTAAGCCGGGCAGCAGCAAAGCAATCCCACGGCCGAATAGATGTAGGACTTCGTAATGTCCCCGGATCCGTCATCACCGCCCACCGCGCCGGTGCGCGGGTAAGGATTCTGATAAGGATTATAAACCTGGTTATCCGGTCCCGGTCCGGCGGGTTGCGCGGGTTGCGCATAGGGGTTCTCGGTGCCCGTAGGCGCGCCCGTCGTCGCCCCCGGGGTGGCGTACGGATTGATGGTGTCCGCCGGGGCGGCGGCCTGCGCCGGGGCGGGGAACGTCAGCCCGGTCACCACCATGGCCTTCATCCGTTCGCCGGTCTCCACGACCTCTACGTCCATGTCGGCCGTCACTCGGCCTTCGTTCACCCAGGTCTGCAGGACATTGAGGTCGGCAGGACCAAATTTCTGTCCATCGGGGAAGATCACGTAGTAGTTCATAGGTTGAGACGCATCTTACTCGCTTGGCCCGTCTCTTGCAACACAACCCCTTTACTCTGGTCATGAAGAACTCCTCCCAACCGCTCACCCTTGGCCTCTTGGTCAGCTTGGCCGTGGCTTTTGTGGTCAGTTGGATTCCCAACTCCCCGGTCATGGCGAGTTTGGCGCTGTTCACCGACCCCGGGGCGATGCGCCCGTGGGCGTTCTTGACCTACCCGTGGGCCGTGCCGGGCAATGGCAACGCGCTGTTCTTCTATCTTCTGATGGGCCTCTGGCTTTGGGGGATCGGTGGCCAACTGGAGCGCGCCACCAATGCGCGTACTTACATCGCCCTGTGGCTGGGAGCGGCACTGGTGCACGGCCTCACCTACTACGTGGTGGCGCAGGGGATGAAGGAAGTGTTCTTGGCCGGGCCGGGCCTGCCCATCGCGTTCTTCGCGGTTTATCTCGGCGGCCGCTATCCGCAGCAGGCCATTAGCTTCTTCGGGGTGATCCCCATGACGATGAAGATCGTCGCCATCGTCATTGCCGTGCTCACGTTCTTCGGTTACGGTACGGGGGCCCCGATGCTGGGCCTGGCCGCCGTGGCCCCGCTGGCCCTCGCGTGGGGTCTGGGAAGCCGCCAGTGGCAACTTCATCCGGGGCGATCCCGCGCGGACATCAAGTTCGAGCGCAAGAAAGAGGCGGAGTTCGATAGATTCCGCGATGATGTCCGCCGCCGCGAAATCGAGCGGGAAGAAAAGGAACGCCTCCGCCGGCTGTTTGAAAGCAGCCTGGATGACGGAGACGATTCGGCCAATTCGCGCTGAGGCGCGCTTAGCGCTTCAGCAATTCTTCGATCTTGGCGCGGAAGGCGTCGCTGGACGGGTTGTCGCGGCTGCCAAAGCGGTGGAGCACTTCGCCCTTGGGGCCGATCACGAACTTGGCGAAATTCCACTCGATCTCTCGGTTCTCCGTCTGGCCGGTCAGCCACTTGTAGAGCGGATGCATGTCGTCGCCCTTCACCGAGATCTTGCTGAACATCGGGAACGTCACGTCGTACTTGCCCGTGCAGAACTCCAGAATCTCGGCGTCGGTACCCGGCTCTTGGCCGTTGAAGTTGTTCGCCGGGAAGCCCAGCACCACCAGCCCCTTGTCCTTGTAATCGCGATAGAGCTTCTCCAGCCCTTCGTATTGCGGCGTCAGGCCGCACTTGCTGGCCACGTTCACCACCAGCACCGTCTTGCCCTCAAACTTGCGGAGGGAGACGGGCTTCTGGTTCATGTCCGTCATCGTGAAATCGTAAAGGGTCGCGGCGTTCGGGGTCATGGTCATGGCGGCCAGCAGGGCAATGGTCATATCTGCATTCTACGGGGGTTCGCCGTCGTTTCATGCCATTTCGTCCCCCAATTGTCCCAAATCTCTCTTGATTTGCCCCCAACCTGGCGTAAGATTTAGCCAAGGCTAAAAATGAGACGCGGCTTTTCCTCTCTTCCTTGGTTTCTCGTCGGTGCGGTATTGATGCTCGCCGGGCTGGGGAGCGGGTGCCGCCCGGCCGCCACGACCGCTCCGACGCCGGGGGCCGAAGGTCGCCAGACGCCCATCCGCGTGGTGACGACGGTGGCGATGCTGGAGGAGATCGTGCGCACGGTGGGGGGCGACCGCGTAGAAGTCCTAGCCCTGATGGGTCCGGGCGTCGATCCGCATCTCTACCGCGCCACGGCTCGCGACACCGAACGACTGGATCAGGCCGAACTCATCGTGGCCGTCGGTTTGGACCTGGAGGGCAAACTCGCCGACATATTGGCCCGCCAAACTCAACGCGGCAAAGCGGTGGTGATAGCGGGGGAAACTCTGCCCGAGACCATGCGCCTGAAGGTCGAAGCCGGCAAGGACGACCCGCACATTTGGCACGACCCGATCCGCTGGCAAGAGGTGGTGGACCCTATCCGCGAGGCCTTGACCAAGCTCGATCCGGCTTCGGAAGCCGAGTTCACCAGCCGGGCGGAAGATTACATCCGCGCCCTCAATGAGCTCGACGGCGAGGCCGAATTGGCCCTGAAAGACATCCCCAAAGAGCGCCGCGTGTTGATCACGGCCCACGACGCCTTCCGCTACTTTGGCGACCGTTACGAGATTGAGGTGCGGGGCATCCAGGGCATCAATACGGCCAGCGAAGCCTCCGCTCGCGACATCATGGAGCTCGCCGATTTCATCGTGGCGCGCAAGATTCGCGCGATCTTCGTGGAATCCAGCGTGCCCCCGGCCACCGTGGAGGCCCTGCAGAAGGCCGTTCGCGCGCAGGGGCATCAGGTGGCCATCGGCCCGAGTCTGTACAGTGACGCCATGGGCACCCCCGGCACGCCCGAAGGCAACTACATCGGCATGTTTCGGCACAACATCAAAGCCATCTCTGAGGCCCTGAAGTGAGCACTGCCGCCCCGCTGACGGTCCGAGACCTGACGGTTGCCTACGGTGACCGCCCCGCCCTTTGGGATGTGGACCTCGAGATCGCACCGGGGCGGCTGACCGCCATCATCGGCCCCAATGGCGCCGGCAAGAGCACCCTCCTCAAGGCGGCCCTCGAGCTCATTCCGCGCGTGGCGGGGACGGTGGCGTTCTTCGGGCGTCCGTTTACCGAAGTCCGTTCTGAGATCGCCTATGTGCCCCAGCGGGCGGCGGTGGATTGGGATTTCCCGACGAACGTCCGCGACGTAGCGCTGATGGGCACCTACCCCCGGCTGAGCTGGTTCCGACGGCCCGGCCCCGAAGCTCGCCAGCGAGCCACCGACGCCCTGGCCCGGGTCGGCCTCGCCGATTTGGCGGACCGACCGATCGGGGCGCTGAGCGGCGGCCAGCAGCAGCGGGTCTTCTTAGCGCGGGCTCTGGCCCAAGACGCTCAGCTTTACTTGATGGACGAGCCCTTTGCGGGCGTCGATCAACCTACCGAGCGGACCATTGTGGACGTGCTGCGGGAGCTTCGCCGCGAAGGGAAGTCCGTCATTGCCGTCCACCACGACCTGCAAACCGCGCCCGACTACTTTGACGATGCCGTGCTCCTGAACGTGCAGGTCTTCGCCCACGGCGCGGCCGCTGAGGTGCTGACCGAGGAAGAAGTACGGCATGCTTACGCCGCGCGCCCGGTTCGGCTCAGCTTCGGGCAAACCCACTAACGGCCATGTGGGATTACACGCTCGTCAGCATTGCCCTGGGTTCGGTGGCGCTCGGCTTGGCCAGTGGCGTCATGGGGTCGCTGGCCGTGCTGCGGCGCCAGGCGTTGCTGGGCGACACCTTGGCCCACGCCACCCTGCCGGGCATGGTCATTGCCTTTGCCGCTACGGGTCAGCGAACCTACCCGGTGCTGGCGGTGGGCGCGGCCCTGGCCGCGTGCTTGGCGGCCCTGTTGGTGGCGTGGCTGCGTAGCCGTACACGCCTGGATTCCGGCACCATTTTGGGGACTATCCTCAGTCTCTGGTTCGGCGCGGGGGTCTGGGGACTGGCCTACATCGGTCGCTGGCCGACGGCGAACAAAGCGGGGCTGGATAAGTTTCTGTTCGGGCAAGCCGCCGCCCTGACGATGGAGCACTCCGTGGTGATGATGGCGCTGAGTGCGATCATCTTGGGCGTCGTCACTTTGTTCTCGAAAGAGCTGAAAGTCTTCATCTTCGACCCGGTTTTTGCCGCCACGATTGGCCTCACGGAGCGGCGCATGGGGGTGCTCTTTACGCTTTTGCTCGTCCTGGCGATCCTCATCGGCATCCCCACCGTGGGCGTGGTGCTCACGTCGGCGATGTTGGTGGCCCCGTGTCTGGCGGCGCGGCCCTTTGCCCACAGCCTGCGCGCGCTCATCGCCCTGGCGGGCGCGATTGGTCTGGTGTGTGGGCTCTTGGGGACGTGGATCAGCGCTTCGGTACCGAATCTCCCCACCGGCCCGGCGATTGTGTTGCTCTTGGGGGTGGCGGTGGCCATCGCCCAGTTCCGGCCTCGCCGCCCGTCCGGCCCGGCGATGCAACCAGGTGATGAACCCGCCAAGACCGCTCATGCGGCGGGAGGGAAACCGTGAGCGTACTCGTCGCGATGGTCGCCACGGCCGTGGTGATTGGCCTCGCCACGGGTCTCGCGGGGGTGTGGCTGGTGCTCCGCCGCCAGGCCATGCTGGCCGATGCCATCAGTCATGCGGTCTTGCCCGGCTTGGTGGTCGGGTCGTTGGCGCTGGCCTTTGCGCCGGTGTTGGGGGGATTCCTCGGAGCGGTGGCGGCGGGGCTTGCGACCGTGGCCGGGGTGGAGTGGCTGCGACACCGGCGGCAGGTGGCGGCGGATGCGGCCATCGGGTTCGTCTTCCCGGTGCTCTTTGCGCTGGGGGTGGTGCTCGTGTCGGGCTTGGTACCCAATGTCCACCTTGATGCCGATGCGGTTTTGTACGGAGAGTTGGCGCTCGCCCCGCAGACGCCGCTGATCTTTGCGGGCTACGAATGGGGGCCGGAACCGCTGTGGGTGGGGGCTCTGGTGCTGCTGGGCAACATCGCCTTTGCCCTCAAGTTCGGGGCGGAATGGCGTGCGATGACTTTCGATCCGGTGCAACCGGCCATGGATCCGCGCCGCCGCCAGATGATCGAACGCGTGTCTCTCTTCATTGTCGCGAGTTCGGTGGTGGCGGCATTCTCCGCCGTAGGGGCCGTGATGGCCGTCGCGCTCATGGTGGTGCCCGCCGCTGTTATGTCGCTGGCTTCGCGCCGGTGGGCGGTGGTGCTGGTAGGCGCCCCGCTCCTGGGGGCCGCCACGGCCGGGGTTGGCACATGGATCAGCTGGAACCCCGACTGGTCCCCCAGCGGCACCATCATTCTGGTGCTGGCGGTGGTGTTCTTTGGGGCGCTGTTGTTCACCCCCGAATCCGGGATTTGGGCTGCCGCCCGGCGACGTCTCCGGCAGAAGGGGCTGGTGCAGGGGAGCGCCCTGGTGGTGCACCTGGCCACCCACGCCAACACCGAGCGCGAAGCCTACGAGAGCCAGTGGGGGCACCTCATCACGGAACTTGGATGGAAGCCCGCTGAAGCCCGCCGCGCCGTGCGCGCCGCTGTGGGGCAGGGCTGGATCATGGATGGCCCCCAACTGAGGCTCACCCCGGACGGACAGGCCCTGGCGGAATCACTGACCATGCCAGCGCGCCGTACAATAGCTTCATGAAACCCAAGGCCGTGGTCTTGCTGAGCGGGGGGCTGGATAGTGCCGTGGCGCTGGCGCACGCCCAGGGTGCGGGTTACGAGTGCGCCGCGCTCTCCTTCGATTACGGTCAGCGCCACCGCATCGAACTCGAATGCGCCCAGCGGCAAGCCTTGCACCAAATGGTGAAGGATCACCGCACGGCCACCATTGACTTGCGCCTATTTGGCGGTTCGGCTCTCACCGCGGATGTGGAGGTGCCCAAGGATCGTGATCTCACGTCCTCAGAGATTCCGATCACCTACGTCCCCGCCCGTAACACCATCTTTTTGAGCTTTGCCTTGGGCTTCGCCGAGGTGTTTGGCGCGGGAACGATAGTCACCGGAATGAACGCCGTGGATTACAGCGGCTACCCGGATTGCCGCCCGGAATACATCTCCGCCTACGAGCGTATGGCCAATCTGGCCACCAAAGCCGCCGTCACCGGCGAGCAAGCCCTACGCATTTGGGCGCCGCTGGTGGACATGAGCAAGGCGGAGATCGTGGGGCGGGGGCTGGAACTGGGCGTGAACTTCGCCGACACCACCAGCTGCTACGATCCTGACGCCGAGGGCCAGCCGTGCGGGCACTGCGACAGCTGCCTGCACCGGGACGCCGCCTTTGCCGCCCACGGCCTCACCGACCCTCGCCGCGCCCCCGCCGGAGCCTCGTAGCCTCGTGGCCAAGCTCCGCATCTCCGAGATTTTCACCTCCGTGCAGGGGGAAGGGCAGTGGATTGGCGTGCCCAGCGTGTTTGTGCGCGTGAGCGGCTGCAACCTGCGCTGCGTGTGGTGCGACACGCCCTATGCCAGTTGGCACCCCGAGGGCCCCGTGCGCGAGGTGGACGGTGTGGTGGCAGAAGTGCATGCCCAAGGTGTGCGACACGTGGTGGTCACCGGAGGGGAGCCGATGCTGTTTGAACCCACGGTTGACCTTGTGAACGCCCTGCAGGCGGCGGGCCACATCATCACGATCGAGACCGCCGGCACAGTGGATCTGCCGCTCACCCCGCAGCTCTTTTCGATTAGCCCCAAGCTCTCGCACTCGGCCCCGGATGGCGAGTGGCACGACCGCCACGAGGCGGCCCGCTGGCGGCCCGAGGTCATTGCCGCGATGATGCAACGAGCCCCCGTGCAGTTCAAATTCGTGGTGAACCCCGACCACCCGAGCGACGACTGGGCCGAGATTGACGCCATGCTGAGTGCGTTGCCGCCGGTAGCTCCGGACTCGGTGTTCCTGATGGCCGAGGGGCGCGATGCCGCTCTGCTGCACGACCGAGAGCGGCGCCTGGTGCCCGAAGCGATCCGGCGAGGCTGGCGCATCGCTCCCCGTCTGCAAATTGACCTCTTCGGCGACACCAAAGGCACCTAATTTCGCCCCCGGCAAGGCCAGGGACGGCGCAAACACCGCGAGGCAAAACCGGGCATAATCAAACCCATATGGCCCGTATTGTCGTCCCGGAAGCGGAGGCCCTTCTCGATCAAGAGATCCCCGTCCTCGATAAGGGGTTTGTCCGGCTGGTGGACTATATGGGCGGCGACCAGCGCATTGTGCAAGCGGCGCGCGTCAGCTATGGCGCCGGCACCAAGAGCTACCGCCAAGACCGGGCGCTCATCCACTATCTCCTGCGCAACGACCACACGTCGCCGTTCGAACAAGTCGTTCTCACCTTCCACGCCAAGATGCCGATCTTTGTGGCCCGCCAGTGGGTGCGCCACCGCATGGCCCGTCTGAACGAAGTCAGCGGCCGCTACAGCGTGATGAAGGATGAGTTCTACGTGCCCGCCGCCGACACCATGCGCGGCCAGAGCACGGACAACAAGCAGGCCCGCGGTGAAGAGCAACTGCCGAACGCCGAACGCATTATTGACCAGATGGTGGAAGATCAGCGGCTGATGTACGCCCACTACGAGGAGATGATTGAGAAGGGCTTGGCCCGCGAGATTGCCCGCGCCAACCTCCCGATCTCGCTCTACACCGAGTGGTACTGGCAGATGGACCTGCACAACTTGCTGCGCTTCCTCAACCTGCGCATGGATAGCCACGCGCAGTACGAGATTCGCGTTTATGCCGAAGCCATGGCCAAGTGCGCCCAGGCCGTCGCCCCCATGGCGTACGAAGCCTTTGAAGATCACATTCGCGGCGGCGTGAGACTCAGCCGCGCGGAAAGTGCCGCCCTCGTCCGCATGCTGGAGGGCAAGGAAAACGGCTTAGAGGGTCGGCCGCTGGCGATCTTTGAACAGAAACTCGAGCGCATGCGCGCCGCCGCCCCGAGCGAAGCCCTCGAAGAGCTCGACGGACCCCAGATAAAAGACTAAGCCCCCGTTTTCCACCATACGGTGAAACCCAGGGGCCTTGCCGTGCCAAGTAAAGGCTCAGCGCTCGATCGTTTCTTGAATGCGGATGCTGATGCCGTCGCGCTGGCGCAAGGCATCCAAGAACGCCTGCCCCTTCATCGCGTTTTCGTAGCGAATCGCACCCTTCTCCACGTTGCCTGCCGCCACTTGCTGCGCAATGATGGAGCAAGAGAAGCCCGTCAGGCGCTCCATGGCCGTGAAGCCCGTTTCCGGGTCCGTGCGGTCGTAGAGGTCGATCTGCACCATGATCGGCTTGCCGCCTCGGTGGCCGTAGCCCACGCCGCGCACCGCGCACTGGTCCGGTTCCTTGTACTTCTCCAGCTCGGGGCCAAACACGGTGTTGAACACGTCCTTCGGCACCACTTCCGTGCCGCGCACGTTCACCTTGCCTTCGTTCCAGAACCCGAAGTCCTTAAAGATGCGCATGAGGTGGCAGTGGCCGGGGAAGCGCAGCGTCTTGTATTCGTAGTTGGCGATTTGACCTTCCAGCGTGTAGGGCGCCGTGCTGGTGCCACCGCTGGTGGTGAAGGCTTCCATTTCGCCCATCTGCTTGATGTGCACCGTCTCCAGTTCGCTTAGCGTGTCCACCTTTTGCACCTTGCCGCTGCGCAGCACCACGGCTTCGTAGTCGTATTCCGTCACCAGGCCTTCCACGTTGAAGGTCAGCATGTAGTTAAACGGCGGCTTGGGGTTCTGGGGCAGCACGCCGCAGTAGAGCTTCACGGTCTCGGTGGAGTCCATGGCTTCAATGAGGGCGAAGCCCACGTTGTTCACCAGGCCGGGGGCCAGGCCAGTGTCGGGCACCAGGGTCACGCCCGCTTCCGCCGCCGCTTCGTTCAGCTTCAGCGTTTCCATGGTCACTTCGGTGTTGCCGCCCAGGTCCACCATGTCGGTGATGGTTTCGATGGCGACTTCGGCAATCTGCGGGTGCATCCAGTAGGGCACGCAGCTCAGCACCACGTCAATGTCCACCAGGAAATCGCTCAGGGCTTGCTTGTCCAGGGCGTTCAGTTGCACTGGCTTGCAGATGTCGCTATCCAGCAGCGAGTTCACGCGGGCGGCGCTCTGCTGGGCTTGCTCCAGGCTCATGTCGGCCATGTAAACGGCGGCGGGGTTCGCAAAGCGAACCAAATCGTAAGCGGCGGCGGTGCCTTGCATTCCCGCTCCCAATACGGCGTAGGTGTCTTTCATTCAAGTCCTCCAAAAGGGAAAGCCACCTCATCATCGAGGCGGCTGGTGAAGCCAGGTTACCAGGAGGCCCGCCCCCAAAAGCGAACGCGCGGGTATCTTAGCGGAGCGATGTGGGAGGCCTGCGCAGGCCACAAATCACCACATCCGGGAGTAACACAATGCGCAAGACTCGCCGCAAGGCTAAGCACTCCCAACGCTTTTTAGCGTTGGCGTCTCAGGTCGATAAGACCAAATTCTACGATATCAACGAAGCCATCGAGTTCGTTAAGGCGAATGCCAACACGAAGTTTGTGGAAGGCGTGGACCTGTCCCTCCGCCTCGGGGTGGACCCCCGCAAGGGCGACCAAAACGTCCGCGGCATCACCAACCTGCCGCACGGCACGGGCAAGAACCAGACCGTAGCTGTCCTCGCCAAGGGTGACCTGGCCAAGGAAGCCGAGGCCGCCGGCGCCGACGTGGTGGGCGACGAAGACCTGATCAAGCGCATCCAAGACGGATGGAAGGACTTCGACGTGCTGATGGCGACGACGGACATGGCCCCGCAAATCGGGAAGATTGCCCGTATCCTCGGCCCCCGCACGCCGAACAAGAAGAACGGCACCGTGACCGACTCCATTAGCCAAGCGGTGAAGGAAGTCAAGTCGGCCAGCCGCGTGGAGTACCGCGTGGACAAGGCGGGCGTCATCCACATGCCCATCGGCCGCGTCAGCTTCTCGCCGGATCAACTCCGCGAGAACATGATGTCCGCCGTGGACACGGTGATCCGCGCCAAGCCGTCGTCGGCCAAGGGTCGGTATCTGCTCAGCGTGACGGTGTCCAGCACCATGGGTCCGGGCCTTCGCCTCGATCCGACGCTGGTCGGCAAGGCCGCGGGCCACTAATCCGCAGCCACTCGGCAACAAGAAACCCCTCAGTCCAATGGGACCGAGGGGTTTCTTAGCGTTTACGCGGGTCTTTTGTTAAGGGGCTACGGCCTCGAACGCAACGAGTGCGGGAACGCCCTCAGAGTCAGCCGCCACGGAGTAGACCGTACCGGTCGCCGGATTCACTGCGATCCGAGTGATGGCTGACCGGCCGGGGCCGTCTACGTATCCATCCTCGACTCCACCACTCGTTGGAGGGCTGATTGTATACATCCTTCCATTACGGAAGACCCGTAACCCGAAGCGGTCATACAGGTAGATCGAACCCGAGCCGTCGCTGGCGAGGCTACGAATGGACTCAAACTGCCCCGGCGTCCCATCGGCCCGGCCATTGGTTCCATCACCCGCCACCGTTGTCACAGTGTTCGTGTTCAGGTCCATTCGACGGAGGCGGTCATTTGCGTTGTCAGCAATGTAGAGTGCCCGGTCATCCCCGATGGCAACCCCGTCAGGAAGGAAAAACTGCGCGGAAAGTGCACTTCCATCGGCAAAGCCACTCGCTCCTGTGCCTGCTACGACGTCGAATCGCCAGCTTGCTGGCGAAATCTCTGACGCCAGTATCTGTCGCCCCCGGACAATGCGGTTGTTGCTTTGATCGGCAATGTACAAGTAACCTGAGGAGGGGTCAACGACGATCGCCGACGCTTTACTGAATTGGGCCGTGTTGCCGTCGCCCATTGCCGTTCCCGAACTATTATCGGCGGCACCCCCGATCCTGAAGAAAGAAAAAGCATCAGGGTCCACGGTGACATCGGCAGTAAAGGGTCCAAAGCCAGCCCAAATCTGGTTGCCAGCCGTGAACACAATAGAATTGTCGTTGATGGGGAAGATGCTCTCAATGATCCCGGGAAATTGAGCGTTGTATCCATCCACACCTGACACAGTGCTGTAGATTCCGTCGAGGTTGGCAATCGTCTTTACCACGCCGTCCGCGGGGGAGAACCGTCGAAGTACGTTGTTTTCGCTCAACACTAAGGCACCGGACGCAAATGCTGCGATGGCGTCCGTCGAGGTACCTCCGAACCCGGCGCCGGAACCAATCCCGTCCTTTCGAACGCTGATTACGCCGCCGGCCAGTCTTCGCGCGTAGACGTTGTTGGGCGCTGCGTTCGTGCCGCCATCAAGGGCAATGGGAGCCACGCCGCCGCCCGCGACAGTGACGTAGAACGTCATGGAAGCCTCAAACTGTACGGTGAAGCCGATATCCAGGGTCTTGGTGGAATTCGGGAGCATGGAACCCACGGTGTAGACCGCGCGACCGCTGGATGTCGTCCACTCTTCGTTGCTGAAGGTCACCGGTTGGGTGCTGGAGCCACTCACGAAGTTCGGGAGGATGAGCCGACGCACGCGGTGGTTGTTCGTGTCGGCAAACAGGAATCCGTTGCCCCGGCCGGATGCCGCGAGCAGCGGATCGTTTGCGGTCGGGTTGAGACCATCCTTGAAGCCGGCCGGACCCGGGGAGACGTACTCCTGCGCCCAGCTGGCCAGAACATACGGGTTGCTTCCGTTGGGGATGCGAAGGACGGTGATGGTGTCGGTCACGTTGTTCGCCACCGCAAAGCGGCCTTCACTCACGGCAATACCGGTCGCGCCACCCGCGAGCGTGCGGATGAGCGAACTCTTGTTCGTGATCGGGTCGACGGCAAAGACTTGGCCGGTCGAATTCGAAGTCACGCCCAGAATCGGGGCGCCCTGAATCTCGCCGTAGCTGATGCCGTAGGCATTGGGGATCCCACTAGCGACTAGGCTCACGGTGGGCGTGCCGCTGAGGTTGCTCACGCGCTTGACCTTGTTGTTGCCAAGGTCCGCGACGAACAGTTCATTGTCCCCAAACGTGATGCCCGTGGGGGTGTTGAAGAGGATGCTCGCGCCCGTGCCGAGTCCGTCACCCGAGGCGGGGCCACCCGCCAGTACCGAACCCTCGGTGCCGTCCTTCTTCAGGCGGATGATACGGTGGCGATCCCGCTCGATGAAATAGATGTAGTTGCCGCTGGGGTC
>CALRVA020000014.1:0-25241 GCA_943371495.1 Archangium gephyra | reverse complement strand
ACCAAGAAAGAGGTGCGCGTCCAAGACACTCACCTCAAGCTCGCGCAGATCATGACCCCCACCGATGCCAACGTGCTCGGCAAGGTCTTCGGCGGCAGCATCCTCAGCATGATTGACCTCACCGCCAGCGCCACCGCGCAGAAGTTCGCCGGGCGCGTGTGCGTCACCGCCTCCTTCGAGCGCGTGGACTTCCACACCCCCATTGATGTCGGCGCGCTGGTGACCATGCGCGGCCACGTTAGCTACGCCGGGCGCACCTCGGTGGAGGTCACCATTGACGTCACCGCCACCGACCTCCCCACCGGCCGCGACACCCACACCAACACCGCCCGCGTCATCATGGTCGCGGTGGAAAACGGTCGCCCCGTGCCCGTGCCCACCCTCATTTGCGAGACCCGCGAGGAGCGCATCGCCTTCGTCAGTGGGCGTCTGCGCCGCGAACTCCGCGCCGAACGCATCGCCCAGTTCGATGGTCTCGTGGCCCAAATCCAGGCCATGGACGAAGCCACCCTCACCGAACTGCAGACCTGCGAAGGCCGCCTGCTCGACCGCCTGCAAGCCTAACGCCATGTCGCTGAGCCACTGGGAGTACGACACCTATTTCCGCGATCTCGATGTCGCCGTCATCGGTGGGGGCATCGTGGGGCTCAATGCCGCCTGGGCGCTCCGCCGCGCCCGCCCGGATCTGCGGGTGGTGGTATTCGAGCGGGGGTCCCTGCCCTATGGCGCCAGCACCCGCAACGCCGGCTTTGCGTGCTTTGGCAGCGTGACCGAGGTGATGGACGACCTGGAGCGCATGCCCGAGGCCGAAGTCCGCGCCCTCATGGCCCGCCGCTACCAAGGCCTGCTCCGCCTGCGCGAGAACCTGGGCGACGACGCCATCGGCTACGAACCCCTGGGCGGCTGGGAGCTGATTGCCGACGACGCCACCATGGCCCGCTGCCGCGATTTTCTGCCGACGCTGAACGCCTGGGCCGCCGAGTTCACCGGCCAGCCCGAAGCCTATGCCGACGGCACCGACCACCTCGCCGAGTTCGGGTTCGGGGGGACGCGCTACCTCATCCACAACCGCGCCGAAGGCCTGGTGCACACCGGCCACATGATGGACGCCCTGATGCGCCAGACCGTGGCCAGCGGCGTCAGCCTGTGCCACGGGGCCTGGGTGGAGCGGATGGACGAAGACGGCGACGGGGTGGAACTGCACACGCAACCCTTTGGCCCGGTGCGCGCCCGCCGCGCCGTGGTGTGCACCAATGGCTTTGCCCGGCAGCTACTGCCCGCGCTGAATGTCACCCCCGCCCGCGCCCAGGTGCTGGTCACCGACCCGATCCCGGGGCTGCGGTTCCGGGGGGCGTTCCACTTTGATGAGGGGTACTACTACTTCCGCAATGTGGGCGACCAGGTGCTGTTCGGGGGGGCGCGCAACCTGGATTTCGAGGGCGAAACGACGACCGAAATGGTGACCACCGGCCTCATTCAAGATCGGCTGGAGCGGTGCCTGCGCGAGATCATCATCCCGGGGGTGGATTTCCGGGTGCAGCGGCGCTGGAGCGGGATCATGGGGCTGGGGCCGACCAAGTCGCCGATTGTGCAGGCGGTGAGCGGGACGACCGTGGCCGCCGTGCGCATGGGGGGCATGGGCGTGGCCCTCGGCACCCTGGCCGGCGAGGAAGCAGCGGCACTTGTGCTGGGAACGCATTAGTTAACGGACTGCGTTATAAGAAATACGCCGGAAGTGGTACGGTTGCCCTAGTCGGGGTACCAGGGGCTACATGGAGGAGCGCATCTGATGCTTAACAAGAGATTGAGGACCATCCTGAACGTATGCCTCCTCCTAGTCCTGGCACTAGGTGCTACCTCGTGCAGCAGCACTGAGGATCCACCGCTTAGGTTAGGTAGTAGCCTCAAGGACTTACAGTCACACTATGTTCCCGACGGAGTCATTGAGTTTGAGTACCTTAGCCAAGACGACGAGCGAAACTTCTCTGGCGTAGTTATTCCGGCATATGAACTGTTGGATAAACGACCAGATGAAATGGGTCTATCATTCCCAAACATTCAGTGTCTTGTCCAGCGAGGACAAATCGTGGAGTGCAAGCGTCTTAAAATCGGAGAGGTCGTGCGATTGGAAAGTATCTATGGGGCAACATTAGAGAACCTCATGCTCAAGGACATCGGCAAGGATTCCTTTGTAAAACTACGCTTGCCTAGAATCGACTTTTTCAACAATTTTCCTGACATTGACAAGATTGTCGTACTCACCGATCAAGAGCAACGCTCTTTTACAGGGCGCGTCCGATTTTCCAACCAGCATGAAGTATTTTCCTACGACTTTGTCGAAGGCGAAGCAATTGCCGTTGAAGTTTCCACTTATCTACCTAGGAGATGGCCTTAGGAAATGAAAGACGATCGCTTGGTAACCTCCGGCGGCACCACCACCTTCGTGTGGGATGGCACGGACTACCTGCAGGAGCGAACCTAATGCCAGTTGTAAACTACACCACCATCAACGGAAGCAAGCGAAAGTCGGGCCGGGAACATCACATCGTCAATTGGCGTTGACTTAGGCAGGGCGGGGCGGAATGGAGCGGCCAAAGCGAAAGTGGAGTGAAGTCAACAGCCTGAACCTTGCCAGCCTAGGCCTGGCGCACACCACCTTCTTCTGGCTCCTCATTTGGGACCCGGAAGTGCGGGCCTTTCCCAATAACTACGCCGTCACGATCTTGACGTGGCTAAGCGTAATCGTGGTCGTCGCCACTTTCGACGCGCTCACGAAGCACCGCACGTTCTTGACCTTTTTGTTCGGTGCATTGTGCAGCGGCCTAAGTGTAGCTCTGATCGAGTACGCGTCCATCTTGGCCTTTGAGGCGAGAAGTGGCAGCCCTTCTAAAACCAGGCTTGTGCTCCCTCTCATCGTCATCGGCGGACTTCTCATCGTTCCCATACTCGCATATCTTTTCTATTTCGTTGGGTGGCTAGCGCGCCGGTGGAAGCAGGCTCATTCGAACAAGCAAGTGAGGGGCGAAGCGAAATGAGCGAATCAGAACCGAATGGAGCGAGCATGTCCGTGCCGCTAAGACCGTCAGGCTACCGCTGGTTCATGCCTGCGGCAATAGCCTCCTTGGTGTTAATGGCCGCGGTCAGTCTTGGAATGGTATTGATGTTCTACAAGACTTATTCGGAAGCGTTGGACGAATACCCCAATGCCGTTAAGGGCTGTATTGGCCTGAAGCCAAGCCAGTGTCCGAGTTTAGGGGAGTACCACTGGTACGACTGGACACGGGGTGCGGAAGTTCAATGGGGTGCGATGCCGCATAGCACGTATGTGCTCCGCACTGAGGTCTTTGACACTGTCCAATTTCTCCATATCGACAATGGGGTCATTGTCGGCCCCATAGAGGAAGAGGAGGCGAATCGTATTGAGGAAGAGCTTCGGAAGGGCTCAAGGGACAACAAAGGATGAGCTCAGTCAACCCGCCTGAGTTGAAGCAAGAAGCACAGCGAACAGACTAGGGCCGCCCCCTACCAGCTCCCCCCGCCGCCGCCGCCAAAGCCGCCGCCGCTGAACCCCCCACCGCCACTGAACCCGGAGCTCCCGCCGCCCCCGCCGCTGCTCTTGGGCGGCGTGCTGGCTGCCTTGCCCAGCTCGGAGGCAAAGCCCCCCAGGTCGTTGCCCAGGTCATTGAGGTTATTGACCGAGCCGGTCCCCACAAACCACACGGGCCGCACCAGGCCCGAGTGAGAAAAGGCGCGGCCCCAGTGCTTCACCCGCCGGAACGCCACCGCGTGATCAAGGTAGCGCTCGTAAAGGTTTTGGTCCATCGGCTGGCCCTTGAGCTTGTTGCGGTGGGGCAGCGCATCATCCAAGAACTCGGCAAAGGCCTGCACTTCGGAATAAGCCCGGCTCCCCCGCCGCGTCAGCCGGGGCATGGCCCGCGCAAAGAAGTACAGCGCCCCCATGCCCATCAAGAACCCCAGCATCACCACATCCCGCGCAAAGTACGGCGTGATGGACCACACGATGATGCAGACGACGAGGAGCATGACAAAGCCCAGGATCCCCCAGGCCAGCTGCACGCTCTGCGGGTTCGCGCGATAATAGCCCCGCTTCACTAGCTCGCCAAAGGCCTTGGCCTTGATCTGCCACAGGTGGGGCGCCACGTATTCCACCAAGTCGGTTTTGGAGACGGAAGGCCCGTGCGGCAGGATGAGGCTGAGGACATAGGACTCCAGTTCGTCCAGCCCCTGCGTGGAAGTGTCGCCGGTCAGGCGGATCATCTCGCCCACGGAATCATGGTTCAGCACCAGCTTCCCTTTCTTGGCCAAGGAGACAAACACCGCCGAGAGGTCGTGCTGGTCGAACTTGCCATCGGCCAGAGCCCCCGCCAGCGCCCCGGTCAGCTCGTGCGGCACCTCGGCTTGCGGCTCGCCGCGCTTATGAATGGGGTCGCGCCCCCAAATGAGCCAGATGAAGAGGAAGACGAGGCCCATGCCCAGCGGCACCATCAGCCACATGAGGTGCGAATACTTGAGCCGGAACTCTTGCCACGGGGTCGGCTTGTCAATGAGGTTCGGCGGCATGGAGAGGGCAAAGCTCAGGCCCTGATAAGACGGCAACGCCATGGGGTTGGTGATGCGCAGGGAGTTGGCGGCCAGGTCCATGCGGATTTCGGTGGTGGGCTCCACGGCCGTGCCCGCGCCGACCTGCTGGAACTGCGTGCGGCTGCCGTAGCTGCCCCAAAAGACGACGGCGCGCACTTGGTCGGCCTGGGCGCCCTCGGGCCACCGCACGGTCACCTCGCTGCGCCGGATCTCGACGGGCCATTCGGTGCCCAGGGCGTTCCAATAGAGCTCCACGTTGCGGCCCCAGTCGGCGGTGGTCTCAAAGCGGTTGAGCATGCCCGCCACGCGGTAGCGGATGGTGTAGGTGACGGGCTGGCCCACGGGGGCGTAGGCGTCGGGGTCACCGATGCGGATTTTGAGGTTGGCGCCCTCTTTGTCCACCTTCATTTCCGACTTATTGCCGGTGGTGTCGCTGACCTCTATGTCATCCACCAGCACCAGGCGCTTGAATCCGCTGGGGGTGGGCATCTCCACCGGCAGGGTGCGGAAGATGCCGTGGCGCGGCTGATCAAAGATGACCTGGATGCTCTCCGTCACCTGCATTTCGCCGTTCTTTTGCAGATTGATGTCGACCTTGAATTGGTCAATGAAGAAGGCCTCCGCCCGGGCCGCCAGGGGCAGGCACAGCAGCATCAGCCAGATGAGGATTCGGCGCACATGATTGAAGACGGGGCGCGTCCGGGTCGGGATGCGGAGTCTTGCGCTAGCATGAACCGTGCGGATCGCCTTCGTCACCTGTCTGTCGCTCCCCGAACCCGACCACGACGAGCCCATCTTCCTCGCCGCCGCCCAGGCCGCGGGCCACACTGCCACCATGGCCGCCTGGGACGACCCCGCCATCCCCTGGGCCGACTACGACCGCATCATCCTCCGCTCCTGCTGGGATTACCCGGGGCGGGTGGACGAATTCCGCGCCTGGCTGGCCCGCGTTGCCCCCCTCGGCACCCTGCATAACCCCGCCGACATGGTGGCCGGCAACCTCGACAAGCGTTACCTGCAAGAATTGGAGCGCCACGGCCTGCCCGTGGTCCCCACCCGCTGGGCGGAGCGCGGCGCCACCGTCCACCTCCCCGACCTCACTCAGGGCTGGCCGCAGTTCGTGCTCAAGCCCGCCATCTCCGCCGGCAGCGAACTCACCCGCCTCTTCCATCAAGACCAACAAGACGAAGCCCAAGAATTCGCCCACCAAATCTTGGCCCAGCGCCCGCTGATGGTGCAGCCGTTCTTCTCCAGCGTGCGCACGGTGGGCGAGCGGTCCATTGTCTGCCTGGGCGGCGAACCCAGCCACGTCGTCATCAAGATGCCCCGGTTCGACGAAGACGACGAATCCGTGTCCGGCCCCGACACCCCCACCCCCGCCGAAGCCGAGCTGTGGCAGCGCGTACTCGCCACCCTTCCGCAAACCCCACTCTACGCCCGGCTGGACCTGATGGAAGACGCGCAGGGCCAGTGGTGCATCAGCGAACTGGAACTCATCGAGCCCTCGCTGTTCTTCTTCAAGCATCCCCCGGCCGCCGCGCGCTTCATCGAACTCATCGCGGCTGAGTAACCTCGCGAAGTAACATCAACTTGATGCAGCGAGACCGGAGCCAGCGCCTGGAGCAAGCCCGGCAGGCCACGTGGCTGGGCATCCTCACCAACGGCACCCTGGCCCTCATCAAGGGGGTGACCGGGGTGCTGGGGAACTCGCAAGCGCTCATCGCCGACGCGATTGAAAGCACCACCGACGTCTTCGGCAGCCTCTTTGTGCTGCTGGGGCTCAAGGTCGCCCGCCGCCCCGCCACCAGCCAGCACCCCTACGGCCGGGGCCGCGCCGAGACGGTGGCCGCCGCCGGTATCTCGCTCCTTTTGCTGGCCGCCGCCGTGGGCATCACCGTCACCAGCATCCACGAAATCCGCACCCCCCACGCCGTGCCCGCGCCCTACACCCTGGCCGTGCTGCTGGGCGTGATGCTTGTCAAGTTTCTGCTGGCGCGCCGCACGCACCGGGTGGGCGAAGCCGTAGACAGCCAATCCGTGAAGGCCGACGCCTGGCACCACCAGAGCGACGCCCTCACCTCGGCGGCGGCGTTTGTGGGCATCTCCATCGCCCTCATTGGCGGCCCGGCCTACGCCACGGCGGACGACTGGGCTTCGCTGGTGGCGGCGGTGGTTATTGCCGTCAACGGCACGTTGCTGCTGCGCTCGGCGTGGGAAGACCTGACCGATGCCGTGCCCTACCAAGAGCTGGGGCAAGATGTGCGCCGGGTGGCCGAGCAGGTGCCCGGGGTGTGCGGCACCCACCGCTGCTGGGTGCGTCGGCACGGGTTCGATTACTTTGTAGATCTCGACATCCTGGTGGATGGCGACCTGACCGTGCGCGAAGGCCACGACCTGGCCCACGCGGTGCACGAGCGGGTGCGGGATGAGCTTCCCCTCATCGCCAAGGTGATGGTGCACGTGGAGCCCGACGACGAATACGGCCGCTTTGCCCTGCCCGGCGAAGCGCCCCCGCCCGCCTAGCCCCGCATTACTCCCGGTTTCGAGTTGTTAAAGCGGAGTTAACCAAGCCTTAACGTCGCCATCACTTCCTCTTAACATTCCGCCCTCAGATTAAGTGTGTGCGCCGCGCGTTTACTCTCATCGAACTTCTGGTGGTGATTGCGATCATCGCCATCCTGGCCTCCATCCTCTTCCCCGTGTTTGCCAAGGCCAAGCAAGCGGCCAAGCAGGCGGGCAACGTCAGCAACCTCAAGCAGATCGGCCTCGCGGGCATGATGTACGCCGCGGATTACGATGACACGTTGCCGGCCAACGGCGGCATCTGGAACGGCCGCACCATCAGCAACGGGAGCTGGTACTGGATGTTCCACTTCACGCCGTACATCAAGCAGAAGCCGGGCAGCCACATCACGGGCAAGCAGGGCATCTTTGTGGGCCAGAACGCGCCGTCGCCCAAGCTGCAGTACCTCAGCGAATCCGGCAGCAACCCGCGCGTCACCTTCGCCGAAGCCCAGGGCTGGGATGTCTCGTGGGGCCTCACTCGCACGGTGGATGCGGAAGGTCGCCCGGCGTTTGCCTACTACGCCACCTATGCCTACAACGAGCACATTGCCGACGAAGGCCCGGTGATGACGAGCTGGCAAGCCCCCTCGGAATCCTTCTTCATCCTGGAGGCCACGGACTCCGAAATTGAAGGCGACGAACTGGACGAACTCTACAGCCGCACCCAGACCTGCCCGGATGGCGGCTGGATTGGCACGGGCAACGGCCGCGCACCGATGGGCGGCAACAACGATGGCACCACCATCGCCTACCTGGACGGTCACGTGAAGTGGCGCAAGACGGCCTGGGGTAACCCCTCCAACCAGTGCCCGCCCCACCCGACCATTAGCGGCGCGGGCTTCCTGAACTGGCCGCCGGCCACGCAGGGTGGTTCGTCGGTGCAAGTGAAGGGCTGGACCCCGTCGTTCATCGAGCCGTAAGCACTTTTGCTTCTCGCTTCTCACTCCCGCCGGGCGTCTTGCTCGTGCGGGAGTTTTTTGTGAGGGCGGGAGGTTACTCGCCGAAGAAGGCGGCTTCGGCGGAGTCCACCGCCTCGATGAAGTTCTGGGCCGTCCGCTTCAGGTTGGCCTGGGTCATGCCGCCGCTGAGTTCAATGTCCATCTCGACGAAGATCTCGCTCTCATCGTTGTAATAGGCGCGCACCCAGTGCGAGTCCCAGTTGAACTGGTTGATCGCAGACAAGTCCATGTCGTCTTCGTCAATCGCCTTGCCCACCTGCATCATGCAGAAGGTGGCATCTTCGTCACCGAGATCAAGGATCTCGCCGTCTTCGTTGTAGGCAAAGACCTTGCCCTCCCAGCCAGCGTGCTCAAAAACGAGGCCGCCGACTTCTTCGTCCTCCACGGCTTCCACCTTCAGGCTGTCCAGCACCTCCACCATGGTGTCGGTGTCGTAGCCCTTCACCATGCCGTTCTGGATGACGTTGCGGCTGAGGGGTTCGGCAGGGGCGGTGTGGGAGATGGACGGGATGACGGCGAGCGCAAGAGCGAACGCACCGAGAAGAACAGTCGGCTTCATATCATGAGCTTAGACGGATGACGGGGCCAGAACGCAACTCGCGTGGATCCGCCGCCGCAGCCCACCGAAGTCGCCGTTGGTCAGCACCGCCACCACATCCCCAGGCTGCACCCACTCCCTCAGCACGCGTTCCACTTCCCCGCCCCAGTCGGGTTGGCCCTGCATTTCCATCGGCAGCGCCCACGCCTGCTTGCCCGCCGCCTGCCACTGCCGCACCAGCGCCCCCGTGTCCAGCCGCTCCGCATCGGTGTACCGGTGGGGTCGGTCCAGCGCCCCGATCAGCACCACATCCGCCTCGGCAAAGGCCTCCGCCAGTTCCCGCTGGAACAGGTTCCGGGTCGTGGTATTGCTGCGCGGCTCAAAGCACGCCACCAACCGCCGCCCGGGGTACTTCTGCCGCAGGGCGCGCAAGGCCAGCGCGATGGCCGTGGGGTGGTGGGCAAAATCTTCCACCACCGTTGCCCCGTGCCAGGTGCCCACTTCTTCCAGCCGCCGGCGCGGCAACTTAAAGCTCCGGGCCGCCCGCTGCACGGTGGCAAAATCCACGCCTGCCGCCCGCGCCGCCACCGTGGCCGCCAGCCAATTGCGCACGTTGTAATCCCCCGAAACCGGCAGGTCAATGGTGCCCCATTCGTGCTCGCCTTCCCACATATCAAAGGTGGTGTGGTCGCCCACCGCCGTCAGGCACCGGGCTTGCCAGTCGCCCTCTTCAATCCCGAACCGCACCACCGGCGCGTAGGCATCGGTGCGCAGCACATCGTCCACGTGGGCATCCCCGGCCGCCGCGATGATCTGGCCACCCCGGGGCACCAGCCGCACAAAGTGCCGGAACGTACGCTTCACGTCCTCCAGGTCGCGGAAGATGTCCGAGTGATCGAACTCGATGTTGTTCACAATCGCCACCCGGGGCCGGTAGTGGATGAACTTGCTCCGCTTATCAAAGTAGGCCGAGTCGTACTCGTCGCCTTCGCTCACAAAGATGGGATTCTCCCCCGCCGCCGGGCGGCAACTGACTTCAAAGTTGCCCGGAATCCCGCCTATCATGAACCCCGGCTCTCGCCCCGCCTCTTGCAAGATGTGGGTGAGCATGCAAGTGGTGGTGGTCTTGCCATGGGTGCCGCTCACTACGTAGCTGGCGGCCTCGCCAATCAGCCACTGCGCCACCGCCTGGGGCAAGGAAACCAGCGTCAGACCGTGGTCCAGGGCGGCTTCTAGCTCTTCATTCCCCCGGCTGACAGCGTTGCCCACCACAACCACATCCGGCCCCCAGGCCCGCATGGCGTCGGGGTTGAACTCCCGCTGCACATCCACGCCCGAGGCCGCCAGATACGACGCCATGGGTTCGTAAAGGTCCGTTTCGCTCCCCCGCACCACGTGGTCCGGAGACTGCGCCAGGGCCGCCGCGACACTGCCCATGGCCGTGCCCCCCACCCGGATAAACCACACCTTTTGCGGACGCGCCGACATCGTGCGCCCAGTTTAGCCGCCCGTTCCCTGCCCGCCCGCAGGGGATGGGACACAATAGAAGGATGCCGCGTCGCGATGGGGATGAATGGCTGCTTCAGGTCGGAGTGGACCTGGAACGGTTCATGAATGACACCGGGTTGGGCGCGCCCATCCTGGCCCGCCAACGGGGCTGGGGCCCCCGCGTGGACATGCTGGAAACCGAGACGCACGTGCTGGTGCGGTTCGAGTTGGCCGGGGTGCGCCGCGACCAGTTCCAGCTCACCTTCCGCCCCGCCCGCAACGTGCTCAGCATCCACGGCGTGCGGCGCGATGAGCACAGCGAGCAGGAAAACCCCCGCGCCCACCTGCTGGAAATCGAGCATGGCGAGTTTGCCCGCGATCTGGTCCTGCCGGAGGTTGAACTCGCCTTCGCGGAGACGCGTACTCACTTTTATAACGGCCTGCTTTTGGTGGCCATTCCCAAATCCGGCACGCTCATCGTGGAGCACACCGTCACGATTCGAGAGGTTTAATTGTCGTCCGAAATTGAAGTCCCTGTAGACAGTATTGAAGAGATCGAGGACCTGCTGGAATCTCTTCCGTTGGAAGAGGAAAGCGGGGATTCGGAGTCGCGTCGCCCCGACGTGCCCGAAATTTTGAACCTGCTGCCCCTCCGCGAATCGGTCATTTATCCGATGCTGATTGCGCCGCTGAGCGTCTCGCGCAGCTCGGCCATGCAGCTGATTGACGACAGCGTGGCGGAAAGCACCCGGGTGATCGGGGCCATCAGCCAGCGGCAACCCCAGACCGACGAGCCGACCTTCGACGACATCTTTGAATATGGGTGCGCGGTCATCATCCGCACCCTGATGAAGACCGGCGAGGGCACGCGCATGATTGTGCAGGGCGTCTCGCGGTTCCGGATCGTCGAGCGGCTGCAGGATGCCCCCTACCTGAAGGCTAGAGTAGAGGTCATCGAGGAACCCGAGGTCCCCGCCGACCAAGCGGAGGAAATTGAGGCCCTGCGGCGCACGGTCGCCAGCCTGTTTGACCAGGCCGTGGCCTTACACCCCAACCTGCCGGACGAACTGCAAAGCCTGACCAGCGCGGTGCAAGAGCCGGGCGTTTTTGCCGACCTGGTGGCCGCGCACATCCCCATGGCCACCGCCGAAAAGCAGGAGATCCTCGAGATTCTGCCCATCCGAGAGCGGCTGCGCAAGCTGGTGGAGTTCTTAGGCCGCGAGGTCCGCGTGCTGGAGTTGACCAACCGTGTGCAGAGCGAAGTCAGCGCCGAGCTGAGCAAATCGCAGCGCGATTACTACCTGCGCGAGCAGCTGAAGGCCATCCAGCGCGAACTCGGGATGGGCGACGACACCGACGAGGACCTGGCCGAGTTCCGCATCAAGATTGACGAGAGCGGCATGTCCGCGGATGCCCTGCGCGAAGCCAACCGGGAGTACGACCGGCTGCGCCGCATCAATCCGGGGTCGCCGGAATACACCGTCGCCCGCACCTATCTGGAGACGATGCTGGCCCTGCCATGGCGCGCCGAAACCCCCGACAACCTGGACCTCGTCCATGCCCGCCAAGTGCTGGATGACGAGCACTACGGTTTAGCCAAGATTAAGCGCCGAATTGTAGAGTTTTTGGCCGTGCGTAAGGTGAAAACCGACGGGCCGGTGCGCCAGCCGATTCTTTGCTTTGCCGGACCCCCGGGCGTGGGCAAAACCTCGCTGGGCCGCTCGATTGCGCACGCTTTGGGACGTGAATTTGTACGCATCTCCCTAGGCGGAATGCGCGACGAGGCCGAGATTCGGGGCCACCGCCGCACCTACATCGGCAGCATGCCGGGGCAGATCATCCAGGGTCTCCGCCGGGCCGGCACCCGCAACCCCGTGTTCGTCTTGGACGAGATTGACAAGCTGGGCACGGACTTCCGGGGCGACCCCGCCTCCGCCTTGCTGGAAGTGCTGGACCCGCAACAGAACGACACCTTCCGCGACCATTACGTGGATTCTCCGTTCGACCTGAGCAACGTCTTCTTCGTCACCACGGCCAACCGCCTGGACACCATCCCGGCGGCCCTGCGCGACCGCATGGAGATCATCGAACTCGGTGGCTACACCGAGGAGGAGAAGGTCGAGATCGCCAAGCGCCACCTGGTGCCCCGCCAGATTTCGGAGCACGGTCTCACCAACGCCAAGCTCAAGTTTGACGACGCGGCCCTGGTGGACTTGGTGCGGCACTACACCCGCGAGGCGGGGGTGCGCAACCTGGAACGCGAAGTGGCGAGCGTCATCCGCAAGGCTACGGTGCTGTTCGCCGAAGGGCGCAAGGCTCCGGTCAAGGTCACTCGCAAGTTCGTCCGGGATGCCCTGGGCGCCCCGCGCTACCTGGAAGACGCGATCAACGAGCGCACACTCAAGCCGGGCATGGCCATTGGCCTCGCGTGGACACCGGTGGGGGGCGACGTCTTGTTCATCGAGACGGCCCGGATGCCCGGCCAGAAGGGCCTCACCGTCACCGGGCAACTCGGCGACGTGATGAAGGAGTCGGTGCAACTGGCCCTGACCTACCTGCGCGCCCACCACAAGGCTCTCAAGATCAGCCCGACTTTCTTTGACGAGAGCGACCTGCACGTGCACGTGCCCGAGGGCGCCGTGCCCAAGGATGGCCCGAGCGCGGGCATCACCATGCTGACGGCACTGGCTTCCCTGCTAAGCGGGCGCGTGGTGCGGCCCCGGCTAGCCATGACGGGTGAGGTCACTCTAACCGGTCAAGTCTTGGCGGTGGGGGGCATTAAGGAGAAGGTGCTGGCCGCGCACCGCGCCGGCGTCCAGACCCTAATCTTGCCCAAGGAAAACCGCAAGGATTACGACGAGGAAGTGCCCGAGGCCATCCGCAAGCAACTCACGGCTCACTTTGTGAGTTCGGCCGAGGAAGTGCTGCGCTTGGCACTGAGCAAGGGGTCCACAATCGCCCCTTCCCAGTCGTCGTAGCGCTCGGGGAGCCCGAATCGGGGTTCGTCCACGGCCCAGGCGGCGGTGAGGCCCGCGAACACGGCGTCCAGCGCGTCGCCTTCGGTGTCCTGGGTGGCAACTTCCGCCAGGGCCGATGGGATAATGAGCTCTCGTCTCCGGTGGTCTTTCAGGCTGGTAAGTAGCCGCTGGCGGGGTGACGGGTCCATGCCTTTGTAAGGCCCCACGCCGCTCGCCCGGGCGGTCAGGCTCGGATACACCTCCACCATCCGCGTGCGGTCCAGGTACGGCAAACCCGCCCGCAACATCATCCCCACCGGAGGGTTGACGGTGTTGAGGGGGCTCTGAGAACCCGCTTCGCGGTCCGTCGCGCGGTAGCGGAACTTGCGCCCCGGCGGCTGCCCCGCCCGCCACGCACTCACAAATTGCCGCCACGCGGCCGGTTCAAAGGCGGTCACCCAGTCGCGCATGCCCTCCCAGGTCTCGGGCACGCCCCACTCGCCTTGCATCTCGCGGGGTAGCCCAAAGGGGTGGTCAATCCCGATCAAATCAATGGGCCGGGCCAGCCACGCCGCGTAGTCGTCCCACGTCGGGAGCGGCACCAACTCCACCAACTCGACCTGGCCCGATGAGACCCGCCACGCGCTGGCCCACTGGGGTTTGCGCCGCGAAGGGCGCGAGGTGAAATCAATGCCGGAAACCAACGGCATATCAGCGCGGTTTAGGAGAGCGGGTCGGGGGTGGCTTCCACCCGAATCCCGATGGTCGCAATGATCTCGGCGGCCCGCTGACACTCGGATTCACTCGCGCGATGCACCACGCTCTTGCCAAGGTGGTCAATCTCCCAAGTTTCCATATAGGCCTCGTCGGTGGTGCATTCCGTGGCCAGCATGAGGATCATGATGACTTCCTCATAGGTGTTCTTGTCGTTGTTGTAAACCGTGACAATCCAGCCCGGATCCTTTTGGGTTTGGCTCTGCTCAACGGCCTGCTCCACCGGGGCCGGGAGCGAATTCATCAGTCGTTCCATTCCGGCAGCACCTCCGTCGTCACCCCAATCGAGGAGATCACCAAGGCCACATCTTCGCACTCGCTCACGTCGGCAAAGTGAACGTCGGCCTTCCCGAATGTGTGCGCTTCCCAGGTCTCGATCACGGCTTCTTCGGCATCGCAACCGGTCGCCGCCATAAGGATGGAAACCACCTCGTCCAGCGAATTGGTTTCGTTGTTGTGAATGACGACGCGGTGTCGCCCGGCTCCTTGGGTTTGGTGAGCCGAACGTTCCAGTAACTCGGGAATCCCGATCGCGTTCATTCGTCTTCTATTTTACTGGGTTTGGGGTCCATTCGTTGGCGTGCGCCCAGAACGGCCAGGGCGGCGATGCCGAGAATCCCCACCAAACCAAGCATGACGCCCGGCCCGTAGCCCGGCGGCGTGTATTGGAATCGCACGGATTGCGTGCCCGCCGGCACCTCGGCGGCCAGCCAGCGGTTCTCTTGCAAGGGCACGGGTTTGCCATCGGCAAAGGCTTGCCACCCGGGCAATGGGATAAAGCGCGCCGCAACCAGGCCGGATTTGCCCTGCAAGTCAATAGTGATGCCCTGGGCGTCGGTGCGCATGGTCACGGCTTCGCCATTGACTTCGGCCAGGGGCCGGCCGGACAGTTCCTGAGGTCCTTCGGGCGCGAGAACCACGGTCACCCCGGCTTCCGCCAGTTCAGCGGGGTCGGGCTGACTCAACAGCATCATGTTGCCATTGGTCGGCGGGGCGGGGTTGGTGCCCCCGTTGATTTTGGTGAGCGCTTCCACCGTGGTCGCCGGGATCAGCGAGTCGTAACCGAACGCATCGTAGAGGCCATAGCGTGTGGCCAGGTTCGGCATCATGGTCGCCCGCTGGGGCCAGGCGAGCAGATTCCACCCCCGGTTGACCGCGGCCACCCGGCCGCTGCCCACAGCCCGTTCGACTTGAGAAGGTTCCGGCGTGTGGGTGGGCACAAGGCCCGGACCGGTGGCCAGGGCCACCGAGAGCAGCGCCGCCGCTACCTTTCCGCGTGGGTCGGGCACCATCAGAGCCGCCGCCGCGCATGCCAGCGCCCCCACCACGAACGGCAACGCGTTCACCAGTGCTTGCGCCTGAATCTGACCGAAGAACGGGGCCACAAGGGAAAGCCACGGAGCCTGGCTGCTGGCCAGCAAATTGGCAATCGCCACCCCGCCTAACCCCACGCCGATCAGGACGTAGAGGGGTGTCTTGGTGGCCTTGGATTCGGTGATCGAAGCCCAAGAGAGCCCCGCCCCCAGCCCCGCCGCAATCACCCACAGGATCGCCGCGCGCCCCGGGCTGCCCGAGCCCGACCACCCCGGCAGTCCGTAATAGAGCAAAGCATTGAAGGGCGTGCCCAAGGCGATGAGCAACCCCAGCAACCCCAGTGACGCCACCGCCACCTTGGCCCGCCGCGTCCAATTCCGGAAACCCAGGGCGAGCAACACTAGCGCCAGTGGACCGACGCCCAGCGCACTCTCCGCCGGGTGCGCCCCGGGCTTGGCGTATTGCGGCCAGTAGGTGGAAAACGCAGGGGTACGAGCCGATACGTTGTCTGGAAGCGTAAGTTCGGCGCGGGTGCGGGTTTGCCCCAGCAGCATCGGCGACACCATCGCCGGAAGCTCGAACAACTTCACGGCCGAATTCTGGTAGGCGGCAAATCCCTCCGCCGTCGCAACCGCGCGCCGGTGGCTCGTCTTGGTGCCTTCTAGCACCGGCAGCATCTGCGGCAAAGAGGCCAGTCCGCCGGCCAAGAGAGTCGCCGCGCACACCGCCGCCCAAGCCGCCCGCCGCTCCACCACCGCAAAGCCCAGGGCCAGCACCACCGCCCCCATCAGCCCGAAGGCCGCAAACTGAAGGTGCCCGGCCAGCATCATCATGGCCGTGGCCAGCGCCCCCGCCCCGGCGCGTCGCCAGTGCGGCTCATCGTTGGCGGGCACCATCGCGGCCCACACCCAGGGCATCCACGCCACCGAGCCCAGCACACTTGCAAACGGCGACCACAGCCCCACAAACCCGGCCAGCGCCACGGTGCCCCCGGCCACCACTGGCCCGTGGCCCTCGGCTCCCAACCGGCGTGCCAAAGACGCGACCCCTAAACCGAGCAACGCAATGTGGAGCCACGCCAGCAAGCTCAAGCTCGCATCGGGCGAGACGCGCAGCATCCCCAACACGATGTGGGGCGGATAGAAAACCGCTGACTGCGCGTTGGCCATGAGCGGCGCGCCCAGCAATTGGTGCGGGTTCCAAAACGCGGGCTGCCCGGCGGACCAACTCTCCAAAACGACTTGCCGCCACGGGCGAACCTGCAGGTCGGCATCGGCGTGCAAAACATCAAAAGGTTCGTTGAACCAGCGGTCCACCGCGATCTCAAATCCAATGCCCTGACCAATCGCGTGTCCCCCCAGCACTGGGGCAAGAAACCAGGCCGGGAGAAGCAAAAAGAGGAGCCAGTACGCCCAGGATCGACCAAGAGGGCGCATGACGTGAACTCGTTAGCAGTACGCCAGTTGACGGCGGGCGTTTTCGTGATCCGGGTTGATGCTCAGGATCCGCGCGAACGTTTGGCAGGCTTCGTCCGGGTACCCCAACATGTTGTAGGTCATCCCCAAATCGTTGAGGATGTCGAGGTCGCTCGGATTCTGCTGATGCAACCGCTTCAGATCTTCGAGCGAACCGTCGAAGTCCCCTTCAAAGCCCTTGATGAGCGCGAGTTGCCAGTGAGCCTTGGTGTGGTGCGGGTCCATCGAGACCACTTGCTCTAGGTAGAGCTTGGCCTCGCGGTATCGCCCGTCACACCGAGCGGCAAACCCAGTATCGTAAAGTTCCTGCGCGGTCATGATACTGCCAGGCCCGAATACTACCAGGTTTAGGCCGTCCCGGGTTCCAATCGCGGGGTATTTCCGGTCGGATTCGGGGCTTCGTTTTCACGAACCTCCGCGTCCGGAGCGGCCACAACCTCGCCATCGCCGCCCGAAGGGGGCGTACGCGGCGGAAGCTTCTCGCCTCGCATAACGGTCAGGAACTGCTCTCGGTCCAGAGTCTCGTGCTCAATCAGTGCCTCTACCACGTTCTCCAGCTTGTCGCGGTGCTCCGTGAGAATCTGGTGGGCGCGCCCGTGCGCGGTGTCCACAATGGCGCGGACTTCCTCGTCGATCTGGCGGGCGATGTCCTCGCTGTAGTTGCGGTCCTCTTGCACCGATCGACCAAGGAACGGATTGCGGCTGCGGTTGCCCAAAGCCAGGGTTCCCAGACGTTCGCTCATGCCGTATTCCGTTACCATCGAACGCGCAATGGACGTGACTCGTTGAAGGTCGCCGTAGGCACCCGTGGTGACGTCGCCGAACCGAATTTCTTCGGCCACGCGGCCGCCCAGGGACATCGCGATGTCTTCTTCAAGCTCCATCTTGGTGTGCAGATGCAGATCCTTTTCAGGCAGGCTCCACGTGCTTCCCAGCGACATGCCGCGCGGAAGAATCGTTACCTTATGCACCGGGTCACACTTCTCAAGTGTTTCGCCAATGATGGCGTGGCCCGCTTCGTGGTAGGCAATCACCAGGCGCTCCTGCTCGTCCATCACCCGGCTCTTGCGTTCCGGCCCGGCCATCACGCGGTCGATCGCATCTTCGATGTCGGCCATCAGAATCTGCGTGTGGTTGCGGCGCGCCGCCAGCAAGGCGGATTCGTTCAAAGCGTTGGCCAGGTCGGCCCCGGTGAAGCCCGGCGTTCGCTTGGCAATCACATCAAAGCTCACGCCCTCCGCAAAGGGTTTGCCCTTCGCGTGAATCTTGAGAATGGCTTCGCGGCCGGTCGCATCCGGCGCATCCACCACGATCTGGCGGTCAAATCGGCCAGGTCGGAGCAATGCCGGGTCCAGCACGTCCGGGCGGTTGGTGGCGGCAATCATGATGACGCCGCTATTGGCGTCGAAGCCATCCATTTCCACCAGGAGCTGGTTCAAAGTCTGCTCACGCTCGTCGTGGCCGCCGCCGAGACCCGCTCCGCGCTGGCGCCCCACGGCGTCAATTTCGTCAATGAAGATGAGGCTCGGGCGGTGCGCTTTGGCCGTCTCGAAGAGGTCACGAACACGGGCCGCACCCACGCCGACGAACATTTCCACGAAGTCTGAACCACTGATGTGGAAGAACGGAACGCCCGCCTCACCGGCAATGGCGCGGCTGAGGTGCGTCTTCCCGACCCCTGGAGGGCCCGTGAGCAGCACGCCCTTCGGGATCTTGGCCCCGAGCGCGCTGTACTTCTTGGTGTTGCGGAGAAAGTCAACAATCTCGAACAATTCTTCCTTGGCTTCGTCAATCCCGGCGACGTCGGCAAAGGTGACCTTGATATTGGTTTCCCCGGCGCGCTTGGCTCGACTCCGGCCAAAGTTCATGGCCTGGTTGCCCGAGTTCTGCGACTGACGCCACATGAAGAAAATGAAACCGATGAGGAGCAACGGCCCCAAGATGCTGATGAGCAAGGGCGCCATGGTGGCCATGGCCGGCGGCGGGACGCGCTTATACGCCACTCCGCTTGAGGACATCAATTCCTGAAGATTGGCCGCGGACTGGCTATCCGGGTCGCCGGCATAAACCTTGTACTTCTGGCCCGTCTTCAGCGTGCCCGAAATCTCGGTCATCTGCCACTGAGCGTCTTTGACGTTTTGTTCGGCCACTTGGCTTCGGAACTCGGAGATAGTGAGTTCCTTCGGCGGGGTCGAGCCAAAGTTCAGGCCGCTGCTGGCCGAGGGGTTCATGGATTGAACGATCAGCAAAAGCAGCAAGGAGACCACGAAGGTCAGCGCCAAAGTACGTCCCGGGTTCTTCAAATTTGATTCCTACCGTTGGGTCAGGTACCCCGTCCTACGCGAGCCTCTTACGGCCTGTTCCGGAACTGGGAAAGGAACTAGGACACCTTCCCGTAAGTTACCCAACGAATCAGACGCGAAGAGCCGGATGCCGGTTTCGAGTACCTACCATGACGAGCGCTACGCCCGGGGAGATTCAAGGGGCGCAAGAGTCAGGCGCCAAGCGGGTTCGCTCCCTTCCACGCGGGTGCGCTCACTTTGGGCCACGCCCGGAACCCAAATCGGGCCCGCGAGGTCGCAGATCACCGGGATGCGCCGCCGAGCACGAGGGGTGAGGCCCGCTTCGCTCAGCATGTCGCTCAGCAGTCGGTGCCCGTCCATCCCGAGTGGCGTCATCTTGTCGCCCGCTTCCATCGCGCGAAAGTGCAAGCCCTGGGCCGCCCGAGCCGCCACCATCACATCCAAGTGGCGCGGCGGACGCACGGGGTTCTCTCCCGTGGCGGTTTGCACGGTGATGGTCCAGCCAAATACTTCGCTGTCGGTCTCGCCCGGGGCCACTAGCGGGTAGCGGAACGGCTCGTCCACCAGGCCATCTTCCAGGTGGAGATGGTGGCCTTCCCAGGTGGCGACCACTGCGCCTTCGCGCCCGGTCAGGCTTCCCTTTTCATCCTCTACGAGACCTTCAACCAGCTGATCCAGAGCTTCGCCGGAGAACTGCCCACCCAGAGTCTGGGCCGCCAGAATCAAGCCGCGCCGCACCAGGGCCGGTGGCTCCCGGAGCAGCACAGTGCGATCAAACGCCACTTCGCAGTCCAGGGTCAAGAAGCGCAAGTCACCGTTCAGAGGGATTTCCGCTCTCTCAAGCGCCGCCGCCGCGAGCCCATTCAGCAGGGCGTCTTCTTCGGCCATCAGGTCGGCCAGCCGGGCCACGTTACGCCTTACGCCAGGGTGAATCGTTTGCAACTCAGGCACCACGCGGTGACGCATCCGAGCCCGGGCGAACTGCAAGTCCTCGTTGCTTGGGTCAAAGATGATCGGCACCCCGGCCTCACGGGCGAATTCGCGCGTGTCATTCCGGTCAATGTCCAGCAGCGGGCGGATGATCCGCCCTCGGCGGCGCGGAATCCCGACCAACCCCCCCGGACCCGTGCCCCGCGTGAGGTGGAAGAGCACCGTCTCCAGCCGGTCGTCGCGGGTGTGCCCGGTGGCAATGAAGTCGGCCTGCATCGCCATCGCCACGCGCTCAAAGAACTCATAGCGCGCCCAGCGGCCCCCTTCTTCCAGCCCCACGCCTTGGTCTTGGCTTAGGCGCGGCACATCCGCCTGCCCGGGCACAAAAGGGATGCCCCGCCGGTCACATTCGGCTCCCAGTTGCTCGGCTTGGTGCGCGGCCTCGGCGCGTTGGCCGTGGTTGAGGTGCGCCGCGATAACATCCTGACCTAGCTCCTGCAAGGTCAAGAGGAGCGTCCACGAGTCAATCCCCCCGCTGAGACCCACCACGATGCGCGCGCCGCTCGCGGGCACCCCCAGGTCCGCCAGGGCCTGACGGACGACTTCGCGCACATCGTTGGAGTTCATACCGACTAGGTTAGCTCACTCGGAAAGGTACCCTCGGTCCTGGAGATGGCCGAGTACGAAACCCTCACTGAAGCACTGCTCGGCCTGATCGCCGAGCCTCCGATCGACAGAGAAGTGTTGCCGGAGATCATCCAGGAAGCCCGCCCCGAGGACCTGGCCGACGCCCTGTTGCGCCTGGAGCGTGAAGAGCGCATCCTCGTGCTCAACTATGTGGATGGAGACCGCGCCAGCCAAGTGCTGGTGGAGCTCCCCACCGAAGAAGCCCGCGCCCTGCTGACCCAGCTGCCGGACCCTGTCATCGCGCACTTCCTCGACATCCTGCCGATGGACGACGCGGTGGACTTGTGGGAAGAACTCGAACCCGAGCGCTTCCACCGGCTCCTCACGATGATCCCGGAAGAGGACGCCCAGGAGATTCGGCGTCTTCTGGAACACCCCGAGGGCAGCGTCGGCCGCCTGATGACGGAGCGCTTTTTCTGGTCGCCGCCCACGTCCACCATGTCGCAGCTTCTGCTGGACCTCCGGCAAGCCAGCGACGAAAAGTACGAATCGGTCAACGATATTTTTGTCCTGGATCGCAAAGGCGTGCTTGTCGGCGTGTTTAGCCTGCGCCGCCTGCTGCGCAGCAACCCCTACGCCGTGGCCGAGGACGTAATGCGTAGCGATGTCATCACCGCGAATGTCAAGGAGAGCGCGGAAGACGCCGCCCGGCGCATGAGCCGATATGGCTTCTACGCCCTGCCCGTCATTGACGACCGGGGCCGGATGGTGGGCATCTTCACGGGGGACGACGCCCAGACGGTTCTGCGCGAAGAAGACACCCGCGACGTGCTCGCCCTCGGGGGTGTGAGTGGCGACGGGGATTCGTATTTGGGCTCGAATGTCTGGAGCTTGTTCCGTCGCCGGATTGTGTGGTTGCTGGCCCTCTTCATCGCCGAAACGATCACCGGCATGGTGCTCCGCCACTACGGCCAAAACGGGGGCGAGGACCTCAAAATCAACCCGCTGATCTTCTTTGTGCCCTTGCTCATCGGGGCGGGGGGCAATGTGGGTTCCCAGGTCACCACCACCATCACCCGCGCCCTAGCGCTAGGCGAAGTAGGCACCAAGGACGCCGTGCGGGTGTTGCGCCGCGAACTCCTGGTGGCCACGCTCATTGGCCTCACCTTAGGCGCCGTGGGGTTTGCCCGCGCGTTCTTTGGGTGGTCGAGTGGTCTAGGAATGAGCGGAGTGGTGGGGGTGGCCCTGCCGGCCATTGTCATCTGGTCCGCCTCGGTGGGCAGCCTGCTCCCGCTGGCGGCCAAACGCTTAGGCATTGACCCCGCCGTGATGAGCGCGCCTTTCATCAGCACTTTTGTGGACGCGACGGGTCTCGTCATCTATTTCGAGATCGCCCAGTGGTTTGTGCGCGCCGGATGGCTTACAATTACGGTCTAGGCGATTACGGTCTAGGCTGCGGAATCCTTTGGGAGTCATTGCCCGTATAACCTGAGTTAAGCATCATGCGCAAGTTCTTGTCTTCACTGGCCCTGGCGGCACTGTTGATTGCCCCGGCGTACGCCCAAACGAGCCCGGCGGCCCCTTCTGCTGAAGAGTTCGCTAAAGAAAAAGCCAAGGTCATCGAGCAGATGTCCGAGCTGCTCCGCCGCTTCGCCTTTGTCCCGGCGACCGACTTCGGTCAGCTGGACACGATGCTGGAAGCCCAAAAGGAGAGCTTGGAGAAAGCCAGCACGCCGGAAGCGTTTGTGGGCGTCATCAATCGCTCCTTCCAGCAGTTCGGCTTTAGCCACATTGCCCTCTTTTCGCCGCGCGCGGCCGACGCCCGCAACACGGCCCGCATGGTGGGCATCGGGATTCGCATTCAGCTGGAAGCCGACGGCATTCTGGTGGTCTTCCCGTTCCCCGAAGGACCGGCCAAGAAGGCCGGCATCCTGCCCGGCGACTTGATTTTTGAAGCCAACGGTAAGGCGGTGCGCAGCACGGCTGACCTAGCGGGCGAGGAAGGCACGGAAGTGACCGTGAAGGTGCGACGCGACGGCGAAGTGAAGGAATTCACGATGAAGCGCGAGCCGTTCAGCACCGTCATCCCGGAGAAGATTGACTGGCTGGACAAGGAAACCGCGATGGTCACCATCCCGACCTTCGACGTGGGATTCAATGGCCAGAACGTGCGCACGATCATGATGGACGCCGCCAAGGCCAAGAACATGATCATTGACCTGCGCGGCAACGGCGGCGGCGCGGTCATCAACTTGCAGCAACTATCGGGCTACCTGATGACGCGCGAGCAGAACCTCGGCACGTTCATCGGTCGCAGTGACTACGAGCGCTACAAGACTGCGCACCCGGACCAAGAGAAGCCGGAGCTGGCCGCCATCGCCAAGTGGCGCAACAATCCGATCCGCCCGGCCCGCGCCACCAATGTCGAGCCGTTCAAGGGTCGCATCGTGGTTCTGATTGACCCGGGCACGGGCAGCGCCAGTGAAATGCTGGCGGCCTCTCTGCGAGAGCAAGCCGGAGCCGTTTTGGTGGGCAAGCCTTCGGCCGGGGCGGTGCTGGCCAGCATCATGCGCCCCATGGAGCACGGCTACTTGCTGCAGTTCCCCCTCACCGACTACGTGACGCCGAAGGGCATGCGCATCGAGGGCAATGGCATCAAGCCGGACCACGATGTGGAAACCGTGGTGCGATTCGGCGAAACCGATCTTTGCGTGCAGAAGGCCCGCGAGATCTTCGCCCAGCCGTAAACGTTAACCGCAACGTTTACTGAACGCCCAGACCCGCCGGGGGCTTCGTGCTCCCGGCGAATCCGGCCAGCGCCAGTAGCGTCACCGCATAAGGCAAGGCCGCCCACACTTCACTCGGCCACACCGTGCCCATAATTGGCACGCCCTGGAACACGAGTTGAAGACTCTGCACCGCCCCGAACACGAGGCACGCCGCCAAAAGCGGCACCGGGCGCCAGCCCACCAGCACCAGCGCGGCCAGAGCAATAAAGCCCCGCCCCGCCGTCATGCCGTCGGTGAAGCCGCTGGCATTCGCCATGATCCAGGTGCCCCCGAGACCGCAAAACAGGCCCGTGCCCAGGAGCGCCAGGTAACGGATGGCCACGGGGTTGAGGCCGACCAAGCGCGCCTTCACCGGGTCCTCGCCCACCGCCCATAAATGCAGTCCACCTCGGCCCCGCAGGATCACCGCCATCACCACAGCAATCAGAATCAAGATGATGGAGGCCAAAACCGCTTGAGGCACGCGCACCACGCCGCTAAGCGACTGCGAAAAGCGTTCCAGCTTGCTGACGTAGTTCGTTGCGCCGATGGCAATCAGGTTCAGCGCCATGCCCGCCACGATGTGGTCCATGCGGTAGCGCTGGGTGAGTTCGGCATGCGCCAGGCTCAACACGGTGCTCGCCACTAGGGCCGCCACCATACCAAGGTACGGGTTGCCCGTGAGCGCCCCCACCACGGCTGCGGCGCACGCCCCCACCAGGAGCTTGCCCTCCAGCGCGATGTTCATCACCCCGCTCCGCTCGCTCAGCAGCCCGCCAAACCCGGCCAGAACCAGGGGCACGGCCAGCGAGAGCGTATTGGTGAAGAAAGTGGCGAATTCACTCATGGGCGTTGTCCTTGCGTTGCGAGGCGGAGGCGAAGAGGAGGATCAGGCCGCCCAGCATTAGGCCGCTGAGGCCCTTGGGGATGCCGATCTGGTTCATGCCCGTGGTGGCCGCATTGAGGGCGGCAAAGAGGAGCGCACTGGGGGCGAGCGCCAGGGGATTGGCTCCCGCCAGAAGGGCCACACCGAGGCTATCGAAGCCCTTGCCGCTGGTCATGCCATCGTAAAAACGGTTTTGATCGGCCACCACCAGTAGGGCTCCGGCCAGGCCCGCCAGCCCGCCACTCATGGCAAAGGCGCGGAACTGCACCATCTCGGCCGGGATGCCCGCAAACCGCGCAGCAGTGGCGTTGGTGCCGACGGCTTCGAGTTCATAGCCGCCAACCCGGTGCTTGCGCCAGTACCACAGCCCCACCATCAGCGCGAGCCCGAGCGGCAGCGCCCAGTCCAGTTCCGCCCGGCCAAATTTGGCGATGGGTGCCCACCGCAGAGACTCATCCAGCATCTTGGTGGTGGCACCGCCGGCGTTGGGGTCCTTCATCGGACCCTTCACCAGCCAGCCCGTGAACAGGAACGCCAACTGGTTGAGCATGATGCAACTGATCACCTCGTGGCCACCCCGGAAGGTGCGCAGCGCCCCCGCCGGCAACGCCCACAGCGCGCCCGCCAGAACTCCGGCCCCGATGGCCAGCGGCAACTGCCCGGGGAACGCCGGCACCAAGGCGACCGCCCCGGTGGCGCACGCACCCACCAGCATCTGGCCTTCGGCCCCGATGTTGAAGAGCCCGGCGCGAAGAGCCAGCCATACCGCCACCCCGCCAATCAGCAAGGGGGTCAGTTCACGCAGGGTGAGGGCCCAGCCCCGGGGTTCGCCAAAGCTGCTCCCCCAGAGTTCGGGCGCCCATTCCGAAGGCGGCACGGGCGTGAGGAAAAGCGGACCCAGCGCCAGGGCCACCACGACCAAGACCAATGCCAAACGCGCCCGACCGCTCATGCTTCCTCTCCCAGCATCAGGCGGCCAATGGCCTCGCGGTCGCGGGCTTGGTCCGGTGCAGGCACGCGGAGTTCGCCGTGGCTGATGGTGATGATGCGGTCGC
>CALRVA020000013.1:0-25396 GCA_943371495.1 Archangium gephyra | reverse complement strand
CACAATACATAAAGAACGAGGGGTCCAGGCCGCCAATCTTCTCGTAAACCTCGCCGCGCAGAAAGAGGGCCGCCCCGCTCACCCAGTCCACTTCGCGCTCTTCGGAATGGTCAAACCCGACCATGAGGTAGTCCTTGACGTATCGATTGTTGGGGAAGAGGCGACCCAAAATCGTGTTGCGGAAGGCCGCCGCCACGGGGTTAGGAAAGCGCCGGCAACTGAACTGCAGCGACCCGTCAGGGTTGAGCAGTTTCGGCCCGACCACGCCCACCTCGGGGTTGGCCCGCATGAACTCCAGAAGGGTGCCGATGGCGCCGGGGTGCACGATGGTGTCACTGTTCAGCAAGGCCGCGTGGTGGCCTTTGCGCTCGGCCAGAGCCCGGTTGTGCCCGCCGGTGAAGCCCAGGTTCGTCTCGCTGCGGATCAGCCGAAACTCGGGGAACTCCTGGGCAATCATATCGGCGCTGCCGTCGGCGCTGGCGTTGTCCACCACGATGACTTCGAACTCGGTGGTCTGCCGCTCCTCGCGCAGGCTGGCCAGGCACGCGCGAGTATCTGAGATGGTATTCCAGCTACAGATGGTGACGCTGAGTTCGAAATCCGGCATGATATCCACGAGCACGCACAAAAGCGGCCAACCCGACGAGGATGGCCAACAGTGGCAAACCGAGCCGCGCGAAACCCCGAGTGTGCTTAGAAAAGTAACGCAACAGGCTACGATGTGATTCCCAAATCATACTGGGTCGCACCTGCCGGGTGCTGGCCCCATGGTGGTGGGCAATGGTGAGCCCCGCCTGGTACCACGCCGGCCACCCTGCGTTCGCCATGCGATAGAGCAGGTCCACTTCGTTGAAGAAGATGGGGAAGGCCTCGTCGAAGGGCGCCTTGGCGTCGCCGATCGCGGCCAGGGCTTCGCGCCGGAACAGCAAAAACGTCCCCATCGGCTGGGGGGCCGGTCCGCTGGCCTGATAGTCGAAGGCGGGGAGCAAATAGCTCCCTAATGCCCCGTGCGGAAACCGCCGCGCGAGCCCCGTGAACTGCCCGACAATGCCCCAAAACGAAGGGAAGCCCCGCACACTGGCCTGGATCTCGCCGCTGGGCAACTGGAAGGGCACACTCAGCACCCCAAACTTGGGCTGCCCTCGCAGGGCGTCTATGGCCCCTTGCAGCACGCCCGGGCGCATCTCTGTGTCCGGGTTGAGGGTGAGGAGCCACTCTCCCTGGGCCACCGCAAAGGCGAGGTTGTTGCCGGCCGCGTAGCCCGTGTTGAAGCCCGGCTGGATGAGTTGAACCTCCGGAAAGTCCCGGGCCACCATCTCCGCGCTGCCATCCGTGCTGGCGTTGTCCACCACGATGATCTCCATCGGCTCCTGCGGCGGGTGCGCACGCAGGCTTTTGAGGCAGATTTCCAGGTGGGAACGGGTGTTCCAATTGACGATGAGAACGCTCAGCAACGCGCTTGCAAGGCTACCAGGGACCCAGGACGGGTGACCCGCCGGAATCCACGAAATACCGGGAATTGACCGGGAACTAGGAACAATCCAGGTAAAGTATCCGAAGATACGACTGTCACACGGCGTATTTTTACGCTTGGCGGACGTAACGGAGGAAACCAAGTTTTGGCATTAACCGGCGCCATTTGGGGCGCGATGATGGTGGGTGCAGGCAATGCCAGTGCCCCCGTCAAGTACCAGGTACAGAATAACGAAACCACTGTTACAGTGGCAAGGAAGTTTGGGCTGGATGCGAAAGAGCTCCAAAAGGCGAACCCCGGCGTGCAAATTGCACCCGGTGTCACAGTCCTGATTCCGTCGCGCCTGCTGGCCGACGACAAGGGCCCCATTTACCTCGTGCGCAACGGGGATACCGACTGGAGCATCGCTCGCCGGTACAACCTGCGCCCGGCGCAACTCCATGTGCTCAACCCCGATGTGGACTGGGGACGCATGGAAGTCGGCACCGTTATCCGCGTTGGCACGGCCATGCAGGCCCGCACCACGCAACTGGAAGCCCCGCGACCCGTCGCCCCCGCTCCCGCTCCGGCTCCGCGCCAAGATGCCGCCACCACCGGCGCCAATGCCGCTCCCAAGATTGAAACCGTCCCCTACCGCATTGCGGAAGGCGACAACGACTGGACCATTGCCAGCAAAGTGGGCGTGCCGCCCAGCCAAATCCGAGACCTGAACCCGGGCCTGGATTGGGAAAAGCTGACCGTGGGCACCGTCATCCAAGTGCCGAAGGAAGGCCGCGCCGTGGTGACCAACGTGATTGCCACCAGCCGCGTGCAACTGAAGGGTGACCGCGTGAACCTTCGCGCCGAACCCAGCACCGACGCCCGCATCATTGCCAACCTGCCCCGAGGCCGCGTGGCCAACGTGCTGGACCGCCAAGGCGATTGGTACAAAATCCAGTTCGCCGGCGGCACCATTGGCTGGATGAGCCGCGATTTCCTGGAGCCGGTGAGCGCCGATACGCTGGCCCGCACCGCCGAAGGCCAAGCCCTGCTGCAAGCCAGCGTGGCCCCGGCCAGCGCGAGTGTGACGGGACCCGCCGCCACCGCGCAGAGCAACCAAGTGTTGGCGAGCAACCTCTCGGCCGAACCCGTGCCGGACCCGGACCTGGGTGCCGTGGGCAACATGTTGGCCACCGCCCGCGCCCAAATGGGCATCCGCTACAAGTGGGGCGGCACCAGCCGCAACGGCTTTGACTGCAGCGGCTTCACTACCTATGTCTTTGCCAAGCACGGCATCAACCTGCCGCGCACCGCGAACGCCCAAAGCAACGTGGGCCGCGTGGTGCAGCGAGGCGCCTTGCAGCCGGGCGACCTGCTGTTCTTTAAGACCAGCACCTACGCTCGTGTGACGCACGTGGGCATCTATATTGGCAACGACCAGTTCATCCACGCCAGCAGTGGTGGCGGCTCGGTGCGCATCAATCGCCTGAGCGAGAACTACTACAGCCAGCGCTACGTGGGCGCGCGCCGGGTGCTGGGCATCCAGGCCAACGCCAACGGCTACGAAGGCTACGACGTGAGCGAAGAGTGGGCTTACAACAACGCCCCGGGTGCCAGCACCCGTGCGGCCAGTGCGGCCTACCTGAACCAGAACGCTTCGCGCTCGGAAGAGCCCGTGGCTGCGGCTTCGCGTGAAGAAGCTCCGGCTCCCGCCCCGGCCCCGGCTCCGGCGCCTGTGAAGGAAGCTCCGGCCCCCGCTCCGGCTCCGGGTTCTGCCCCGCCGATGGGCATGGGCTCCGACATCATCGCCCGGTAAATCCGGCGGTGAGGCCCCCTGCGGGCCAACCGGCCCGACCCCCTTGCAACGAGGTGGTCGGGTCTGGCAATATCTTCAGGCACCCCGTGCCCCGGTGGTCTAGCGGTTAGGACGCCTCCCTTTCAAGGAGGAAATCGCGGGTTCGAATCCCGTCCGGGGTACCAAGAATTTCGCCTCGCCTTTGGGCGGGGCGTTGTTGTTTTGAGGTGCTCCTGGTTCGGTCTCCTGAGAACGATTCCAATCGGTGCGTAGAAGCCCGGCGGGGTGCGGTTGGTAACATGGCCACCACATGCCGGCGATCTTCAATCCATCCCTAACCATCTCCCTGGTGGACAAAGACCAGGTTCTCGCGGTGGTGGAAGGGGAAATCTTCCTCTCGCCCCTGGAGCAGTGCATGTTCCGCAATTGCCCGGAGGGATTCAACTTGGAGTTCACCATCGGGGCCGCGCTCTCGGGCGTGGACTGGGGCAATTCGATGACGCACCTCTTCTCCTGGCCGCCCGAGCCGCTTCGGTTTGAGGAAGGGCAGAACCGCAAGGCGGTGCGGTTCGAGCGCCGCTTCCGGCGGGGCGGCACGCTCAATGAGGATGTCCTGCCGGGGCAAGCGGATGAGATCGTGGGGTTCCTGCGGCTGGAGTCGGTGCTGCCCGGCGGGCCGTCCGAGGGTCTCTACACGCAGATCGTCACGGGGCAGTTCTAGAGCAGCTTCTTCGGGATTGCGTCTGACGACGAAATCGACGGGCCCTGACCCGTACTCTTGGGGGTCAATCTATCGAATTGAGTATCCGAAACGTATAATGGAAGAGAGATGGAGCGCGTAACCCTCGTTTTCGAGCCTGCTGAAGAAGGCGGGTACTCGGCGTACGTGGCCGAAGTTCCGGGCGTAAATTCCCAGGGTGAGACGCTGGAAGAGGCGAAGCGCTTGGTTCTGGAAGCTCTTCACGAACTCTTGGAGTACCGGCGCGAAAAGGCGAGACGGAAGGCCGGTGCCGGCACCGTCTACGAGCAAGTGGCGCTGGCCTAACTCGACTTTAGAGCGAGGGGTGCCGGGGAATCCCAAGATCATCAAAGATGCGCCGAGCCGTGTTTGACTTGATCACTTGGTGCCGGGGAACCTGAGATTCTTTCTCGCCGTCTTGGCTCTCCCAGATATCATGGTTGGCCCCGTGCCGGACTAAACGAGCCTTGTGTTTCCTTAGGTGACGCTCAAGTTCATTTCGATTCAATGGAGTTCCCCTGTAATCTGATTATGAGTTGCCATGCGCGGGGGAAAACTCGGAGGGCAAGGAAAGTAAGTCGGAATTGCCTCCAAATGTGTGGAAACCTAGCGCGCAACGTATTCGCAATGACAATTGAGGCGAACCAGCTCAAACATATGAGACTCTCAATGTGATCCCTGATATTGAAATGAAACCAAGCGGAACGATGATCTTGGTTTGTGGCCTTCCCGGCTCGGGGAAGACGACTTTTGCCAAGCAACTTGAGGCGGAGCGGAACGCGATTCGCATGTGCCCGGACGACTGGATCGAGGCTGTCCTAGCCGACCCGGAGGATAGGCAAGAGAAGGACCGCCTGCGCGATGCTGTAGAGACTTTGCAGTGGGAACTGGCCAAGGGTTACCTCCAGAAGGGTCTCACGGTGATTCTAGAGAACGGCTTTTGGGCTGAAGAAGAACGAACCCAATACGCCATGGAGGCCCTAGAGCTTGACGCCCGCATTGAGCTCTATGCGATGGACTCCTCCGATATGGACGAACTGTGGCGGCGCATAGAACTACGAAATCAGACTCTCTCGAATCCAACCTGGGTGATGCACCGGCATGAACACGAGCCCAAGTGGACGGGCTACCAGCCTCCCAACCCTGAGGAGCTGGCATTCTACGACGAGGGAGCAGTAGTCGGCGGATGAGATCGTGGGGTTCCTGCGGCTGGAGTCGGTGCTGCCCGGCGGGCCGTCCGAGGGTCTCTACACGCAGATCGTCGGGTGGCGGATTCGAACTGCGAAAGTGGGGGTGCGAATGTTGACGAACTCGAGGCCTGGTAAAGTGTCAAATTCTCTACATACACTGGTTGTCCAATCACTTCCCAACCTTCAAATGAAAAGCTGGCTCGAACCTTGACGCGTCAACCGAACCATTAAGCTCGGAATTGACTGATGCATTCAAACTAGAGCTAGGAAGTGTCGTACTTTACGCAATGTAATTTTGTTAAACTAATACCACACAAAAAATGTTCTCATTCCACCCATCCAAATCCTGAACCAGTACGACTACCGGTTCTGCTGTATGTTTTGGAGAATCTGAGAAGCAAATTCTCTCGCTTCAGAAGGGTAGATTCTCTGTTGGACGTTGCTCCATGTCATTCCACACTTGGCAAGGTCCGAAGGATCAACCTCGAAGAAGTCACCTTTCACCGTGAAGAACCCAAGGCTTTCGAGTGCTTGGACGACTTCCTTGGCAAACGGTGTGGAGGCCTTTCGGTTTCGAATCAAGTCGGCAAGCTTCCGGTATTCGCGTTGGTAACCATCTGCCCTAAACACGCTTACAAACCGATAGAGTATCTGCAATATATGATCGACTTGATCTGTAGCATCTTCAAGGATTGGCTCGACTCCATGAAATGGCCACGCACTTGCGCCAGGCCATTCAAACAAGATGGGCTCACCGTTGTCATATAGAGTGGGTGGTTCCAGCAGTAACGCCTTCATTGACTCGCTGGCAGCCAGTCTCACTCCACCACGACCCTTATTGCAGATGACCTCAAGCTGAGTTGACTCCAAGATAAGTCTGTCCGCCTCAATTGAGCAATCAGTGACTCGGAAGGGCCGCTTGCTACAACCCAGTAACAGACCTCCTTCCACATCTACTTCCGAATTTTCAACGCTGAACGGTAGCCGAATCAAATTGTCGCCACGTTCGAACTCCACAACTGTTGAAGTCCTCCTTGAAGTCCACTTAACAAACCCTCCCGACACGGTCAGTACTTCTTGTACTGCGCAGTCACCTTTACGCAGTGCCGCGCTGTCAGCCTCCCATAGATACCCAAGATGTTCTAGTGACGAAGAGAATAGGGCTGACCCTTCGACAACCTCACGAGCAAAACCAAGGTAGAAGTCAAGAAAGAGCTTTGTCAACCGAAAGGCATCCGACTCGATGACTGCTCGCGCTTGCGATTCGCTGTCAGCATCACCAAGAAGCATGTAGGCGAGCATGTAGTCGCGAAAAGCAGGCCCAGAAAATTTACCATTGTGCAAAAAAGGATGGTTAGGTAAGAAGTCGCGACGTGCTTCACGATAGGCACTCTCATCGCTGGGGCTCAACCCACTCGGAACTGGCACGGCATCTGCTTCTCCTAGGTACAAATGCCGAACAATTAACTTTCGCTGCTCCTCAGGGCAGTACAGCGTCGCTGTGCTTTCTATCGAAAGCCTACCACTAAGCTTTAGAGCCTCTGACAATTTTTGTGACTCACGAATAAGTAGCGACTCCATTATTTGGCCTATGATTGATCCATTTGGGTTATCGTGTCCAATCTTTGGGCGATCCGCGAAGTTCCTGGTTGCTGCAACAAGCGCCGCGATCGATTCTAGTACAGGTGCGTATCCCAAGAAGGCGCGTAATTGAGTATTCTCCCAGATGCGGCCTCCTTCAGTATCTGGTGTAATACTACGTGCTGTTTCCAGAAATACATAGTCCAAGAGATCAGCATATGCGGCTGGCTGAGTACGATGATTACTAGAACCTTGATCGTCCAATACTTTGCTAATGAAGTCGACCGACGCACTACGATCAAAAAACTGGATGTCAATCCGTCCAATATTGATCCCTGCCTCGCTAAGGGCAAGTTCTACAAGCTCAGCTGTTGGAACTCGTGAAAAGAGAAGTACTGCTGGACTAGGCGAATCGGCGACAATAGATGCCATCTGAGTGAGAAAAGACTCCAAAGAAGACCATCCCGACCCAGCTTCAGCTTCGTCCAGTCCGTCAATAACCAGGCATCCCTTTCCTTTTGAAAGCGAGTCAACTACCGATGAATAGCCCTCTTCGTAGGCACTAATCAACGTTCCCTTAAAGGAATTGTCTCCCAATTTCGTTGTCGCCAGGTCCCAAAGAGGTGCTGATACGTCCGAAGCGATTTTCTTTGCCAGGGTTGTCTTGCCGACCGCGCCCGATGCTACAAAGAGGAGTACATTACACGTGCTGAGATACTCGATGGAGCAAGGAGTAGTGAGAGGAGCCTGAACGAATCGCGCCGGTGGCTTCGGAACACTGAGGCGTGCCAGTTCACCGACCTGAGAAGCATTCAATTCACTTCCAAGGAGCTCAAGTACGCTGTCATACTGCACAAGCAAAGTATACCAAAGGTTGTCCGGAAAGTGGCCCTGGCTGTTCAGGAGGTGGCCAATTTTCAACTCATGTACTTGGCCTAACCGATGGATGGACCAAGTTGCATTCTATCCTTGTAGTGAGAATGGCACTTGGAAGTCTCTGAAGCTTAGTCTCGCTGATCATCTGAGGCTAACGTTGATGGTCTGAATTGCAATCAACCTCACCACCGGGTATACCAACGCCATGATCTGCGCTCTGCTCCTCGCCACCACCACTGCCCCCAGCGCCCCGGCCGCTTCCGTGCGCCTGTTCAACGGTCGGAACCTGGAAGGCTGGACGCAGCTGAACGGCACCGCCACCTACACCGTGGAGGACGGCGCAATTGTGGGGCGCACCGCCGAGGGCAGCCCCAACTCCTTCCTGTGCAGCAACAAGATGTACGACGACTTCGAGCTTTTCTTCGAGGTCAAGGTGGACGACCCGCTCAACAGCGGCTGCCAGATCCGCTCCCTCCAGTCCGAGGGGCTGCAGGGCCAGCCGGAAAAGGGCCGCGTGTGGGGTCCGCAGGTCGAGATCATGGCCGGTCCCGGCCACTCCGGCTACATCTACGGCGAGGCCACCCGCTTCGGCTGGCTTTCCCCCGAACCGAACCAGCCCGGATCCAACCACACCATCTTTAAGAACGGCGGCTGGAACCAGTACCGCATCCTGGCCCAGGGGCCGCGCATCCAGACCTGGGTGAACGGCATGAAGGTCGCCGACCTGACCCACGACGAGGTTTACGAGACTCACTCGCGCGGGTTCATCGGGCTGCAGGTGCACAGCATCGCGCGGGGGTCTGGCCCCTACGAAGTGCGCTGGCGCAATCTCCGCATCCTGGAGCGCTGAGGGCCGGCCTCACTTCGCGGCCGGGAGCTGAGGCTCGAACTTCTTAAAGGCCTGATCCTCTAACCGGAACACTCCGGCGCTGTCCGTGGCCAGCCAGATCTTGCCATCTCGATCGAGAGTGATCGAGATGAGCCAGGATTTGCCGGTTTCCACGGGGAAGTTCTTCATCTCCTTGCCGTCGAAGCGCCATACGCCCGTAGCATTGCTCGTCATCCACAGGTTGCCTTCCTTATCGCGGATCATGGATTCAAAGAATGTGGGCTCGTATGCTTGGCGATTGGTGGTGTGGCTGATTCCGGCTTCCCGACTGTAGTCGGCCACCATTTCGGTCCCGGAACGAATCCCGGGCTGGACGATGTAGCGAAATCGGTTGCTGCAAATCCAAAACTTGCCGGATTTGTCCTCGGCGATAGTCCGGATACCAAAGGTTCCGCCCCCTTCTGCCTCAGAAAGGTGACGTTCATAGATCCAAGTATGGGTCTTCCCATCGTAGCGGCAAGCCCCCAGATTCTGCGTGCCGAACCACAGGTTGCCTTTCGTATCCTGGTAGATCGTGTAGATCGAATAGGGGCTCACAACGGAGCGGGGGAACTCACGATTGATCTGATCTTCGAGGTAACTCTTGGGGAACTTGAGGAGGTAAAGCGTTTTGCCGTCGTACCGGTAAGGGCCGTACGTGTTCGTGGCTCCTTTGAACCACAAGTCGTCGGGATGCAAGCGCCACGCATCGTCATCTTCAACGACTTCTAAGAGATTGAATCGCTCGCCATCGAACTTACAGATGCCCTCGAGGGTGGAGATGAAGATATTGCCGTTCTTGTCTTCTTTAATCTCGCGAATGCGATTGTTAGACAGTCCATCATCGGTGGAGTATCGAACGAGGGTCTTGCCATCGTATCGGATGACGCCCGCACCGTCAGTGCCGAACCAGTGATGGCCCCTTGAATCTTGATAGACCACCCAGACGTTGTTGCCGATCTCGGACACAACCTGGCCTACGGGCGCCCGGCTTTGGGCTGCCGCGGGCGCGGGGATGGGGTCGGCCTGAACCGGGGCACAACCGACGAGAAGCGGTGCAAGTACCAGGAGTTGGGCACCGGACATGATGCGGGTAGCACGGGTCATCGTTGCCATCCTCAACAACTTGAGTCAGCGTATCGTTCCCTTGGTTTCCATGTTTGTCCGACCAATAACTTCAATTCCATGCCTCCTGCAATCCAAGTGCGCCCTCCGCATCCTGGAGCGTAAAAGTGGCCGGGCAAAAAAAAGTGGGGCCGGCAAAATGCCGACCCCATCTTCATTTCTCGACCCTTACGGAACGAGCGGCTCCAAGGAGAAGACTCGTCCCCCGTTGCCCGTGAACAGTCGGCCCGTCGACTTGTTCACGGCCAAGTGGCGCGGAAGGAATTGGAAGTTCTCCACAAAGCCATCGCTGGAATATGACCCGTTCACCAGCACCGTGTACAGTTGTCCGTTTCGGAACACTCGGATTCTTCCTGAAGGAGTCGCGAAGTAAACGGAGTCACTGTCGTCTACGGCCAGATAGCGCGCATTAGAGATGGTCTCGGCATTGTCATCATTCCCGTCCGTACCGGTGCCCGCCACGGTGGTCACATTGCGTTCGAGGTCAATCTTGCGGATCCGACTATTGCCGCTATCGGCAACATATAAGTTCCCAAAGCGATCGACGTCAAGCCCCTGAACGCCAAATCCGAACTGCGCCGAGAGCCCATTTGCATCGGCAAAGCCCTGAGTTCCGGACCCGGCTAAGACACTGCACTGCCAACTGGTGGGCCCCCCGGTGAGCGAATTACGGTTCTCGATGAGTTCGACCTCGGCCTGGGAGAAGCATGCGGCATAGATTCTGCTCTCGTCTTCGCTCATGCATATGCCGGCAACGTCGCTAAAGCGAGCGGTGTCCCCATCTCCTTCAACGTCACCGGTCGATCCATCCGTGGACCCCGCCACGCGTTGGAAGAACCACGAACTCGGATTCATGATGTCGGAGTTCGGAGATCGCGTGCCTCGGTAAATTGTCGAGTTCGTGGAAACAACCAAGGTCGTTCCGGCCCGGTTTGAATAAAGGCCCCGAATGAGGGTCCCCGCAAAGACGACATTGTTGCCGTTGCCATCCACGCTCGTGCCGGTACTTTGCGACTTGTTCGCAATGGTTCGCACTGTGCCATCCGGAGCGATGATCCTCACCGCTTGGTTAGATCCAACAAAAACATAGTCGTCGCTGGTGACGGCGATCGAGTTTTGGCCGTTAAACCTCGCCGCTCCGCCCACACCGTCAACTTGACCTGTCTCTCCGGTTGGGCTGCCCGCCAAGAGCCGCGCATAGACGTTCTTGGCGTTCGCATTCTTCGCGCCGTCCAGCGGCACCACTCCATCCGTTCCCCCGGTAACCGTGACAAAGAACGTCATGGAGGCCCCGAACTGCACGGTGAAGGCCACGTCCTTGGTCACCGTTGCCCCTTGCGCCAAGAAGCCCAGGTCATAAATGCCTTGGTTGCTTGGCGTGAACTTTTGCGTGTTCGTAAACACCGCCGGCTGAGAAGAGAACCCGCCCAAGAAGTTGGGCAGCACCAGCCGCCGCACGCGGTGGTTGGTGGAATCGGACATGTAAACGTTGCTAGAGCCACTGCTCATCAACTGCGGGGCATTGAAGCGGGCGTTCACGCCATCCGCAAAACCCGCCGTGCTCCCCAGCGTGCCTTCCACTTGCCAGCTGGAGGCCTCGAACGGACTGGCCCCCGAACCGGTGCGGAGCACCGTCACCTGGTTGGTGCTGGAGGCCACCAGAACCCGGTTCTCACGAATCGTCGCCCCGGTCAGGCTCGGCGCCAGGGTCCGGATGACGGATTTGGTGCCGGTGGTGGGGTCGATGAGGAACACCTGCCCCGAGCCGGAGCTCGTGGCGACGAGGAGCGGGCGCCCTTCGATGGTGCCAAAGCCAATGCCAAGGCAAAGGGGAATCCCTGTGGCCAGGGTAGAGACCGTGGGGCTGGTATCGGGGTTGGCGATCGCCTTGATCTTCCCGTTGGTGTAGTCCGCCACGTAGAGCGTGCCGGTGTCGGGGTTGCTTGTCAAACCGATCGGAGTATTGAACCGAGCGGCGGCACCCGTGCCAACCGCATCCCCCGCCGTGCCGTTGCCAGCCACCACGTTTCCTTGCTTCCCATCCTTTCGCAAGCGAATGATGCGGTGGGAGCCTGTTTCGCAGAAGTAAACGAAGTCCGAACCCGGATTGCCCGTGATGCCGCGCGGCGAATTGTAAAGGGTATTGAGAGTGGAAACCGAGCCGTTTCGCACCGTTCGGATCGCCCCATCCACCCCTTGGGTGATGAAAAGGGTTCCGTCGCTGTCTTCCCAAACCCCGCTGGGCGAGCCGACGGCCGCCGAGGCCACCGAGCCATCCGTGCGGGCGCCCGCGCCAATGCCGGCTTCGGTGCTGGCCGTGAGACCGGGGGTGGCCGCCCCGATCATGAACCGCAAGCCGCCGCTGGCGCCGTAGTCCACGCGGGAGTTGTTTTTGAAGGTCAAACGAAGTGTACGGGCGGAAACCGAGCTGCCGGTGGCGCGGAAGACCTCGGCGCTGCTGACGCCAATCGCGCCCGAGCCGAACACAGCCCGCGAGGTGGCGCCGAGCGGTGTGATGACGGTTTCGCCGGTGTTCAGGTCAACTTCGACCTTAGCCGTAGCACCCTGCAAGTTGGAATTGTCGGAAAAGGTGAAGGCACCCCCGGACCCGATGGGAGCCGAGCCACCACCACCACAACCGGCCAGAAGAAGCCCAAGACCAAGTACCGGGATAAGAAAACGATCTGTATTCATCGGTAGCCTAACGGTACCTGAGAACCTCTGTCATAGGTTCGTTCGGAATTGTTGGATGGACAGCATGGCTCCGGGCCGAATCGAATTTCGCTGGCGCATCCAGTGACGATGAGGATCCTATCGATCTATCGCCTATTCGGCCAGCGACCCGATGGGGTCAATCATGAGTTCGGTGATCTGATCCTCAATAAGCGTGAATCGGTACTCGAACTTGTAGGGGCTGCCGGGGAAGTCGCCCGTCACCACGACCCCCACCAAAAAGTCAGCTTCAAGAACGTCCCCGGATACAACTTCGGTCGTCAGGTTGTATCCGCCATTCGTGGCCGCCAGCCACTCCCGAATCGTCTCGATTCCGCGTAGCTCTCGGTCCTCGCCGTTGTCCCATACCACCGCATCGTTCCGAAAGCCGCTGAGAGCCCGATCGACTTCCTCGCCTTTGGCGCCAAAGAAGAGGGACACGGGCTGGGGAAGGGCGATGTTGGACATTCTCATTCCAGTATGGCGGTGGCCAGCTTCGCGCCCTCTCTATAAGTTGCCAAGCACTCGGTCAAATTAACGCGGGTCGCCATTCCTGCCAAGCGTATACACTGCAAGCGTGGCCCTGCAAAGCACGCTCGTCACCCTCTTCACCGAAGTCTTTGAGGGATTGGCCCCCGGGGCCAAGGGCACTTGGATTGTGGAACGGGGCGAAGCCCTCGAGGAAACTCTGGTCGGCCTCACCGCTGAGCAAGCTTCGCGCCGAATCAGTGGGGCCAGCTCCGTCGCGGCGCATGTCATCCACACCATCCACTATCTCAAGATGAGCAACGCCCAGGGGCGCGGCCAGGCGTTCGAGGCCGACTGGGACGGGAGCTGGGCGCGCCAAGTGGTCACCGACGAGGAGTGGGCAGAGGTCCAATCCGACTTAGTTGACCAGAAGACTCTTCTCCTTGAGCTCATGAGTCAGCCCGGCCTGCCGGATGATGCCGTTCTGGGGGCCATCGCAAACATTGGCCACGCGGCCTTCCACCTCGGGGCCATTCGCCAACTCGTGGCCGCGGCTCAATAGGGCGGTTAGTGCGCGTCATATCCGCCGGCATTTGCCAGGCATGGCGCAAGGCTTAGTGCAGGGCCGCCGCATGGAAATGCGTTCTGCTGGTCAATGGAATTGTCTTCAGCGGAGCGCACGGCAGGTCCCAAATGAAACCCACCCGGGGCATTCCTCTCCGCAGAGTATTCCTCTGCCAATCGGGTGGTAACGTGAACCCCATGCCCCCAGACCCCGCCCGCGCGCTCCGCATCCTCCGCCAGGTGGGGGTGGGCGCTAAGGAAGCCGTCCTGGCCACCCCGCAGGGTGTCGCTAACGAGACCTGGCTGTGCGGCGACTGGGTGCTGCGCATCAGCAAGGACCCCGAATATCTGGAGGACCTGCACACCGAATCCGTAGCCGTGCCGGTGGCAGTGGAGGCGGACTTGCCGACCCCCGATTTCCTGCACATCAGCCTGTGCCCCACTGGGGATACGCCCCCCTTTTCGGTCTATCACCGGGTTCTGGGGCGGCCCCTCTCGCACACTGCGCACTTAGCAGACCCCGCCGCCTTCTTCCGCGCCTACGGGGCGGCGCTGCGGCGGATGCACCACATCACCGAGGTTCCTGACCGCTACGGCGAACTCGATCCCGCATGGGATCTCGACCTCGAAGCCTTGGCCGCCGCTGCCCAGCCCCTGGGGTTGCGGGAGATGGTGATGGCCCTGGCCGAGCGTGCGGGCACGGCCCCCCGGGTGTTCGTCCACCAGGATCTGCACGCTGACAACGTGCTGGTGGATGGGGATGAGCGGCCGGTGTTCATAGATTGGGGGGATGCGGGGCTGGGTGACCCGGCGGCGGACTTCCGCTACCTGGCGCCGCGCCATCTGCCGTGGGTGCGGGAGGGGTATGGCGCCCTGGAGCCTGAGCTGGAAGCGCGCATCCGGCTACACGTTCTGGACCAATACCTTTACGCGCAACGGCATCAACGCAGCTACGGCCCGTTAGCGGACGCAAGTGAATCTGAAGTTGTGGCGTTTGTTCGCTCATAATCATACGGATTCAAGGCTCCAGGCTGGGGGCAAACTCTTATGGCAAAAAACGAAACGCTTGTTATCCTATTCACAGAGGTTTTCGAAGGCTTGGCCCCCGGAGCCAAGGGCACTTGGATTGTGGAACGGGGCGAAGCCCTCGAGGAAACTCTGGCCGACCTCACCGCTGAGCAAGTCTCGCGCCGAATTAGTGGGGCCAGCTCCGTCGCGGCGCATGTCATCCACACCATCCACTATCTCAAGATGAGCAACGCCCAGGGGCGCGGCCAGGCGTTCGAGGCCGACTGGGACGGGAGCTGGGCGCGCCAAGTGGTCACCGAAGAGGAGTGGGCAGGGGTCCAATCCGAGTTAGTTGACCAGAAGACCCTTCTCCTTGAACTCATGAGTCAGCCCGGCCTGCCGGATGATGCCGTTCTGGGTGCCATCGCGAATATCGGCCATGCCGCTTTCCACCTCGGTGCGATTCGGCAAATGACACAGGCTATCCATTGGGAGGTCAAGGACGTGCAATGAATCAGGATAACCTTTGCTAGGGCGACAGGCTCCCTAACCAAGGAGGAGGTCTAAGTGAGTGAGGATCGCCGCCAATTTTTAGAGCGACTGAGAGACGAAGTCTGCTTAGAGCATGCGCGCCCCATGAGGCGTCTGTTTGACATTGCCAAGGAGTTCCGTAATCATTCACTTGCCTCGGTAAGTGACATCTTAGACGCAGACGAATATGTTTTTCGAATGGCGGCTGTGTGTGTCATGGATTTGCAAGCTCGCGAGAAGCAGCTCACGGACGATCTTTCAAGAGAGCTCTTTGAACTCTATCTCTCCCGACATGATCGTATTGACACCTGGGATATGGTAGACCGAGCCGCCCCCCACGTCGTGGGGAGGTACTTGTTTGATAAGGACAAAGATCCCCTTTACAAGCTTGCAAGGAGTGGAACCGATATCGAAAAGCGCACGGCGATTGTGTCCACTTGGTATTTTATCAAGAATGACCATGTGGATGACACATTCGCCCTTGCTGAAATCCTGGTATCCAGCCACTCTGAATTGGTAGCCCTGGCCGTAGGGAGTTGGGTGAGGGAAGCCGGCAAGAGAAAGCCCGAAGCCCTCCTGCAATTCCTCGATCGTCATGCCAGCTCCATGCACCGGGGCGCGTTGCGGGCGGCCATCGAAAAGCTGCCTCAAGAGCTTCGTCAGCGTTACCTCAAAGCCGGAGGCCCGAATTGATTCGCAATTGCTCGCTCGAGCCCTTTGCGTGTTGTGCAAAACTAGGGGAGTCATGAATCAGACGGCATTTGATCCGAGAACGGAAGTCCTCGAACGCCTGGGCTTCACACGCCACCTTTTCGGGGCCGATATTAAGGCCATGAGCCACGAAGACCTCATAGCGAACTGCGGCGGTGCCTCGCGATGCGGCTACGACTTTCTCTACGAATTGGTGGGCTTCTTCAACCTGTTCGCGGAGCTACTCACTTCAGGCCCGTCGGCCATTGATGGTCCGCAAGGTGAGTGGGTTCGCGCACCGCAAGAGTTCATGGACAAGGATTCGGCAATGCAGGCTCTAAACGAAGCGGCCGACCACTTCAGCGCCGCCATCCAGAACTACAAAGGTGACCTTTTCAACGATGTTTTCCCCTCGCCGGTGGGTCCCTTCACCCCGCTTAGCATGGCGAATCTGGCCGTTTCGCACCTCATGTACCACTCGGGTCAGCTGAACTACATCCAGACCGCACGGGGCGATGCCGCATTCCACTGGATGTGAGCCCCGGCTCCGCCTTTCAAACTGAAATGCTCTTACGAAGTTCTCGGTAACTTCTGAGTTGATTTCCGGAGGCGCGAAGTCCAGATCAGGATCCCGTCGCGCCTTCACGTGCGCTTGAGAAGACGACTCTAGCAATGGGTCATAGCTTCGCAGAGGAATTGGCTCTCCCCTCGCCCCATTTTCGCGCATTTTGCCCATAAATTTGCCAGGGCAACCTGAACAGTAGCTGAACGTTCCTTGCCGAACCTGAATCCCGGGTGCAAGCCGCCCACTTCGTTCGATAGATTACAGGTGTGGGGCTTCAACGCCCGCGACTCGAGAGTTTCTCATGTCAAGAATCATTTCCTTATCATCTCTCGCGGTGGTGCTCGGAGCGGGGTTGGCTTCTACCGGCCAAGCCGCCACCGTGTACGGGCTCACCACCCGAGATCAACTCATCTCCTTCGATTCGGCCACGCCGAATATGGTGACGAGTGCCTGGTTTATCCAAGGGCTCGCCGCCAATGAATCCTTGGTGGGCATCGATTTCCGTCCGGCCACCGGCCAGCTCTACGGCATGGGCTCGTTCGGGCGTATCTACACCATCAACACTTCCAACGGCATGGCCACTTTCCAGGCCAGCCTATTCAACAGCGCCAATAGCCAAGCGCTCGCGCTGAGTGGCTCAGAATTTGGCGTGGACTTCAACCCTGTGCCCGACCGCCTACGCGTGACCAGCAACCTAGGCCAGAACCTCCGCATCAACGTCGCCACGGGCGCTACGATCCTCGATGGCACGCTGAACCAAGGCAGCGGCTCGCCGTTCATTGTAGCCTCGGCCTACACCAACAGCTTCGCGGGGGCCACCTCGACGACGCTATACAACATCGATTCCAACAGCGACATGCTGACCATCCAAACGCCGCCGAACAACGGCACGCAGGTGATGGTCGGTTCGCTGGGCATGGACGTGACGGCTCTCGCTGGCATGGACATCCTGACGATGGGTTCGACGAACACCGCCTACGCCGCGTTGCAAACGGCCGGCACCACGGGCTCCAAGTTCGCCATGATCAACCTCGCGACGGGCACGGCCACGGTCATCGGCAATATTTCAATGAACCAATCTAGTGATTCGCTCGCCGTGCGTGACATCGCCGTAACTGCGGTGCCGGAACCGACAACCATGACCGCGCTGGCCCTTGGGTTTGCGGCCATGCTTCGCCGCCGTCGCGCGGCCAAGTAACGCGGGAACGGGGGCGGCCTCAGCTACAGTATTCCTAGCGATGCCGCCTCCGCCCATCCCACCTTCTTTCTCGTTTCGCGCCGCCTTGGCGGGGCGAGAGCCGGATGTGCTGGCCTCTCTTTTTGCCTCTATTTACCTGGGTGTGATGCTCACCGACCTGGAGCACCGCACGCTCATGGTCAATCGCCGGTTTTGTGAGCTTTTCGGCGTGGATGGTGGCCAGGTGGTGAACCTCGATGTGGAGGAAGTCCGCGAGGCTGTGCGCGCCCGCATCATGGATCTCACAACGTGGGAAGAGAATCTGCAGGACATCTACACTCGCCCGAAGGCGAGCCAAATTGATACCCTTAAACTCAAAAAACCGGAATGTGTGCTGCGAAGAGAGACGCACCCGGTTTTTGACCCCGACGGAGAAGTGATTGGGCGGCTGTGGACATTCGTGGATCAGACAGCCGAGGCCCGAAGGCAAGATCACCGCACGTTGCTCCACCGCATGAGCACTCTTTTTGATGCCGAGCCCGCCCGGGTGTACCAGGCGCTCGTGCGCACCATCAGCGGGCACTACGATTCCACGTGCATCGTCTCCATTCGGCAAGGCGACATTATGCATTTTCATGCCATCGCTAGCCCGGTGCCGGGAGTGGAGGCGATGAACCAAAACACCCTGGACGAAAGCTATTGCCAGTGGTGCCTGGCCCAGAATGGGCCTCTAATCATTCAAGATGCCCGGCAAGATGAGAACTACGCGCGGGTAATGCCCGCTCAGATGGGCATCACGCGCTACATGGGGGTTCCGATTTGGGACGCGCAGGGCGAGACGGTCGGCACGCTCTGTATCCTTGATCATAGATCCGAAGAACTGCTGACGAATGACGATCTTCAGTTCATGCAGTTAGTGGCCATGCGTTTGACGGCCGAATTGGAAAGGGAAGCCCAGATACGGGACCTCGAGCACAACCTTGCCGAGATGCAAACGCAACTCATCCAGTCTGAGAAGCTGGCCGTGACGGGACAATTGGCCGCCACTATCGCCCACGACGTCCGCAACATCGTTAGCGCCATGCGGCTGGACCTGGAGGACACCGCATCCCCCGAACTGCTGGACCACCTCGACCGATTTGGCGTACTGTGTCATCGCCTGCTCTCGTACTCGCGCCCAAAGAAACTAGAAGTTGCCCACCTCGATTTGCTCTCCGTGTTGCAACGAACGGTGGACCTCTTTGTAAAGCACGCGGAGATAGCGGGCATGGTGCTGGTGTTGGAGGCACCCACCCAAACTCCGCCCGTCAGGGCCATTGAGGACCGTTTAGAATCTCTCTTTGCCAATCTCATTCTTAACGCAATTGAGAGCACTCCTACCGGCGGGCAACTTACCATCACGGTGCATCCTTCAGCCGGTGCAAAGGTGCAGGTGACGTTCGCGGATACCGGCCCGGGGTTCCCGTCGGGAATTGAGGAGCGGCTGAAGCGCCCCTTTGCCTCCACTCGCGCCGAAGGCTTTGGGCTGGGGCTCTATAGTTGTGGGCAGATCATGAAAGAAATTGGTGGCATGATTCGGCTCGAGAATGGACAACCTGGCGGGGCGCGAGTGATCTTGGAGTTCTTGACGAAGTGAAGTCGAGCATCCTAATTGTGGAAGACGACCGCTTTTTGGCGGGCAGCCTGGTGCGGGTGCTGGAGCGCCAAGGCTATGCGCCCACCGCCGCGCATTCCGTAGCCGAGGCCATGAGTTGCTTTGAGAAAGAGGAGCCCAACCTGGTGGTGCTGGACTTGGAGCTGCCCGATGGTGATGGCAACGAAGTTTGCGTGGGCATACGACGTCGAAGTCAAGTCCCGATCCTCATTTTGAGTTCGCGCAGTAGCTCGCTGGATAAGGTGCTGGGGCTGAACAATGGCGCGGATGATTACCTGGCGAAGCCGTTTGACTCCCATGAGTTTTTGGCCCGGGTACGTGCGCAGTTGCGGCGAGGTAGCGCGAAACTTGCGGACCAAGGCATGATCCGTTTTGGCGATTGTGCACTAGATATCCGGGCAAATCGCTTAAGTGTGCGGGACGAGGATGTAGAACTGACAGCCACCGAGTTTCGCATCCTTGAACAACTGGCGCAAAACCCCGATCGGACGTTAGAGCGGGGACAGCTCTTTCGCAAAATATGGGGTCATGAGATGGAGTTTTCGTCCAATTCTCTCGAAGTCTTGGTCTCCCGCATCCGGCGGAAGCTCAAAAGCGTGGGTGCGCCGGACCCCATTGATACGGTGCGCGGCATCGGATATCGTTGGCGCGGCTGAGATTCCGTAACCACCATCTCACGTTAACCGTAAATGGTAGAGAGGAGCATCTCCATCATGTTCATCCCCCTCCTGGTGCTGGCCAGCACGCCCACATCCGCCCCCGCGGAGATTGCCCTGAAAGACATGGGGGAAAACGCCCGCGCGGCCAACCTCTTCCCGGGGGAAGGACAGACGCGGAGTGGTTGGCTTCAGGGCATGAGGCCTCGAGTCTGCATTCAAGGGGCTGAAAAGCAAGCGGCGTCGATGATCCCGGCAAGTATCTTTTGCGCCGACGTGGACTGAACTCAACGCAAACGAGGTCAACGGGCCTCGATTTGCTGATCGAGTTCTTCGTGTGCGGCAGCGATGGATTCCAGGTTGGCGCGGGCATCCTGCAGCCGGGCGAGTGGATTGCTTATGTCTTCAGGCAAGGCCGATAGCGTGCGCTGCCCCAGGGATTGGCCGAGCATTCGCATCTCGATGAGGAGAGGTAGCGCCCAATCCATGCACTTGGCTTGTGCACTTCGGTCTTTGACAAGGGCGACTTCCATGAGTTTGGCCATTGCACTCTCCATCGCTTCAATGGCTTGAACTTGAGCCCCAGTTAGGCGCGCTTCTTGAGTGAAGCAATGCTCCAGATAGATTGCGGCAGCCTCGTCCAGCAACTTTGAGAAGTCATCCGACAGGCATTGCTCGCCCAAGATAATGTTCCCAAAGCTCGCATAACGCTTCGAGAACTTTAAAATCAGATCCCGAAGATGTCGTCGGGCAGGGGGGATGGACCGGTAAAGCCTAAAGAAGGTGAACCATGCACCAGCAGCGAGGATCAATGTAGCCAGTGAGCCCAGAAGCAAGGGAAGTCCCGTATTGCCGGCAATCCAAGCGAAGAAAACGCTCAGTCCCCCAAAGGTTCCGATTCCGGCCGGGATCGCACACGACAAAATGAACAGGTTGCGGGATGGCTCGTGCCCCGCCTCCGCATCAATCAATGCCTCAAGGTTGGCGAGTTCGTGTTGACGCACGACCCCTGGCACTCGGCGAGAGAGCCGCACCCAAGATAGAGCAGGCATGACGGCTCTATTACGGACCGGAGGTGGCTGAGGTTGCCATTTCCATAAACCCTCTTGAACGGCCATTGTACGTGAGGGCTACTCCTCGGGCATGAAGCAAGAGAATCCCGAAGGCCAGCGAGTGGCGGTGCGGCCCGCAACCCATCTCGAGCATCCGTCCGGAGGTACCCGCCAGACATTCGCTGGTCATCTCCCACCTTCTGTTCTGCGCCATCTCGGCCGCAAGGCCTTCCGTGAGTCCGATGTGCGGGTGGACGAAAAGGGAACCAAGGCCGCCAGGATCGTGTCAGCTGCAGATGGTGGTGGCATCCAAACTCCATCCGCGCAAATCACTGTGGATCGTCCGTTTGCATTTGCCATTTTGCGGCCGGGGTATCTGTTGCCGCTGTTCATCGGCACGGTGAACGAACCTGCGATCTCTCCGTGACCCTCGCTCGTCCAGGTTAGGTACAAATGGGCGAGGAGGTGCCCATGAGTGCGAAGGACTTGGTGATTGCGATTGATCGGGATGATGCGGATGAACTCGCCATCGTGCTGAGTTTCACCAACGAGGGCATCAATGATATGTACGATGGTGGCACGCCGCTTTGGCATACGATTCAGAAGCAAGACATAAATTGGGAGATATTCTGGCTTCTGCTGGAGGCTGGAGCTGAGCCGAATCTAAAAACTAGCGTATCGAAACTCAAGTCTCCTCTTGAGACCTTACTGAGGCGTGGATATCGAGACGCGGCTATTGAGCTCGCTAAGCGCGGGGCAGTTCTCGACTTTTATTTTGAACCAGACTTAATTGAGTACCTGCTTTGGGGAGAATCGTACAGGTATTCACGTCTCTCAATTAACGAATTATCAAAGGACGACTTCTTTGGTAGCTGCCATAAGTTCTTCGGAAGTGGTAACCCTGACATCCTAACAGATGAGTATAAGCTAGCCGCGGTAAAGTGGCGAGGATGTGCCTACTTCATGCGTGAGATCTTTAAGTATTTTATTGACTATGACTTGGTACTTAAGAAAGGAGTCACGAATCCTGTATGGTGTTGGGATAGAATTGGACAGTCATTGAATGTACTTGATGACCTGACAATGGTCCTTGTCGCTGGAGAACACGAGGATGGCGGGACTTCAGACTTTTGGATATACAATGACGTAACGGTCATCAGCCCGGAGGGCCAGATTGAAATCTATGGTTACCCCCCTGAGGTGTTTCCTCCCACGGACTTCCACACGGCCACCCGCGTGGGAGAGTGGCTTTACATTATTGGGTCGCTTGGCTACCAGGGAACGCAGCCTGATGAAGTTTCGGTCTACCGCCTGAGCCTGCTAGACTTCCACATCGAAAAGTGCCCAACCACGGGCGACGTGCCACCGCAAATGTGTCGGCACTCGGCCAAGCTTATTGACGGCCATATCATCCGCACATGGGGCGGAAAATGGTCCAACCCCTTCTCGGATCGCCCCGAGGACCACTTTCATGAACTCGACCTGAACACCATGGAGTGGCGACGCATTGACACGGTTTCAAAGGTGTAAATTAGGGTAGATCCCCAGGGCAATTACTCCCTTTAACAGTCGCTATTTCCACTCTTCACCAAGACCCATGCCGCCCCTCAATCCCGTCGCACAAGCCCTGACCGACCTCTGCCAGTCGTACCCTGAGCTGCGCTGGGAACTGCGCGAAGGGGAGTGGTACATCGGCCGCAAGGAATTTCCCTTGGAGTTTAGGATAGAGGAGGAACCCGAGCGATTCACCCTCCATGCCCCCGAGGGGCACGCGCATTATAAGCATCTCCATGTCCTCATAGACGACCTGAAAGACCTGATGGATGGATCGGCGACCATCGTCAACTTGCTTCGCGATGGCGAGCCCGCTGCCGATTGGATGGAATGGACGGCAGAGCCCGGCGAGACGAACTGGAATGGGGTCTGGTACTTCAGCCCGTACGACCCCCGGGAATGGGAAGCCCAACCGCTACGCATTTGGAAGGAAGTGCGCACGGTGCGTCGTCACGTCGGGCCGGAGCCATTCCTCGCTCAGAACCAAATTGTCATCCTCGATGGACCTCCCCCTGCTCGATTGATCACGCAGAGCCGCGTGGTGGAAACCTTCGGCCCCGCCCCCGCCGGCACGCGCTGGCTGGTGCAGCAGCCCGAGGGGTGCTTGGTGCCGATGCCGTGGGCGTTCCAAACCCAGCAGGGAAAGGATGAGGACGGAGAAGTGCAATTCCGCTACCAAGACGACCAGGGCACCATCCTTTGGGTGCAGGTGTACGACCACCCGGACACCCTGGATGCCCCGCAACCGGATGACCTCACGTGGGCGTCCACATCCACCCTCGTTTCATCCAAGATCGGAAGTTTCGAGGTGATCGAGGAAGATCCGGAATGGGAGCGGTTGGTTGCCCAGGCGGAGCACGTTTGGGGAGAGCGCCGCATCTTGCTCTCCTTCACTTTGGCCAAGCCGGTCGGGGTTTCTTCTGAACTATACGCGGCCATCATGCCGACCATCGTGACTGGATCCAAACTGACCTGTTGGTAGGAATACGGCGCCTCAATGGCCACAGGGTTGAGGAGTCGACCTCCCCCGATGTTAAGGTTGCTTCCGGGCCTTGATTCCGGTGTGTATCATCAGCTATGGTGCCTCTATGGATAAGCGTGGCAAGGAAAACCCCTACGAACTGAAAACTCCCCCCGGCACGGCCGAGTATCAGATGTACTTCGACACCAAGGACGACCAGGAAGTGATCGTCTGCCAGGTCGGGAAGACCACCCTCCTCTACGACGCCCGATGCATCGAGGACTCGGTGGCGATGCTGAAGGCCCGAGGCGACTGGATGGACCTGGGCGGTGCGGACGAGCAAAAGGATGCGAAGGAGGGGACATTCGAAGCCTGGGGTCGGGCGGCCGACAACCCGGTGGGGGGCTGGTACGGACTTAAGAAGGGACTGCGAGGCCGCTTTGGGGTTTATCTTCCGCCGCTGCTGGAGGCCATGGGGCTGGCCGAAATCACGCACGACGCCAAGAACAACCGCATCCGCGCCAAGTAGCGCCCATTTGCCGACCACCGGATCCGGAGGCCGGGGGACGTGCTCGCCGGGCAAAGTCATTGCGCGTGCAACGATAGGGGGCAGGCTGGGAGTAAGAACAAGCAATTCTCAATGACCGAATCCCATGCCCCCCTCGACCCCGGCACGCGCATCGGCCACGTGCACCTACGCGTGGCGGACCTGGACCGCGCGCTCGCCTTCTATCACGGGGTGCTGGGGTTCCAAATCACCCAAAAGCTAGGGCACAGCGCCGCGTTCGTCTCGGCCGGGGGCTATCACCACCACATCGGGCTCAACACCTGGCAGAGCCGCAATGGCTCGCAGCCACCTCCGGGCAGCACCGGGCTCTATCATTTCGCGATCCTCCTTCCCACGCGCCGGGCACTGGCCGAGGCGCTCCAGCGTTTGCTGCAGGCCGGGCATCCCATCGATGGCGCCGCCGACCACGGGGTTAGCGAAGCCATCTACCTCCGCGACCCCGACCAAAACGGGATCGAACTCACCTGGGATCGTCCGCGGGAGGACTGGCCTCGCGAGGCCGACGGCCAACTGAAAATGGTGACTGAGCCGCTGGACCTGGACGGCCTGCTGGCTGAGTTGGACTCCGCTCCGGTGAATCACCCGACGTAGACTTCTTGATCCCCCCAGCAGGTTTGGAGGAGGTCAATCTGCCCGCAATGCAAGTTGGCATGCAGGGCGGGGAGGTCCACGAGGAACCTCATCGGCATGCTCCAGCCCTGGCTAGATTCTAGACTCAGGTCCATGTCTTCGGCGGTGAGTTCTTGCATCGCGGCGAGGACCTCATCCGTGCCGGCTCGGAAGCTGGCCTCCACCTCGTCCCGGGTGGAGATGCGCTCCTCTTCGGCGTTGCGTTGCGCCAGCCATGCTTCAAGATTCTCCGGCTGAGGAAGGGCGCGGCTGCGGATCATCTCCGCAAAGCGGGCCGCATAGAGGGCGGTGTGAGCGGCAATCCGCAGGGGAGACTTGGCCCCCGGCGCGGCCTGCCAATGCAGCCGCTCATCTGGAACTTTGGAGAAGTTGCGGAGGAACATCTCCATCGCGCTCACGGTGCGTTGTTTGGCCGCTTCTAGCTCGGTCATGTCGCAACTATGGCACGGGTGGCCAGAATTGGTGCCCAACATATTTCGATGCAAGGAGACCCAATTATCTGGACTCATTCCAGAAAACTAAGGGTAACGTGAAGATGTGCACCCGGTCACGGAAGAACGGCTCAAGCAGGCGGGGCTCCGCCTCACCCAGCCGCGCCTAACCGTGCTCGACGTGCTGGAAAACGAGGGCAAACACCGCGAGGCCGAGTTCATTTGGCGCGCCGCCCAGCTCCGCTTGCCCACCCTCGCCCGGCAATCGGTGTACGACAATCTCAATGCCCTGGTGGCGGCCGGCATCGTCCGCCGCATCGAGCCCGCCGGTTCGCCCGCCCTCTACGAAACCCGCGCGGGCGACAACCACCACCACCTAGTGTGCCGCCGGTGCTACACGGCGGTGGACGTAGATTGCCACGTCGGTCACGCCCCGTGCCTGGAGCCCGTCGCCACCCACGGCTTTGCCATTGACGAAGCCGAAGTCATTTTCTGGGGGATTTGCCCCCACTGCCAAGCAAAAGAACCCAAGGAAACCAACCCATGAG
>CALRVA020000012.1:0-25411 GCA_943371495.1 Archangium gephyra | reverse complement strand
TCACCGGTTTGGTTTCCGGCTCTTCAACAGGCGCCTCGCGGGGCGTGACCACGGCGGCTTTCACTTCAGGCGCCTTCACCTCAGGCTCGGGGGTGCGGGCGGGTTTCGGCTCCGTGCGCAGGGCCGCCGGGCGTTCCCGCCGGGGCTCCGCTTCCGGCTCCGCCGCGTGGCGGGGAGTCGTTGCACTCGGCACGGGGCTCATCGCCAGCCGCACCATTTCCGATTCAATCCAGTGCCGAGGCAACGTCACGTGCCCCACGGTCGCCAAAAATTGCGCCATCGCCGCTCGGTAGAACAGGATGCGGTCCATCCCCAGCCGCCGCGCCATGGCGTCCGCCGCCGCCTCCTGGGTGACGTCTTTGCCGCCCTTGCTTTCCACGCCAAAGAGCGTGCGCGTGAGGTCCGCCAGCCGGTAGGTGAGGCTCTCGACAATCGCTTCGGCATCGCGCCCGCGCCGGAAAACCTCGTCCAACTTGGCGTGAATCTCGGCGATGTCCTTGGCCATCAAGGCTTCCAGCAGTCGGTCCACTTCGTCCGCCGCGATCAAGCCCAGTTGCTCGTAAACCTGGTTGAGCGTGATCGGCCCCTCAGCGGTCAAGATCGCTTGTTCCAGCAAGGTCAGCGCATCACGATATCCACCATCTGCCATCCGAGCCAGCGCCGTGAGGGCCGCCGGTTCAATCTCCATGCCCTCGGAATCGGCCACAAACTGCAGGCGGCTCACCAAGTTCTCCAACGAGCCCCGGTGGAACTCATACCGCTGACACCGCGACCGAATGGTGGGCGGCACCTTCTGCAATTCCGTGGTGGCGAGGATGAAGACCACGTGCGGGGGCGGTTCCTCAATCGTCTTCAGCAAGGCATCAAACGCGCTGGCCGAGAGGTCATGGACTTCGTCGATGATGAAAATCTTATAGCGGCAGTACGCGGGCTGATAGCTACTGGCATCCACCACCGCGCGCCGGATATTGTCCACCCCGCTCTCGCTCGCAGCGTCCAGCTCAATCACGTCCATGCAACTCCCCTGCGCAATTTCGACGCAAATCGGGTCGTCTTCCGGCGGGTTGCTGTGCGGGCCGTCGGTGCAGTTCAGCGCCTTGGCCAGCAGGCGGGCGGTACTGGTTTTGCCCGTGCCCCGGGGGCCGGTGAAGAGGTAGGCGTGGCTGATTTTGCCCTGGTCCACGGCCTGCCGCAGGGTGCGGATGATGTGCTCTTGCCCCACCAGATCATCAAAGGTCTGGCTGCGATACTTGCGGTAAAGGGCGGTGTAGGACACGGGCAATGGAAATGGCGAAGAGACGCCGGGAAGGGTGCGTCACCCGATGGTTCGTCTTACCGTTGCTGCCTTCCGGCCCTGGCGGAGTTCGTCGTCCGTTCGTCGCGCAGTTCCCGGCCATCAACCCAGGGGCTGACGGCCGGAATTCGGGCGTCTCTTCGCTCTTTGTTTTACTCGGTTTGGGCCAACCGGGGTTAGCCTTCCACCCGTCGGGTGCCTGGGCTTACCACGTCATCCTCTGGGTTGCGCACTCGCGGCGCCACGTAGTTCGGCGTCTTGAACACCGGGATGGTGCCTTCCATACCGAACTCTCCGCGTCGAAGAATCTGGTCCCGCGTCACTTCGGTCTTCCAGTAGATCACGCGCTGCCCTTCTCGGATCTCCGTGTTCAAGAAGTTCGCATCGGTCATCCCTTCGCCGTTGTAGCCAAACTTGTCCTTGATGTGTTCCGGCGCCACGCGCGGCGTGTAGTAGAACTCAAGGATGTACTTGTCCTTCACGAACGGATAGATCGTGGGGTCGCGGCTGAGGTCGATCGCCTTGCGGAACCGACGGTTACGCACAAAGAGCTCGTCCTGCACGTAAGTCAGGCCGGCCGGAGCCGTGAAGTTGTTGGCGTCGCCGCCTTCCCAATCCAGGCCCGCCGCCTTCGCATTCGGATAATCCGCGTCGCGCAAGATCATGCGAACGCGCGTCCCCACCGGGAACACGTTCCACGTCCCTTCCACCAGCATCACGCGGCTTTCGGTCACGGTCACGCTGGCGCTGAACCGCACGTCAAACGGCGGCTTGGTGTCGTAGTTGCCCTGGTCGTACCAGCCGTTCTCACGAGCAAAGTAGCCACGTTGCGTCAAGCGAATCAGGAGGTTGTCCAGGTTGCCTTCCACGGTGTCGCGCTGGGCGTAGTTGCTGCGCTGGCTCTTGTTGCGCTCCATCTCCTTCTCGGCGGCTTCCAAGAGCTCGTACCAAGTGTTGAGGGCACCCTTGTAGTCGCCGGCGCGGAGCTTGGCGTGCGAGAGCAAATTGTGGCGGGCGGGGAGGATGTCCTTTCGCTCGGCGGCTTGCTCAAACCAAGTCACGGCCATCGGGAAGTTGTCCTGGATGCGGTGGTACCACAGCCAGCCCGTTTCGTAAAACAGCTCGTAGGTGTAGTCGTTGTTCCGCGCCCCTTCTTCGCCAAACGCCACGGCGATGGGGATGTTCCGGCGGTCAGCGCGGTTCTCCTGGTCCGTGAAGTTATAGGCGATGTGCCACATCCCGGTGGCGTACACGTCAATCTGCTTCGGGTCCAGGTAGGTCACCAAGCGGATGATGGGCAGGATTGAGTCGTAGTCGCCGTTGTCAAAGAACGAGTCGGCGCGCACCCACAGAATCCCAGCGATCATCTCGCGGAATCCGGCAAACGCGAACAGCAGTTGCTCACCCGTCAGCTGACCGAGGTCCGTCACCTTGGGCATGTAGTTCTTGCGCCAGAACGGGTACGTCTGGTTCATCTGAACAAAGCTGCCTACCAGCAGCAGCACCAGCATCAGCCCGTAGATCGGGGCCTTAACCAGCTTGCCTTGACGAGTCCACTTCATGCGTTAAACCTCTCGGCGGTCGAAGATCAGCATCGCACCCAGCAGCAGAATCGAGATGTAAACAATCCCGTACACCGCCAGGTTGGTGTAGTAAATCCCTTCACCCACGATCTGGGCGCCCGAGTTGATGACCGAGTTCTGCACGTTGTATTGGCCGAAGTTCGGCACGATCAACATGACCAACTGCGCGGCCAACCGCACCAATTGCGGCAGCTGCTGGCTTTCGGCGATGGTCGCGAAGAGCGAACCGAACACCGTCCCGACCAAGTACACGCCTCCGCTGAGGAAGAAGTTGACCACCGGCTGCACAAATGTGGAGAAGAAGATGGCCACGGCCGCCAGCAAACACATCTGGACGAAGTACATCATCGCCACCCGCGCCAGGCTGGCCAGTGTCTCCACGTTCGGACCTTGGAACGCAGCAAACACCGCGATCATCGTGCCCGTCATCAGCATGATCATCAGGCCGAGGGCCGAGACCGCACCGAGGTACTTGCCGAGGAGGAATTGCCAGCGGAGAACCGGCTTACTGAGAATCGTGTAGATCGTGCGCCGCTCGACTTCGTTCGGGATCATGTAGACCGTCAGAACAATGGCGATGACCGCGCTGGAGAGCTGCAACACCCCCAGGATGAGCGAGAGCAACACCGTCTGCGACTGGCGTGCCGTGAGACCATTCATCCCCGGTGCGATGACCAGCAGGAGGAGCGCAATCAGCAAGATAACGAGCAGAACGCGGCGGCGAATGGCTTCACCGAGCGTGGTTCGAGCAATGGAAAATACTGCGTTCACGAGGGGTCACCTTCTCCGGTCTTCACTTCTTCAACTTCGGCCGACTTCGTGCCGTCCGAGTTGCCGTCGGTCATGCGGCCGCGCTGGCGACCCTTGGCGGTGTCGTCTTCGGCCACGGCTTCGATGAAGAGGTCTTCCAGGCGCTTGCGGCGCGGGATCACGCTCACCACATTCGCCTTGGAATTGCGGAGCGCGTCGATCATGCCGTTCAAGTCGTCCGAGTCCGGCGCGTCCAGAATCAAGCGGCCGTCCTTAAAGCTCACGATGCGGTTTTCGTGGCGGAGGCTATCGCTCACGGCATCGCTGACGCCCTCGGCGGTCACTTCCACGCGGCCCCCGGCGAGCAAGTCCGTCAGGCGGCCCTGCGCCACCAGCTGACCCTTGTTGATGATGGCCACCCGGTCGCAGATGCGCTCAACGTCGCTCAATTCGTGCGAGGAGATGAACACTGTCTTCCCTTCTTCGCGGAACTGCAGGATGAGGTCGCGGATTTCGATGTGAGCGATCGGGTCCAGACCACCGGTCGGCTCGTCCAAGAACAGCAACTCAGGGTTGTTGATCAGGCTCTGCGCCAGGCCGACGCGCTGCTGCATCCCCTTGGAATAGGTGCTCAGCGGTCGGTTCATATCGTTGGCCAGGTTCACGCGGCGGAGGAGTTCCTTGCAGCGGTCGTTATCCCGAATCCCGAAGAGCGAGGCGTAGAACACCACCAACTCCAGGCCGCTCATGTACTCGTAGTAGTACGGCTTCTCGGGCAGGTAGCTGATGCGCTTGTGGATTTCAATATCACCCGCTTCGCGCCCCAGCACGTTGGCCACCCCGGAGGTTTGACCAATGATGCCGAGCAGCATCTTGATCGTCGTGGTCTTCCCGGCGCCGTTGGGGCCCAGGAAGCCAAAAATCTCGCCCGATTCCACCTGAAGGTTCAGGTTATCCACCACGGTGTTGGATGCACCGCCCCGGTGTTTGTAGGTCTTTACAAGATCAATCGTTTCGATCGCTAAGCTCAAAAGAGAATCATGCCTCCGCTAAGGGTCCGGGCGGGATTATAGCCGAGTCTGCACCGGGTGCGTTCGGCCCTTCCCACCGGGGGACGTACCAATGACCTCAACAATGTTCATCGTCGTTTCGTGCCCGGTCGGCGGCCCGCACGGCGTCCAAAAACGCCTGCATTTTTGCGGGGTCCTTCTTTCCGGGTTCAAACTCGATGCCACTGGCGAGGTCGACCATCACCGGACGCAAGATTCGCACCACATCGTAAACGTTCTCCGGATTGAGTCCTCCGGCCAGAATGCAGGGCACCGGAGACTGGGCCCGCACGGCCAAAAATTCTTCGGGGTCCACCCGGTGGCCCGTGCCACCATAGCCCCCCGGGGCCAGGGCATCCACCAGCACCCGTTGAACCTGAGCCGCCTGGCCTTCCCACCCCTCGGGCAGGGTGCCGGGCCTCACTGTCCACCACCGTTCGGCAGCCACGGCATGCGCGGGGATGTCCACCGCTTGCACCACGTCGCAATCGGCCATGCGCTCAGGCGCAAAGTGGCCAAAAACCAACACGCGCTGGGCCGTCGCCGCCCGAAACACCGACCAGATATCCGATTCCGGACCTTGGTAGCGCGGGCTCGAGGGCTCCACCACCACGCCCACCGCATCTACCCCGTGGGCCAGCGCCCACTCCATATCGGCCGGCCGGGTGAACCCGCAAAACTTGACTAGCGTGGCCAACCCATGACCTCGCGCACGCGGGCTTCGATGTCGGGGCTCTCACAAAAGGCTGTACCAATCAGTACGGAGCGCGCCCCCGCCGTCGCCACCCGGTTGACATCCTCATGCGAGGTGAGGGCGCTTTCGCTCACCAACGTGGCCTTTCCTAGCAGACCCGGCAGCACCGCCAGCCCGACTTCCACGGATGTCTGGAACGATTCCAAATCTCGATTGTTCACCCCGATGAGCTTGGCGCCCGATGCCACCGCCCGCTCCGCCTCGCCGGGGCTGTGCACCTCCACCAATGCATCCATTCCCAAGGATTCCGCCAACTCGCGATACTCCCGCAAAGCGCCGTCGCTCAGGCCATTCACAATCAGGAGCACGGCATCCGCGCCCATCGCCCGGGCCTCCTCGACGTCGTAAGCATCCACCACGAAGTCCTTTCTCAAAACGGGGAGCGAAACCGCCGCCCGGGCCGCCCGCAGGTTCGCCTCACTTCCCCCAAAGTGCTTGGCGTCGGTCAGCACGCTCAGGCAATGTGCGCCCGCTTGCTCATAGGCTTGCGCTACCGCCACCGGGTCGAGGTTGGGCCGAATCACGGCCCGGGTCGGGCTGCCTGGCTTTACTTCGGCGATCAAAGAGACGGGGGCCGCCGCCTCGACTAAAGCCCGGTGGAACCCACGCGGCGCGTCCGCACCGCGGATCATCGCTCGGATTTCTGTAAGGGGCCGGGTGGCCATGCGCTCGGGCAAGGTGGCCCGTTTCTCGGCCAGGATCTGATCCAGCAAGTTCATTCGGTGGCCACCAGTGCTTCCAAAGCGGCAAGAGCAGTGCCATCCGCCAGCACGCTACGCGCCCGATCCGCGGCTTCGGCCAAGTTCCCGGCCACCCCGGCCAGCACCAGGGTCACGGCGGCGTTCGGCACCAGGGCCGCCCCCGCCGCCTCTCCGGCTAAGGCCTGCCGCAATCTTTGCGCCGCCTCGGCCACGCTCGCCGGCGGGCCATAAAACGCTCGGTCCAACGATTCCATCCCGAAATCTTGGGGCGTCCACTGCCCACTCCGCACGGTGCCGCTCTCTACCCACTTATAGGCGGTCGCGCTGGTCGGCGAAACTTCATCCATCCCGTCCGCTGCGTGGACCACCGCCGCGCGCTGCACCCCCAAGTGAATCAGCGCCTGCGCCATCGGCTCCAGATAAGCCTCGTCGTAGACCCCCACCAGCCGGAAAGGCGCACCTGCGGGGTTGCTCAGCGGCCCCATCAGGTTAAAGATCGTGCGGAAACCCAATTCTTTCCGCACCGGCCCCACTGCCCGGAACGCCGGATGATGGTGCGGGGCAAAGAGAAATGTCACGCCCGCCGCGCCCATTTGGCGGCGCATCAGGGCCTCGTCGGCATCCAAGCGCACGCCCCAGGCTTCCAGAACATCCGCGCTCCCGCAGGCACTGCTCACGCTTCGGTTGCCGTGCTTGGCCACCTTCGCCCCCGCAGCCGCGGCCACCAGAGCCGCCCCGGTGCTCAGGTTCAGCCCCGCCGGGCCACCACCCGTACCGCAGGTGTCCACCAGATTCGGCGTGGCCAAGTCCACGCGCACACTGCGTTCCAGCACGGCCTCCACTCCTCCGGCCAGCTCTTCACCCGTATAGCCTTTGCTCCGCCAGGCCGTGAGCAAGGCCGCGCGCCCCACATCGCTCGTGCTCGGGTCCAGCAGATAACGAACCGCATCGCCCGCCTGCTGCGCTGTTAGGTCGCCCTGGTTTAGCAGTCGTTCCGTTAGCGAGTTGCCCACTTCCGCCCCATTCGGCCAAGTTTACTGCGAGGCTCCCGGAGACTCGGGTAACTTTGAACGGCGTATGGGCGATTACTTGCCGGTGGTCTTCTTGGTCGCGATTGCGGCATTCCTTTGTGCCGCCATGGTGACCCTTTCTTGGTTGCTTGGCCCCAAGAAAGTCAGTAGCTATAAAGAGTCGCCGTACGAGTGCGGCGTGGCTCCGCTCGGCGACGCGCTCCAGCGCTTCCCCATCAAGTTCTATCTGGTGGCCATCCTCTTCGTGCTGTTCGACATCGAAGTGGTCTTCCTGTGGAGTTGGCTTACCGTCTTCAAAACCGCTCCGCTGGACTTCAAGCTCTTCACGGGTGCCGTCGTCGCGGTCTATATGGCCCTTTGGATACTGGGTGACGCCTACGTCCTCAAGGTCGGTGCCGTCGACTGGGACGACGCGACCAGCATCGCCGAAGAGAAGTACGAAGGTGCCAGCTTTGGCACGGTGCCGGTGCGACCGGTAACTCCGACCACCTCCGGCGCGGAGGGCACGCTTTAAGATGCCGTTCCCGGTCGTTGACAATCGTCGGCTCGACGTTGTGCGCCTGCAAGAGGAACTTGGCACGTCTGTCCTCGCCGTCAAGGAGAATCGCGGCGACACCTACGTCATGGTGCAGCGCGACGCCATTGTGGACGCCCTGGCCCTGCTGCGCGATGACCCGGAACTGAATTACGAATACTTCGCCGAGTGCCTGGGGGTGGACTACTTAACCTGGCCTCATGCCCGCGACCTCGATACGCGCTTCGAGGTGATCTACAACCTCTATAGCGTGGAGCACGGCGAACGCCTGTTCCTCAAGGTTGGTGCGAACGAAGGCGAGCCCATCCCGACGGCCAAGCACATATATCTCGGCGCGGAATACCCCGAGAAGGAGATCGCCGACCTCTTCGGCATCGTGTTCGAAGGTAACGAACTGGTCGGGGAGCGTTTCATGCTCCCGGATGACTGGGTGGGCTACCCGCTCCGGAAGGATGTTGGCCTTGGCGGCGAAGATGTGGTGTTCCACGAAGGCACCACCGGCCCGGCCGTGGAAGACTTGATGATGCCACACGCGGGCGAATCCTTCGAAGGCCGCACCGGCAGCGAAGACGTCGGCGGTCGCTAGTTCAGTTCCCTTCTTTCCATCCCCCCAAGCCCCCTTTGCTCACAGCGAAGGGGGCATTTTTGTTGCGCCGGCAACGACCCCCAATCTTGAGTTCCCATGAGTTCACACGAGCTACCATATTAGGACCTTAGACCTATTCCGAACGAATGACAGTAGAGATGGCATGGGCCTTGCGGGTAGCGTAGCAACACCCTATTGGGGCTTTTGGCACTTCTTTTCATACGAATCGAGGGGCCAGGAACTCAGAAGGGGGCCGGCAGAAATGCTAGCCAAACCATTATCTAAGGAGCAAAATCCGAAATGACTCGAAAGGCGTTTACGCTTATTGAACTGCTCGTCGTGATCGCGATCATCGCGATCCTCGCTGCCATTCTCTTCCCGGTGTTCGCCCAGGCGAAGGAAGCCGCTAAGAACACCGCTCTGCTCAACAACACCAAGCAGATGGGTGTGGCCGCCAACATCTACAGCGCGGACTACGATGACCTGATGCCGGCCATGGGCACGGTCGACGGTCTGACCGGCGCCGAATGGTGGCGATCCGGCTGGCAGTTCACGGTTCAGCCGTACATGAAGAACCTGCAAATCGTCGAAAACCCCAAGCGCGATAAGCCGACGGGCACCGGCGTGTTCCTGGACTTCAAGCGCATGCAGCACTTCGCCATGCCGGCCCGCGCTGCCACCAGCAACGTGGCCACGGTTCGCACCAACAACTACTTCCAGGGCGTCCAGCTCGGTCAATCCACCCGGTACGAAGGTATCGCCGGTTGGGGTGGCCCCGCTGCCGGCACGATCCCCTGGCCGGGCAGCTACGGCGCTCCGTCCTACAGCAACACGCAGATTGAAGACATCTCCAACACGGCTCTCGTGGTGGAAGGCTCCAACTGGGATGCTTGGTTCTCGCTCATCGGTGGCGACGGCGCCTCCCTCGGCCCCCTCAACTACTGCGTTCGCTGGAACCCGGCGAACTGGAATGCCAACGGCACCAACTTCAGCTACCCGATCACCACGACCACCAAGACCGAGCAAGGTCTGAGCGGTCTCAAGCACGGCGCCGCCCTCTGTGCGGTTCCGCGTGGTCGCACCACCTACACGGCTACGGACTCCAGCGCCAAGAGCGTCAACATCCGACAGCACTTCTACAACCCGACCCCGAGCACCAACAACCCGGCGATCTTCGTGGTCAAGGGTCTCAACCCGACCGGTATCTAACTCTAAGTTAGGTTCCAAAGGCCCTGCTCCGACAAAGTCGGAGCGGGGCCTTCTCTTTTCCGGTACCCTAGAAACCAGCAATTAAGGCCATGAGCAGCGACCTCTTTATGCCCAGCACGGAGACGATCTTCACCCAGGAGAGCGAAGGCACGATGATCGTGAACATGGGGCCCCAACACCCCAGCACCCACGGCGTCCTCCGCGTCATCTGCGAGCTGGATGGCGAAACCATCGTCAAGGCCAAGTGTGTGATCGGCTATCTCCACACCGGCATGGAGAAGGAGGCCGAATACCAGACCTACCACAAGTGCGTGGTGATGACCGACCGCATGGATTACCTCAATGCGAACGGCAACAACCTCGCCCATGCGCTCGCCGTCGAAAAGTTGCTCGGCATCGAGGTCCCCAAGCGCGGCCAATACCTGCGCGTCATCCTCGCGGAACTCAGCCGCCTGGCCAGCCACTGCGTGTGGCTTGGCACGCACGCCCTGGATATGGGCGCCATGACCCCGTTTTTCTACATCATGCAGCAGCGCGAAATGGTGCTGGACATGTTCGAGATGTTCTCGGGCGTGCGCATGATGCCCAGCTGGATTGTCCCCGGCGGCCTGCGCGGCGACATGCCGGACGGCTTCGAGGTCAAGCTCCGTAACTTCCTGGAAGAGTTTCCGAAGGAACTCGGCGTGGTGGAAGACCTCCTGGTCAACAACCCGATTTGGAAGGAGCGCAGCACCGGCGTAGGCGTGCTCACCGGCCCCGAGGCCCTCGCTCTCGGTTGCAGCGGCCCGATCGCCCGCGCCAGCGGCGTGGCTTGGGACCTGCGCAAGAGCAACCCCTATTGCAGCTACGAAGACTTTGATTTCTTGATCCCGGTCGGCCAGCACGGCGACGTGTACGACCGCTTCCTGGTCCGCATTGCCGAGATGAAGGAATCCTGCAAGATCCTCCGCCAGGCGATTGACGGCCTCCCCTCCGGCCCCTATAACACGCTCGATCGCAAGGTGTCCCCGCCAACCCGTAGCGAGTTGGATACGAGTATGGAAGCCGTGATCCACCACTTTAAGCTCTACACCGAAGGCTTCCGGCCGCCGGTGGGCGAAGCTTACGGTTACGTGGAAGGATCGAAGGGAGAGCTTGGCTTCTACATCGTCAGCGACGGCTCCAACCGCCCCTACCGATGGCACGAGCGGCCGAGTTCGTTTATGAACCTCAAGTCGCTGGAAGTGATGGCCGAAGGACGCCTTATCGCGGACGTGATCGCCATCATCGGCTCGATTGATATCGTGCTCGGCGAGATCGACCGCTAAGCCCTGTCATCAATCTGTACTTTTTTGGGCATTAGGATGGATCGGACTGCACAGTTCGGTCCCTTTGTCCGTAAGATGTAGCTAGGATGTCCATCCTCAAGCGTATTGCTTTGTTCGTTATCGTGAACATCGCCGTGATGATCACGTTCACGTTGGTCATGGCGTTGTTGGAAGGCTTCGGAGTCAAGCTCTCCGGCAGCCTGGTCTTCGATGCCGTCGTGGCCGTCATCGTTGGTTTCTCCGGGGCCTTCATCAGCCTGCTGATCAGCAAGTGGGTCGCCAAGACGTTCATGGGGGTGAAGGTTATCGACCCCCGGGGCAACCTCAACGGCTACGACCGCTGGTTGGTGGATACGGTGCATGCCCAGGCGCAAGCCGCCGGCCTCAAGAAAATGCCGGAAGTCGGCGTCTATGATTCGCCAGAAGTCAACGCGTTTGCCACCGGCCCCAGCCGCAGCAACTCGCTGGTGGCCTTTAGCTCTGGCTTGCTCTCGCAGATGAGCCAGGACGAAGTGGAGGCGGTCTCCGCCCACGAAGTCGGCCACATCGCCAATGGCGATATGGTCACGCAAACGCTCATCCAAGGCGTCATCAACACGTTCGTGGTCTTCTTCGCTCGCATCATTGCGCGCGTGGTGGCTTCGGCTGTCCGAGAGGAAATGGCGTTCCTCGCGTTCATCGTGGTGAATATCGTGCTGCAAATCGTGTTCGGCATCCTGGGTTCGCTGGTGGTGAATGCGTTCAGCCGCTACCGCGAGTACCAAGCCGACGCCTTTGCGGGCAACATCGCGGGCCGCGACAAGATGATTGCCGCCCTGCGCGCCCTGCAGCGCAATAGCCAAGCGATTGATACGCGTCATCCCGCAATGGCCACGATGAAAATCTCGAACGTTCCGGCCTGGATGCAAGCCTTTAGCACGCACCCGCCGCTGGAAAAGCGCATCGAAGCCCTGCAGCGCGGCCAGTAAGGCCTCGTTCGCCAGAACCAACAAGCCCCTCCCGGACGAGGTCCGAGAGGGGTTCTCTGTACATTCCCTTCGTCCTAATTCGGAAGGCTGGCAACTCCATCGGGCCGGTGCCCCCAATTCCGGCCCCCGAACTGCGTAGAATAGAAGCGTGAGCGAGTTGATTCAGTTGGGTGCCCAGCGCCCCAAGGCCCCGGCCCCCGACCAACTGGAGTTACGTTTCTCGGACAAGGCCATTGCCGAACTGGACGCCCTGCGGACCCACTACCCCACCGAGAAGGCCTGCATCCTGCCCGGACTCTGGATTGCCCAGCGCGAATACGACGGCTATCTCAGTCCCGCCGCCATCGCCGAAGTCGCTCACCGGCTGAATCGCAGTTACGCCGAAGTCGAAGGCGTGGCCACGTTCTATTCGATGTACACCACCGCCCACCAGCCGGGCCGCCACATGATTGAAGTGTGCACCTGCCTGAGCTGCCACATGTGCGGCGCTTATCGCATTGCCGATTACTTGGAAGCCAAACTCGGCGTGAAGCTGGGCGAAACCACCCCCGACGGCGTCTTCACCATCCACGAAGTGGAGTGCCTGGACGCCTGCGACCGCGCCCCGGTGCTGCAAGTCGGCGATGAATACGTCGGCCCGGTTACCGAAGCCGACATTGACGCCCTGCTGGACCGCCTGCGCAACGAGGACAGTTCCGCCGTGGTGCAACTCGCCGATAGCATTGTCCAAGTCCACCTCCGCGATACGGAGCGTGCAAAGTAACCATGGCCGAATACAAGCTCCTTCTCGAACACTCGCACGAACCCGAATTTCGCACCCTTCACGGCTACCTGGCCCGGGGCGGCTACGCCGCGCTCAACCGCGCCAAGGGCATGGAACGCCAGGCCATCATTGACGAAATCAAGACCAGCGGCCTGCGCGGCCGAGGGGGCGCGGGCTTCCCTACCTGGATCAAGTGGAACGGCATTGAGAAGGAAAAAACCCGCCCGCACTACCTGATTTGCAACGCGGACGAGGGCGAGCCAGGCACCTTCAAAGACAAGCAACTGATGGAAACCACGCCCTTCTTGGTGATTGAAGGGATGACCATCGCCGCGCTAGCCACCCAGGCCGATGCGGGCTACATCTACATCCGGGGCGAGTTTGTGGACGCGGCCAAGTCTCTGCGCGCCGCCATCGACGAAGCCTACGCCCACGGCTATCTCGGCCAGAACATCCTGGGCACGGGCCTCAACTTCGACCTCTACATTCACATGGGGGCCGGCAGCTACGAATGCGGCGAAGAAAGCGCCCTGATGAGCAGCCTGATGGGTGAGCGCGGCATGCCCCGCCTCAAGTTCCCGCACGCGCCCCTGCCGACGGTGGCCGGGGTGTGGGATCAGCCCACCATCATCAATAACGTGGAAACCTACGCCGCTGCCGTGCCGATCTTGGCCAAGGGCGGAGAATGGTACGTCACCCTGGGCGCCAATACCAAGAACAGCCGGGGCACCAAGATCTTCAGCGTCAGCGCCCACGTGAACAGGCCGGGCAACTACGAGATCGAGTTCGGCACCCCGCTCATGGAATTGCTGGACCTGGCCGGAGGCATGAAGGGCGGCGCCCTCAAGGCCTGTGTGCCGGGCGGATCGAGCGTGCCGATGCTGAATGCCGAGGACTGCCAAAACGCCATCCTTGCCTACGAAGAGCTCTGGGAAACCGGCTCCATGGTGGGTAGCGGCGGCTGCATGTTCCTCAACGAGCACACTTGTATTGTCAGCTACACCTGGCGCACCGCCCAGTTCTACGCGATGGAGAGCTGCGGCAAGTGCACCCCGTGCCGCGAAGGCACCAAGTGGATGCTGCAGATTCTGGAGCGCATCCTGCGCGGCAATGGCCAACCCGGCGATATGGACCTGCTGATGGAAATCACCAAGCAGATTGATGGCCGCAGCTTCTGCGGACTGGGTGACGCCGCCGCCTGGCCGGTCGCCGGCGCGATCAAGAAGTTCCCCGAGGAGTTCGAGTACTTCATCAAGAACGGTCGCAGCATGGTGGATACGCCCGAAGCCCGCGCCATGGCCCCCCGCTGGGCGCAGCCCGCCTTCTCGTCGGTCTGACCTTCGTTTCATCCTTCCCCCGTGCAAAAAAGAGCATTGAGGGGAAGGATCGTCGTATCATAGGGCTCATGGGCCGCAGACAACTGCCTCTTATGCTCAGCCTCAGCGCACTGCCGCTGGCACTGGCCTTCGCCATCCCGAGTTCTTCTCAACCGCCGGTTGACCGCCAGACGGTGACCACGTTCAACGCCAACGTCAAGCCGATCCTTCAGCAGAGTTGCGTCGGTTGCCACCGCCAGGGAAACGCCAAGGGCGGCCTGGATTTGAGCACCTACGAGAGCACCATGAAGGGCGGCAACACCCCCAAGGGCGTGGTGGCCGGCAAGCCGGATGAGAGCGTGCTTTTGCGCCGTGTGAAGGGGCTGGATAACCGCCCGCGCATGCCCAAGGGCCAAGCCCCGCTGAGTGCCGCTAAGGAAAACACCATCCGCAAGTGGATCCAAGACGGAGCCAAGAAGGGCTAATCGCCCGCTAAACCCATGAAGTTCAAAGGTTGGAATCGGCACTTGCTGTGGCTGGTGGCGGCGGCCCCGTTTGTCAGCCAGACCTGGTTGCAGGCGGCGCCTGCCCCGGTGGTTGCTGCGCGCGAAGAGATTCCGACCTTTGAAAAAGATGTCCTGCCCATTCTCAAGGGCCACTGCACGGCCTGCCACAACCCGGACACCAGCAACGCCTTTTTGGATCTCACCACATATGAGACCACGATGGAAGGCGGCCAGGCCGACAACAACGTGGTGGCCGGCGACCCCGAGGCCAGCAACCTCATGCGCCGCATCCTTGGGCATGGCGGAAAGCCGCAGATGCCCCTGGGCTTTGCCCCGCTGAGTCCCGAAAAAACCGAGATGATCCGCGCCTGGATCAAGGCCGGCGCCAAGCCGACCCCCGAGGGCGCAGACCTCCGCCACTGGGCGTACATCCCTCCGCAGAAGCCGAGCGTTCCGGAAGGCGCCCACCCTATCGACTACTTTGTGGGCAAAAAGCTAGCCGAACAAGGCAAGTCTTTCTCGCCCGAGGCCTCTCGCACTACGCTGATTCGGCGGCTTTCGCTGGACCTCACCGGACTCCCCCCGACCCCCGAGGAAGTGGACGCCTTTCTGGCCGATACCCGCCCCGACGCCTACGACCGCGTGGTGGACCGTCTGCTGGCCTCGCCGCAATACGGCGAACGCCTGGCCCGCATGTGGCTCGACCTGGCCCGGTACGCCGACAGCAACGGCTACGAAAAGGACCTCGGCCGCCAAAACTGGGCGTGGCGCGATTACGTGATCAAGTCGTTCAACGCCGACAAACCGTTTGACCAATTCACCACCGAGCAGATCGCCGGCGACCTACTGGACGCGCCCACTCGCGAGCAACTGATTGCGACGGGTTTCCACCGCAATACCATGCTGAATGAGGAGGGTGGCACCGACCCGCAAGAGCAGCGCTGGCAAGTGCTGGTGGACCGGGCCGCTGTGACGGGCACCGTGTGGATGGCCAGTAGCACCGGGTGCGCCCAGTGCCACGACCATAAATTTGATCCGATTTCTCAGAAGGACTTCTACGAAACCCTGGCCTTTTGGGAGAGCACGGACGAACCGCTGCTCGCCCTGACCCCGGAAGAAGTGAGCCCCTACGTGGAGCGCATCAAGAAGCGCGAGGAGTTCTTGCTCTCGACTCCCGAGAGCGACGCGCGCAAAGCGGCGCTCGAAAAGATCAAGAAGGAGCGCGAATCACTGGAAAAAGCGACCACTCTTATCCTCCAGGAGTCCAAGGAACGCAAAGCCGAAACCCCCATCCGCGAGGGCGGCGTGTACCTGGCTCCGGGAGAAGTCGTTCCCGCTGGCGTGCCGGAGAACCTGGCCCCGTGGCAGCCAGAAATGCCGCTCAACCGCCTGGGCCTGGCGCAGTGGCTCACCCACCGCGATAATCCCCTCACCGCCCGCGTGACGGTCAACCGAATCTGGGAGCTGATCTTCGGCCTCGGCATCGTCAAGACGCCCGGCGACTTCGGCACCCAGTCCGAGGCGCCCTCTCACCCCGAACTCCTCGACTATCTGGCCGTGGATTTCCGAGATCAAGGCTGGAGCCTCAAAAAGCTCATCCGCACCATCGTCACCAGCCGCACCTACCGGCAATCCAGTGCGGTGACCGACGCCATGCGCGCCTGGGACCCCGACAACCGCTACCTCGGCCGTGCCCCGCGCTACCGCATGGAAGCCGAGATGATCCGCGACAACGCCCTCTTCGTGAGCGGCTTGCTGGATCTCTCGGCGGGTGGACCGAGCGTGTTCCCCCCGCAACCTGACGGCATTTGGGATAACCCCTACAGCGGCGACCAGTGGATCACCGACCCCACTAAAGATAAGAACCGGCGCGGGCTCTATACATTCTGGAAGCGCACGGCCCCGTACCCCAGCTTCCTCACCTTCGATGCCACCAGCCGCGAGGCGTGTACAGACGTGCGGGTGCGCACCAACACCCCGCTCCAGGCGCTGGTGCTGATGAACGATCCTGTGTATCTCGAGGCCGCCGCCGCCCTTGCCGCCCGGATGGACGGGGAGAAACCGGAGGAGCGTATTCAAGAGGGTTTCCGACTCGTCCTTGCCCGCACACCTAGCAAGGAAGAGTTCGAAGTTCTCAAGAACTACCAAGCTCTGCAAGCCAAGGTCTTTGCCGCTGCCCAGCGCGAGGATGCTGAAGAAGCCTCGTGGCGCATGCTAGCCAGCCTTCTCCTCAACCTCGACGAGGCCATCACCCGCGAATAACGCCCCCAGGAACCCCAGACCGTGAACCAGAACGAACTCGACGAAATCATCTTGAAGGACATCACGCGGCGGCACTTCTTCCGCATGACGTCCTATGGCATTGGCACCTTGGCGCTGGGTTCCCTGCTCAATCCGGCGGCCCTGGCCGCCCCGCCCGTGGCCACCAATCCCTTTGCTGCGCGGGCGCCCCACTTTGCCCCCAAGGCCAAGCGCGTCATCTTCCTCTTCATGGCCGGGGCACCCTCTCAGCTCGACCTCTTTGACCCCAAACCTAAGCTGAACGAGTACGACCGCCAGCCGATCCCGGAAGAGATCATCGAGGGCGAACGTTTCGCCTTCATCAAGGGCACGCCGAAGCTCTTGGCCTCCCCGTATGAGTTCAAGCAGCACGGCCAAAGCGGCCACTGGATCAGCAGCCTGATGCCGCATACCGCCCGCGTGGCGGACGACCTGGCGTTCATCCACAGCGTTCAGACCGACCAGTTCAACCACGCGCCGGCGCAGATCTTTTTCAACACCGGTCACCAGCTGCCGGGCCGCCCGAGCATCGGCTCGTGGCTGCTCTACGGCCTCGGCACGGAGAGCCAAGACCTCCCCGGCTTTGTGGTGCTGGTGAGCGGCCAGAACAACCCCGATGGCGGCAAATCTTGCTGGAGTAGCGGCTTCTTGCCTTCGCACTATCAGGGCGTGGAGTTCCGGAGCAAAGGCGACCCGGTGCTCTACGTCACCGACCCCGACGGGGTGGACCGCACCTCCCGCCGGCACATGCTAGATGCCCTGCGCGAGATGAACGCCCTCAAGCTGAGCGACCACGGCGACCCCGAAATCGCCACCCGCATTGCCAGCTACGAAATGGCGTTCCGCATGCAGGCCAGCGTGCCCGAACTCACCGACCTGAGCGACGAAACGCCGGAAACCCACGCCATGTATGGCACCGAACCCGGCGCGGTGAGCTTTGCCAACAACTGCCTGCTGGCGCGGCGTATGGCCGAGCGCGGCTGCCGGTTTATTCAGCTCTACCACTGGGGGTGGGATAGCCACGGCACCAACCCCGGCGACGACATCATGACCAGCCTGCCCGAGCGCTGCCGGCAGGTGGACCAAGCGTGCGCAGCGCTGATTGCCGACCTGAAGCAACGCGGCATGCTGGACGACACGCTGGTGATTTGGGGTGGCGAATTTGGCCGCACGCCGATGAATGAAGAGCGGGATGGCTCGACGTTCTTGGGCCGCGACCACCACCCGCGCGCGTTTACGATCTGGATGGCGGGGGGCGGCGTCAAGGCCGGACTCTCGCTGGGGCAGACCGACGAACTGGGCTACAACGTGGTGGAAGACCCCGTGCACGTGCACGATATCAACGCCACGATCTTGCACCTGATGGGCATGAACCACGAGCGGCTGACCTACAACCACCTGGGGCGCGAGTTCCGCCTGACCGACGTGCACGGCCAGGTGATCGAAAAACTCATCGGGTAGCCTTCGGGTCCGTTCCCGGCCGTAGCTCAGTGGATAGAGCGCTTCCCTCCGGAGGAAGAAGTCGGAGGTTCGAGTCCTCTCGGCCGGGCCATGTCGTAGGTACAAGTTCGCACACTCATCTCGTCGACTCGACGACCGCTTTCCTCTACTCAATCATTCAAGTACGACTCGACAAAGGACTTTGATTGGATGTTGCACGTGATTTGAACAAGCTGGTCACAACTAGATGATTCTTGCACACATCTTCATGAATACTATCCGCTGCCGTCTTGAGATTTTAGGGAAGTTGACACTGGAGCTTGTCGAAGTAGGACTGAGGGCCACCTAAAATTGCAAAAGAGGCCTGCCTCCTCGGGAGACAAGCCTGACGGTAACTGCTTAAGGACGATAGTAGCCCTCTATCCTCATAGAACCAGGCGTTCCTCGGCGAGCACGGATACCCGCCGTTGGGTTGTTGGCTTCCCTTACCGTGATTGTTCCGTCCCCATGAACTTGTTCGACCACTGCCAGGTGCCCAATCCTGGGATCGCCGATGTTCATTACTGCGACGCTCCCAGGAGTTGGGACATACCTGTTGATGATGGACTTCTTTGCCCGCCAATAGGTCAGATCAATCTCCGGCAAGGGAACACGGGCTCGGGCGTAACGGACGCAGTTGCCCCGTGTATCCGAACGGTCGTGACGGTCAATGTAGACAAGCGTCTCCCAACCACCGATCCAAGGATACCAGCAGCCAACCTTCGCGTCCGAGAAGTTCAGGTTGATGCCAAGGAATTGCCCATGAAAACCGCGCAGGGCAAAGCGGTCGCCATGGCGAAGTACACCGGGCCCGCCGATTCGAGTCACCTGGAATTGCTCCCAAGGATTCGGATGTTGCCTGTTGGCCTCGGCCGGAGTGGATCCGCCATTGTTCGAAATGAACTGACGAGTCCCCTGAGTGCGAACGGCGATCACGTCACCGTGGACGATGGCACCTCCGTTGATATCGAAGAGCTCGAACTCCTCCCAAGCCCACTGGTTCGGGGAGTTCCCGGCAAGCTGGCCGCCACCGCCTTGGTAAGCGGCAACAAAGCCACTGGCCGTCCCGATGGTAACCCGAGGGCCAAAGAAATTCTGAGCCTGCGCGGCGACGGTCAGCAAGCAACTCGTGGCTACAAGCAAGGGGATCAGCACCGTTCTCGGTTTCATGTTCTTTTCCTGCGGCGCCCTCGATCAGGGCCCACATAAGCATAGACGCGAGATTCGTCCAAATGGTTCCAGGATATTGACTTTTTTTTTACTTTGTCCGAAATTGAGCCCATCTGTTGCCAAAACTGTGCCGGGTGAGGTGTAATGCGGCATGATGGGAAGTGGAAGTGAGCACCCCATAGGTCTATTGAGGCGTGCGCTCTTCGATCCAATCGACGGATTGTTCAAGAACCCCTCTGAGTTGTCGAGGAAGATGGGAGAATCCCGCGGACCCTATGCCGGGAAGCCAGATGCAGCTCTCAGCATGTTGCACCGTGCCTTCAGGGGTGACCGGCCCTTCAGTGCCGCGCTTGTAGATTCAATAAGAGAAGCAGTGGGTGACGCTCTCCGATCTAGAAACGAACTTGAACGGCAGCTGGAATTTGAAACTCACTTTACGGCAGTAGTTCGAGCTTGGGGATCGAGCCGCGTAAAGGTCCCGCCTCGATCCGAGAGCATTGAGGCCCTCATGGAAGTTCATGCCCAGGCTACGGACGTATTGGTCTGGAATGGAGCTCCATCAGGCACTCTTAGTGCAGTCCAGCACCCCTTGCGTGACCTCATGCATGTTAAACTCAATCTGAGGCCAGGGGCGGCCAGAGAATCAAATTTCATTTTCATTGTCGAGGATATTGAACGAGCAGTACGCGGGTGGATGGCACTATTTGATGAGGTCCTAAAGACACAGCTTCCTGACGGCTCATTTAGAACCCGCGACGAAGTAGATGAATTGTTGCAAAGACTGGACGCTGACCAGGAAAGCAAGGCGCAACTGCTAATCTACGCCGTCAACCTCCCGCACGCACCGATCTCATTTGTGCTACACAACCGCGCCGACGCAACGACGATGTCCTGCTTCTTGCTGGCAACTGAAGCTTCGGGAGCAACGATGGCATTGCGCCAACCGAATGAGGTCGCTCATCGCTTTGAAATGTTTTGTACAACATTTCTTGCCAAGGCAACAAGATCAACAAACCTTAGCCGGGTTCGCTGGGATGACGTCCGACAACGAATGTCACCTCCTTGATCTTGAGACGCGCTCCAGACGGGTTGCTTCTTCAATAATATCTTCTGCGACGGACCGAAATGTGACAGCAGTTAGAGCGGACCCTGGTGCACTTGATGTTTGGAGCAGATCAAACCAGATTCTTCCCGTTCTTTGCGCATACGGTTTGGGCAATGCAATGAATCTCAGGTTCTCCGCCTCCGAGAATGGAAGAATTGCAACAGGCTCTGATGAAAACCCGTCCATCAGCAACAAAGGGGTCATGGTAAGACTAGGCGGTCCACTAAAAAGTCTCAATCTGCCGGATTGCTCCAATTCAAGCATCTTCTTCGTCGCAGAGTCGACACTGAGCCCGGGATGCAAATCTTCTGAGTCTGCCAATCCAGTTACACCGAAGAAGAACATGCGCCAGAACCAAACTGCATACTTTTCTCCGGGAACAATGAACGTGTAGCAGGCCTCTGCCCACCCCTCGCCATCAGCAAAGCCAAGTTGCCTATCGGATATCTCTCTAAACAAATAGAGTTCATACTCACTGGCCGAAAGCTGCACATCGGTATAAACAAGCAGCATCTCTGTCGCTTCCTTTGCACGTTCCAGGTAGAGCTGCAAAGCTTCGTCGGTAATAGGGTGCGGCAAGTGTTGCTGGAGGGGCAGCATCAGGACTCCGTCACTTAATCTTACTTGATCATTGCATTGAAACTGCACCCAGCCAGTGCACTCAACAAAACAAATCAGAACGCCAGTCCTCTCGGCCGGGCCAAGCCTGCGCCGCGGCAACCTCATCAGGCCCACTTGGCGCAATCCCCAAGGCCCGCCTCGCGTAGGCTGAGGAGATGGCCCTTGCCGCTGCCCTAACTAGCCTGCGTGAGAACTGGCGACAGTCCATTCTCAGCGCGGTGGGCGTCGCCATCGCCAGCATCGCCATCCTCCTCCTGGTCAGCATCGGCCTCGGCGTGCAAAAGGACATCTCCGCCCAGGTAGAAGACCTTGGCGTCAACATCCTCATCGTGCTCCCCGCCCGCGTCGAGCTGGGCAGCATGAACTTCAACCCCAATTTCGGCGGCCAGAGCTTCCTCAGCCCGGAAGACGCCAACCGCATCGCCACCATCCCCGGCGTCCGCGAAACCGCCATGCTCACCTTCGCCGGCGGGGGCCTCAAGGTCGGCGAGAAATCCGCCTACCCCCTCACCATCGCCGCCACCCCGGCCTGGTTTGCCATGCACGACGCCAAGATCGCGGAGGGTCAGTTCTTCAGCGCCACCAGCGACGTCAAGAACCCCATCGTCCTCGGCGCCATCGCCAAGGACACCCTCTTCGGCACCGAAGAAGCTCTCGGCAAAAAGGTGCGCCTGAACGACGAGGAGTTCGAGGTCGTGGGCATCCTCAAGGATGAAGGCGACAGCGAGAGCATGTTCAGCATGCAGTCCTTCGCCAACGTGGCCTACGTCCCCTTCGACACCTGGAAGGCGAACCACCCGGACGCCCAGATCGACCGGATCATGGTGCAGTTCGACCCCGCCACGGACCCCAAGACGCTTGTCCCCTCCCTGGAGAAAACCCTCGGCGAACGGCTGGACTACCAGCAGTACAGCGTGCTCACCCAAGAAGACCTCCTGGGCCTGATCTTTAAGGTGATGGGCATCCTCGGCACCCTGGTGGTCGGCCTCACCAGCATCGCGCTCTTTGTCGGCGGCGTCGGCATCATGACGGTCATGCTCATGTCCGTCAACGAGCGCCGAGTCGAAATCGGTATCCGCCAAGCCTGCGGCGCCACTCGCAAAGACATCTTCCGGCAGTTCCTCATCGAGGCCGTGCTGATCGGTCTGGCGGGGTCGTTCGCGGGACTGGTTGTCAGCGGGCTCGTCAATTCCGTGCTCGCCGCCACCACCAGCATCAAGCCGCTCATGACCTGGGGCACGGTGGCGCTGGCCTTTGGGGTGGGCGTCGGGGTCGGCGCGATCTTCGGGGCGTGGCCGGCGCGTCGCGCGGCCAATCAAGACCCCGTGGTCAGCCTAAGAAACCTCTAAGTTACTGGCCGTGCTTGGAGCACGAAACGCGAGTATTGCCATCACCCAGGGTGTAGGTTCCGTTGCGCGGGCACCGAGGAATTTCCTTGATGTAGGTGGGCGCCAGGTCGGTCATGTCCGGCACATCCGCTGGCACAGCACCCGTCGCCGCCATCCACTGCGCCTTGGCATCGTTCAGTTTGCCGCGGTTGGCTTCGCAGGCTCGCTCATGGGTGCGCTGGCGAGTGTATTGCCAGGCAGGCACGGCGATCATCGCCAAGATGCTGATGACCAAGACCACAATCATGATCTCGATCAGGGTGAAACCTCTCTTACGGAACTGACGATGAACCAGCAACCCTTTATCTATTGGTTGCTGGTGTATCCCCCGTTAGGGTCATGGAAAAGATTGACAGGCGACCCTAAGCGTTCGGGTCTCCGGCCTTCGCCACAAATTCCGCCAGGGTCATGGCTCCCAGGTCGCCATCCTCGCGGCTGCGCACGCTGATGGTGCCGTTCTCCACGTCCTGGTCGCCCACCACAATCATGTAGGGCACCTTTTGCTTCTGGCTTTCGCGAATCTTCTTGCCCAGCGTCTCGCGGCGGGCATCTACTTCCACGCGCCACTTAGGCACGCTCTCTACGGTCACCGGGGCAAACTCCAGTTCATCCTCGGTCACTTCGCGGGCCGGGACAAAGCCTTGCAGGGCCTCGGCAATCGCATAGGCGTAGCCGTTGTGCCGGTCGGCAATCGGCAGGATGTTCACCTGCACCGGCGCCAGCCAGAACGGGAACGCCCCGGCGTACTGCTCGGTCAGCAGGCCAATCATGCGCTCCAGCGAACCAAACGGCGCGCGGTGGATCATGATCGGGCGGTGGCGCTGGCCATCCTCGCCCACATACTCCAGTTCAAAGCGCTCGGGCAGGTTGTAGTCCACCTGCACGGTGCCCATTTGCCACTCTCGGCCCAGAGCATCTTTGATGATGAGGTCCAGCTTGGGGCCGTAGAACGCCGCGTCCCCCGCACTGATCTCGAACTCCAGCCCTAGGTCGTTGCAGGCATCCACAATCGCCTTCTCCGCCGCGATCCAGTTCTCGTCGCTGCCCACGTACTTGGTGCTCTCCGGGTCCCGCGTCCCCACGCGCACGCGGTATTCGCTCAGGCCCAGTTGTCGCAGCACCACCATCATCAGGTCCACTACGCCCTTGAATTCATCGCCTAGCTGGCTAGGAGTCACAAAGAGGTGGGCGTCGTCTTGCGTGAACCCGCGCACCCGCAGCATCCCCGCCAGTTCCCCACTTTGCTCATAGCGGTACACCGTCCCGAATTCGGCCAGTCGCACCGGCAGGTCGCGGTAGCTGCGCAGGTCGCTCGCATAGATTTCGATATGGAACGGGCAGTTCATCGGCTTGAGGATGAACACCTCGTTCTCATCGTCCTGCATGAACGGGAACATCTTGTCGCGGTAGGTCAGGATGTGGCCCGACTTCTCATAGAGCCGCTGGCTGGCGATATTCGGCGTCACCACCGGCTGGTAACCCCGGCGGCGTTGCTCGTCGCGCAAAAAGTCGTTGAGCGTCTCGCGCAGAGTGGCCCCCTTGGGCAGCCACAGCGGCAGGCCCGGCCCCACTTTGTCGCTGAAGATGAACAATCCCAGCTCGCGGCCCAGCTTGCGGTGGTCGCGCTTCTTGGCTTCTTCCAGGTTGTGCAGGTACTGGTGCAGGTCGTCTTTGCTCTCAAAGGCCGTGCCGTAAATGCGCGTGAGCTGCTTGTTCTTCACGTCGCCGCGCCAGTACGCCCCGGCGATGGACATCAGTTGAAAGTGCTTGATCTCGCCCGTGGCTTCCACGTGCGGGCCTCGGCACAAGTCAATGAAGCGGTGGGCGTTGCCCTGCTTGTCCGTGCCCTGCTGGTCGTAAAACGTGATCGGGTCACCTTCGGGGATGGCGTCCAGCAGTTGCAGCTTGTATTCCGCCACCTCGGGGCCACCGCCCAGGGTCGTTTCTTCCAGGATGATGCGCCGCGCATCCTCGCGGTCTTTGGCGCTCACCGCCACGATGGGCTGGTTCAGCTTCGCGAGCTCACGCATGCGCTGCTCGATCTTCTTGAGATTTTCCTCGCGGATGCTGGTCGTCGTCTCCACGTCGTAATAGAAGCCGTTCTCAATCGGCGGGCCAATCGCGAGCTTGACGCCCGGATAGAGTTCCGTGATCGCCTGGGCCATGAGGTGGGCCGCGCTATGGCGAAGGCGATAGAGATAAGATTCTTCGTACGACATGGGCTTGGAAATGGAACCCTCAGGATACCGCTGGAACCGAACCCGCACCGGGTTCGTCTTACGGAACGTGCCTCAACCCAAACTGATGGCCCTCGCCTGCCTGGTGGCGGCCTTCCCGGCAATGAGTTCGGCGGACATCCAGTCCGACGTGCGGTCTTGGCTGATGGACGATTACGTCCGCGCCAATACGGGCGGCCTGGCGCTACGCCTCACCGGCACCCGTACCGTGGGTTCGAATGTCGTGAACCTGTACGGCACCCTGGCGTTCCGCATCATTGAGCGGGACGGACGATTTACGGCGCAAGTTGAAACCAACTACTACGAAAACGGGGTGCAAACCCAGCGCGTGGTAGGTGACGGCCAGTACTTCTTTGCCTACGATGTGGCGCGCAACCGCTACGTTTCGGTGCCCTACGGCTCGGTGGACACCCCCACCCAACGGCCGGACCACGTGTCCCGGCTCTGCCAAGCCCTGCGCCGCAATTCATCGGAAGGGATGGGCGCGCTTGCCCAGATCGCCGAGGACATGTACATTCGGGGGGCCGTGAAGTGGCAACCGATCATGCCCACCGCCAGCCTGAGCCTGGACCCCATGGATCCGCTGGTCGTGCGCGCGAACGGCACGACGCCAGTCCCCAGCCTGACCACTTACGTGTTCCGCCCCGTGGATACCGAGCTCCAGCGGCTCACCGAAATTTTGCACGTCACGGATAACGGCCGCCGTCGCGACGACTGGCGCATCCAGGTCTGGACCGGCGAAATCTTTGATGACACGAGCTTCGTGTTCCGCCCGCCGG
>CALRVA020000011.1:0-26555 GCA_943371495.1 Archangium gephyra | reverse complement strand
TTTGTCTTGGTCGCCGTGCTCGATAAATCGATCGGGCAGGGACAAAACCGTGTGCGGCAGGGCGGCCAAATCGGCATCCACCAGGGCTTCGCGCACCAGCTCGCCAAAGCCGCCGGTGCGGGCATTTTCTTCCACCGTCACCAGGCCGCCGTGGTCGCGAGCGGCTTGGGTGATCATCTCGGCGTCCAGCGGCTTGGCAAAGCGGGCGTTGATGACGGCCGTGGGGGTGCCACCCACCGTCAAGCGTGTAGCGGCTTGCCAGGCGCGGTCCACCATGCTGCCGTAGGCCACGATCACGGCCACGGATTCAGCCTCACTGCCGGGCACGCCCAGATTCTCGGCGCGGCCGAGTTGGATGGCGGATCGGCCTTCGGGCAAGCCCTCGGGCACACTGCCGCGCGGGTAGCGCAGGGCGGTGGGGGCATCTTGATAGCCCGCCATCCAGTCCACCATCGCACGGAGTTCCGTGCCATCGCGGGGCGCCAGCTGAACCATGCCCGGGATGAACGAGAGGTAGCTGATATCGAAGGTGCCGTGGTGTGTGGGGCCATCCGCGCCTACCAGTCCGGCCCGGTCCATGATGAACCGCACGGGCAGGTGCTGCAGGGCGCAGTCGTGCACGATTTGGTCGAAGGCCCGCTGCATAAACGTGCTGTAGATGGCCACAAACGGCTTGACGCCCCCGGCGGCTAGACCGGCGGCAAAAGTGACCGCATGCGGCTCGGCAATGCCGACGTCGTAATACCGATCCGGAAACTCGTTGGCAAATTCCGTCAGGCCGGTGCCGTCGGGCATGGCGGCGGTGATGGCCACCACCCGCTCATCCCGGCGGGCGAGTTCGCTCAGCGCATCGCCGAACACCGAGGTGTACGCCGGGCGGCCGCCGCTCTTGGCGGTGAGTTCACACTTTTGCAGATCGAATGGACCCACCCCGTGCCAGGTGCGGGCGTCTTCCTCGGCCTTCTCGTACCCTTTGCCCTTCACGGTGAGGGCGTGGACAAAGACCGGCCCCGGCAGTTGCCGCACGTTGCGGAAGATTTCCAGCAGCATCGGCAGGTCGTGGCCGTCCACCGGGCCGATGTATTCAAACCCGATCTCTTCAAAGAGGGTGCCGGTTTCTTCCGGCGCAAAGTAGTGGGTCAGGCCGTGGCGCATCCCGGCGGCGAGGCGCGGGGCGGGGCCGGGCAAGCGTTGTACCAGGTCCTTGGCGCGGCGGGCGGCGGCCTGCAGATCCGGGCGGGAACGCAGACGGTTGAAGTAACGGTTCAGCGCGCCCACATTGGGGGCGATGGACATGCGGTTGTCGTTCAGCACCACCGTGATGTCGGTGTTCGCAATGCCGGCGTGGTTCAGGGCTTCCCAGCTCATGCCGCTGGCAATGGCCGCGTCGCCGGTGATGGCCACCACGCGGTGGTCCTGCTTGAGCGTGTCCCGGGCCCGGGCGAAGCCCAGCGCAGCGCTGATGGCGGTGCCCGCATGGCCCGCGCCGAAGTTATCGAGTTCGTGTTCGTCCCGCTTGAGGAAGCCGCTCAGGCCCTTGTGCTTGCGCAGGGTTGGGAAGCGGGGCAGGCGCCCGGTCAGCAGCTTGTGGGGGTACGCCTGGTGGCCGGTATCCCACACCACCACGTCCGGCGGGAGGCTGTGGGTGGCGTAGAGCGCCACCGTGAGTTCGACCGTGCCGAGGTTGCTGCTAAAGTGACCGCCGGTTTGGCTGACTTGATCGAGGATGGCTTGCCGCACCTCGTTCGCGACTTGTTGGAGCTCGGCATCCGTCATGCCGTGCAGTTCGGTGGGGGCTACCAGCCGCGAGAGGATGGGATACACATCCATATTCGGTTCTACGCCGCCCGGCGGGGCTTGGTTGTGCCGCCGTGACCTTCTGGGGCGAATCTTTAATCTTCCCAGCGTTCGGCCAGGATTTCGGCCATGGCTTCCAGCAGCGCCACGTCCTCGGGCTGGAACCGGTCGGTGGTGTGGCTGTCAATGTCAATCTGCCCCAGGATCTGGCCGTCCCGGCGGATGAGCACGACGAGTTCGGCGCGGGTTTCCAGGCTGCAGGCCAGGTAGTTGCTCAGCTCGCGCACGTCGGGGATGACTTGGTTCTGGTTTTCCGCCACGGCGGTGCCGCACACCCCGCGCCCCACCGGGATCTCCGTGTGGTCAGTGGGGGTGCCCACGTAGGCATCCAGGTGGAGGAGGTCACCGTGCAGGGTGTAGATGCCGGACCAGTCGTAGCCGTCGAGCTTGTTCAGCCAGTTCATGGCGTCCAGGCGCAGGGCCAGGCCTCGGCGGGGGCTGCGGCGGAGGTGATCCAAGATCGCGTCGGGGGTCATGGTTTCATTTTGGCGCGGGCGGCGTGGGGGCGGGGCTCCTTTCGCCTAGCGGTGATGGGCGCGTGCAAGTGGTCGTTGAATTTTAGGACATCGTGCAGTAATCTCTCTGCATGCCCAATGTAGGGGATCGCGTGCTGGCCCAATGGCCGGTGGAAAAGGTGTGGTGGTATCCCGGCACCATCGTCGGGATGAGCGGGGGCCAGGTTGTGGTGCAGTTCGATGACGGCGACCGCTCGGCGGTGGGGCTGAACGAAGTCCGTGACCTCTCGATCCGGGTGGGCACGCGGGTGTACAGCCGCTGGCAGGCCGGGAAAACCTACTACCCAGGCAAGGTGAGCGAGGCCGTGGGCCAGGCCATCCACATCAACTATGACGACGGCGACCAGGAGTGGACCGCCATCTGCATGGTCCGTATCCACCAGGACGACATCTGAAGTTCAGTTAGGCAGCGCGGGGCGGGATTACGCCCAGCGCTTTGCCAGTCGATCCCGCATCCACTGCGCCACCGCGAACGGGTCGGCCAGGCGGTGGCCGGTGGCGGGGTCGGTCCACTGGTAGTGCGCCGGCCCGAACTCCGGGTCCACCCCCAGTTCCGCCTGCCCCCGGGCGCTGGCCGCCTCCCGGATCTTGTCCCACCACCCCTCGTGCAGGGTCACGTAATCCGCCCACATCGGCACGCGGGGGTCGGGCACTTGGGGGCCTTCTTCGAACCCCACCCGCGCATGAATATGCCGCGTGCGGCCGATGGCCAGGTTCAGCGCCTCCACGTAGCCGCCCAGGCGACTCTCGGTCACCACCGTCCAGTGACTGAAATCCGCGCACAGCCACAAATCGGGCAGCGCCTTCAGCAAATCCGCCGTACTCAGCGGTTCAAAGAGCAAGCGGCCCCGGTGCGTCTCAAAGTCCACCGGGAAGGGGTAGGGCGTGGCAATCTCCACCAGCCGACCGAGGAAATCTACGGCCTCTTGCCCGCGCATCCAGGGGCGTCCGGCGTGGACGGTGACGCCCGTGCACTGGCAATCGAACGCTTCATCCAGCCCGCGCCGGAAGGCGTCCGGCTCGTCCCCGCCCACCATCGCGCGGTAGGCCAGGCCGTGCTTCTCGGCCACGGGGCGGAGTTCGGCGTGGGGGCGCACCCAGTCTTCAAAGCCTTCAAACCCGGCGGCCTTCACGGCGGCGAGGCGGGCATCCAGGTCACCGCCCAGGGCCCACAGCGTGGCGTAGTACCGAATCCGCATAACGCCCCGAACGTTACCTCGCCCCTGCCCGCCCCGCAAAATGAACAAAACCAAGAACGAAAACGCGCAAAAACCCGATAAACTAGAGGTATGCGCGAAGTCAGCCGCCGCACGGTATTGCGAGGGATGGGGGTGGCAATGGCCGTTCCGTTCCTCGAAGGTCTTGCCCCCCGCAGCGTGCTGGCGGTGAGTGCCCCCGCCCGCCCGGTGCGCATGGCCTATCTTTTTGTGCCCAACGGTGTGGCGAACATGGACGCCTGGCGCCCTTCGGCCTCCGGCGTGCTGAATGATTTGCCCCCCATCCTGCGGCCGCTGGACAAGGTGAAGCAGCACCTGAACGTGGTGACCGGCCTGGACCAGCACAACGCGAACGCCCTGGGCGACGGCCCCGGCGACCATGCCCGCAGCACCGCCACCTGGCTGACCGGCGTGCACATCAAGAAGACCGACGGGAGCGACATCCGCGCCGGGATCAGCGCCGACCAAGTGGCTGCCCAGTTCATTGGTAAGCAGACGCGCTTTGCCTCGCTCGAAATCGGGTGCGAGCGCGGGGCCATGGCGGGCAACTGCGACAGTGGCTACTCCTGCGCGTATTCCAGCAGCGTCTCGTGGGCCAGCGAAAGCACCCCCGTGGCGAAGGAAGTGAACCCGCGCGCGGTGTTCGAGCGGCTGTTCGGCACCGGGGATGAGGTGGCCGATGCGGTGAGCCGCGAGCGGCGCATGGCGCACCGGCGCAGCATCCTCGACTTTGTGATGGAGGACGCCGATGCCCTGCGGGGGCGGCTGGGCACCCGCGACCAGCAGAAACTGGACGAATATCTGGATGGAGTGCGCGACATCGAGCGGCGCATTGCCCGCGCGGAAACCGAGAACCGCTCGCTGATGGGCGAAGGCATCCCCGCGCCGGCCCCTGGCATCCCCCGCGACCGGGGCGAGCACATCCGTCTGCTGGGCGACATGATGGTGCTGGCGTTCCAGAGCGATCTCACCCGCATTTGCACCTTTATGCTGGCCAACGATGGCAGCAACCGGCCGTTCCCGGAGCTGAACATCGGCGACGGGCACCACGACGTGAGCCACCACGGCAACGACCCGGACAAGGTGCGGAAGAAGCAGCTGATTGACATCTTCCACACCCAGCAACTGGCATACATCCTGGAGCGCATGGCCACCACCGAGGATGGCGACGGCACCCTGCTGGACAACACCATGCTGGTGTACGGGGCGGGGATCAGCAACGGCGACCGCCATAACCACGACGACCTGCCGACGATTGTGGCGGGGCGCGCCGGGGGGACACTGCGCACCGGGCGGCACCTGGTGTATCAGCAGGGCACGCCGATGAGCAATCTGTACGTTTCGATGCTGGGGCGCGTGGGTGTGCCGGTGGAGAGGCTGGGCGATAGCACGGGTCCGCTGCGCGAGTTGTTCTGAGCGAGTTGAAACGGAAGTTAGGCTAGGCACCCGGGACCGCCACCGCCGGGCGCGCCGTATACTCAAGTAGCGCAGGTTCGCCCGATGTACCAGGCTCCCCTCCCGACCGAATACGCCCAACTGACGGATGAGCAGGCCGCCGCCCGCATCCGCGCGGCCAAGGCCGCCTTGGGCAAGCGCCTGGTGATCCTGGGGCACCACTACCAGCGGGATGAGATCATCGTCCACGCGGACTACCGGGGCGACAGCTACAAGCTGGCCAAGGACGCCAACCTGCACCCCGAAGCCGAGTTCATCGTCTTTTGCGGCGTGCACTTTATGGCCGAAAGCGCCGACATCCTGACCCCCGACAACCAGATTGTCATCCTGCCCAACCTGGCGGCGGGCTGCAGCATGGCCGATATGGCCAACATCTTTCAGGTGCGCAACGCCTGGCGGCAGATCAGCGAGGTGCTGGGGGATGTCGCCGCCCCGCTCAGCGCCCACGCCGACCCCGCCCAGCCCCGAGGGGCCAACGCGGTGGTGCCCGTCACCTACATCAACAGCGCCGCGAACCTCAAGGCCTTTGTGGGTGAGCACGGCGGCACCGTGTGCACCAGCACCAACGCCCGGCAAGCCCTGGAATGGGCGCTGACGCAGGGCGAGAAGGTGCTCTTCTTCCCCGACCAGCACCTGGGGCGCAACACGGCCTGGCGCATGGGGTTCGACCCCGAGCGGGACATGGTAGTGTGGGATCCATTCCGCCCCTACGGCGGCAACACCCCCGAGCGGCTGCGCGAGGCCAAATTCTTGCTGTGGAAGGGCCACTGCAGCGTGCACAAGCGCTTTACGGTGGAGCAGATTGATGCGGCCCGGGCCGCGCACCCGGATGTGCGTGTGATCGTCCACCCGGAATGCACGTTGGACGTGGTGCAGGCCGCCGACGATGCGGGCAGCACCGAATACATCATCAAGGCCGTGACGGCCGGGGCGCCGGGCTCCGTGTGGGCCGTCGGGACGGAGATTAACCTCGTCCGCCGCTTGGCCAACGAGCTTCCGGACCGCACTGTGGTGTGCCTGGATGATCAAATCTGCCCGTGCAGCACCATGTATCGCATCCACCCCACCTTCTTGTGCTGGGTGCTGGAGCGGCTGGTGGCAGGCGAAGTGGTGAACCAGATTCGGGTGCCCGATGCCGTGGCCGAATGGGCGCGCGTGGCCCTGCGCCGGATGCTGGAAGTCACGGCGGCGCCGACTCGAGATTGAGCTACGAGCCGCGCAGGTCGTCCACCAACCCCACCGAGCTGAACCGCAAGCGCGACGGCTGCAAGAAGCCATCGCCAAGGATTTGCTGCACCAGCGAGAGGTAGGGCGCGGCGTCGGCAAAGCTTTCCACCCCGCCGCCAATCACCAGCCCCCGGGGGACGTTCGTTTCGTTGTGCCAGTCGGCGAGGGCGTGGAGCATGGGCTCCACCACTTCCGGCGAAACCACGTCCGATTCCTTGCCGGTGCAGGTCTTCACAAATTCGGCCCCGTTCACCAGGGCGCACATCGTGGCGCGATAGATGGTCAGGCGGTTGGCCAATTCCCCGGCGCTGATGGTGACCTTGAAGGTGCAGGTGTGGGCGGCTTCGCGCAGTTCGCTGATCCATCCGCTCAGGGCCATCCAGTCCTTGCTACGGGCCATGTAGCGGGGGATGACAACCTCGATTTCGTCCACCTCCATGGCGGCGCAGGTGGCGACTTCGATGGTGGCGGCCTCCAAGGTGGTGAGGCCGTGCGGGAAGCCCCCGGCCACGGTGCTCAGGCGTACGCCCCGGCCCCCCAGCGCCCCCTGCCCGGCCAGCACGAAGGCTGGATACACGCACAGGGCGGCAACGGGCGGAAGGCCCTCGGGTTGGTCGCACAGCGCCCGGCTGAGCATGGCAATTTTGAGCGGAGAATCGAACCCTTCCAGACACTCGACCTCGAGCAGGCCGTGGACTTGCGCCACCCGCTCAGGTGTTCGATCCAGGGGTAACGGGTAGTTGACGCCCGGCGGAGGCCCGTAGCTGAGGAGGTCTCTAAGCCTTGGGTCCATGATCCAGGGGCGCGCCCAAACAGGCTTCGAAAAGTCGAATCCCCCGGGTGGCCACAATGCTTCCCAGGCCGGCCATCAGCAGCAAAAGAATGACCCGCGTCACGGTGTTGCCCACCCCATCCACAATGCCCTGGAGTTGCACGGGCTGACCGTTCTTATCCGCGCCGACCACGGCGGCCGCGGGCGTGGTGAAGACTTGGTAGGCCTGCCAGAAGGTGAGCACGACCAACCCCACGCCAATGACGAAGGTGATGGTGGCCAGGGCCATTCCCCAACTCGCGCCCGGCGGTCGCACGGGCCGGGTGGGGGCTGAAGATGTCGAAGGGGTCTCCTCCACGGTTGAGCGTAGGATACCGGGTCGGCTTCGGGCGGCGTCGGTAAACTCCTGTCATGATTTCTGTTCCCGCCGGTCTGATTGAAGGTTTGAAGTTCGATAACAACGGGTTGATCCCCGCGATTGCCCAGGATGCGGACAACGGCGACGTGCTGATGATGGCGTGGATGAACGCCGAGAGCCTGCGCCGCACGCTGGAAACGGGCCGAGCGACGTACTGGAGCCGTAGCCGCCAATCGTTTTGGGTGAAGGGCGAAACGAGCGGGCACACGCAGGAGGTGGTGCGCCTGAGCGTGGATTGCGACCAGGACTGCCTGCTGATGCAGATCCGGCAGGTGGGGGCCGCGTGCCACGAGAACTTCCGCAGCTGCTTCTACCGCGATGTGACGGATGAGGGGCTGACGGAGAACCAGGTTCGCCTGGGGAACTAAGGCGGTGGAACTCGTTGCCCGCGAACTGAAGGCGCACTTGCGGCGGCTGGCCGTTTGGTCCGGCTCATCACTTGCGGCGGGGATCATTCTGCTCTTCGCATTACGGAGTTCGGTGGGGGGCATGACCGCGGGCTGGGCATTGGTAAACCTTGCCATCGTCGCGTTCAGTTGGAAAGGGAAGCCGCCGGCGAGCTACCAGAAGTTCCGGGAGTTCTTAGCCTTCAATCAGGGGCTCAACGTCATGTACATCGCCGTCGGGCTGACTTTGGTCTTGTCAACTGAGTACCGGGATGTCTGGGTGACGGGTATGGAAATCATGCCGCAGGGGTTGGCGCTGCTGGTGCTCGATGGCATCTTTATGCGCAAAACTTCGCCATCTCGAGTCGGCGAGCCGGGGTAAGGTTCGCCTAAATCACTCGTCACTGGAGCCATCCAATGCGCAGAAAGCAAAGTTCGACCAACCTGGAGCTTCAAGAAATCTTGAATTCGCATATGCACAGGGTTTTCTATTGGTGCCTGGTTCCTTTTGCAATTGGTGCTGTGCTTCTTATCATCGGAAATTATGCGGGCTGGGTGGCATGTCTTGGCTCACTTTTCTTTTGGGCCTTTGAAGCGTTTGCAGCTCATTTTCGTAAATCGATGACCTTGCGTGAGCTAAGGGAGAACCTTCAGTATACGAATGGCCTTTTTAGAGGACTGTGCTTTGGCCTCTTCCCGCTTCTAGGCAGCAATTTAGCCAGACTGCAGGATATGGATCAAGCAATATGGCTTTTCGTCGTCTTTTCAATTCTCATCCTCATCTTCATTTATCTCCAAGAAAAACTGATGAGACAAACGGCCGCACTTCTTGACGAGCCCACCGGGTAAGACCGAACCCATGCCGCGCGCACTCGTGCTTGCCGGAGGGTGGGATGGCCACCACCCCGGTGCCTTCGCTGACCTCTACCGCTCCTGGCTCACCGCCGATGGATTCGAGGTCGAAGTGATGGAAGACCTTGCCCAGATGGACCGCATCGCCAAGTACCGCAAGGGCGACCTCTTTGTCCCCCACTGGACGATGGGGCCGGGGCTGGGCGAGAACGCCAGCAAGGTCTATGAAGCCGTCGCCAAGCGGGGCGTGGCCGTGGCCGGTTGCCACGGCGGCATGTGCGACGCCTTCCGCGAGGATAGCGAGTGGCAGTTCATGACCGGCGGCCAGTTTGTGGCGCACCCGGGCAACGATGGCCTGCGGCACCTCATCCACATCGGTCCGCGCCGCCACGCCATCACGGAAGGTCTGACCGAATTTGAGGTCGCCACCGAGCAGTACTACATGCACGTGGACCCGGCGGTGAAGGTGCTGGCCTACAGCACGTTCCCGCAGGCGGCGGCCCCCGGGCCGCACGGCAAGCAGCGCTGCCGCATGCCCGTGACGTGGACCAAGCAGTACGGCCGAGGCCGGATTTTCTACTGCTCGCTGGGCCACCACCCCAACGTTTTCGACAACGAAATGGCCGCCAAGATGCTCAGACGGGGCCTCCGGTGGGCCGCCGGTTGGCGAGAGTTGAACTAGCCTCGCCGGTATCCTTCGCTCCAATGAGCGACTTAAGATTGATCCCCCTGGGCGGGGCCGGCGAAATCGGAAAGAATTGTACGGTACTTGAACAGGGCGACGATCTCATCGTCATTGATTGCGGCATCTCCTTCCCGCACGCCGAGCAGTACGGGGTGGATATCGTCATCCCCGACTTCACCTATCTCATCGAGAACAAGGATCGGATCAAGGGGCTGTTCATCACCCACGCGCACGAGGACCACATCGGGGCGATCTCGTTCTTGCTGCCGCACATCAGCTGCCCGATCTACGGCACCAAGCTCACGCTGGCCCTGATTGAACTGCGCCTGGACGACCGCTGGAAGGGGCCGATGCCCAAGATGGTGGAAGTGAAGCCCGGCGCCAAGGTGCCGGCGGGCGACCTGGAAGTGGAGTTTGTACGCGTGACGCACTCCATCCCCGAAACCTGCGCCCTGGCCATCCGCACCCAGCACGGAATTGTGCTGTTTACGGCCGACTTTAAGTTCGATTTCACGCCGGTGGACCGGCAACTGACCGACATGGCGCGGCTGATTGAGTTGGGGCAGGAGGGTGTGCTGCTGCTCGTCAGCGACTCCACCAACGCCACCACGCCGGGCTGGGGCCTGAGTGAGAGCGCGGTGACCGAGGGCCTGCGGCCGCTGGTGGCCGGGGCGCGGGGGCGGGTGCTGATTACCACCTTTAGTAGCCACCTGCACCGGATGCAGCAGGCGATTTTGATCGCCCACGAGTTTGGCCGCAAGGTCGTCATCATGGGCCGTCGCATGGAACAGACCCTGAACCTGGCGAGGCAGATGGAATACGTGCGGTTCCCGCGCGAAACGCTGATTTCGATGGACGAAATGAGCGATTACCCGCCCGAGCAACTGATGGTTCTGCTGACAGGGAGCCAGGGCGAACCGAACGCCGCCCTCAGCCAGATGTCGCGGGGCGAGTATCGCCGCCTGAAGGTGCACGAAGGCGACACGATCGTCTTCAGCACCCGCCCGATCCCTGGCAACGAGGGCGAAATCAACCGGGTTATCAACAATTTGGTGCGGCGCGGCGCGAACGTGATTACCGATGCCCCCACCCCCATCCACGCCAGCGGCCACGGCTACCAGGACGAGCTGAAGACAATGATCACGCTCACCAAGCCGTTCTATCTGGCTCCGGTGCACGGTGAGCCCCTGCACCAAAAGGCATACAAGGAGATGGCCCTGGCCATGGGCCACGCCCCCCACCGCATCTTTGTGCTGGACAACGGCGACCCGCTGGAACTGGACGAGCAGAAGGCCTGGCTGGGCAAGCCCGTGACCACTGGCGAGGTGATGATTGACCAGAACGAGGGCCGCCCGATTGAAGTGGAAGAGCTACGGGCGCGCCAGCAGATGGCGCACGACGGGATTGTGATGGTGACCCTGGCCGTGGACCGCGACGGCACGATGGTGGCCAACCCGCACGTGGAAGCCCACGGGGTGTGCGGCGGCGACGACGTGGTGCCGGAGATCCAGGACATGCTGCGCGGCGCGATTGGTCGCCTGACGGAATTTGAGATGCAGGAGACCGATTACTTCCGTGCGACCATCGAGCAGCAAGTTCGCAAGGTTCTGCAGGCCAAGACGCGCCAGCGCCCGAAGGTGCTGACGACGGTCTTGGTCACCAAGTAACTTCGTTACGCCACTGGCACGCGATCTCGCTCCAAGAGCGGGGCGAGGAACCGGCCGGTGTGCGAGGTCGGGTGGGCGACGATGGCTTCGGGCGGGCCGGCCACCAGCAAGGTGCCACCTCCGCTGCCCCCCTCTGGCCCGAGGTCAATCACCCAGTCGGAGGTCTTGATGACGTCCAGGTTGTGTTCAATCACCACCACGGTGTTGCCGCCTTCTACCAGCCGATGCAGCACGGTGAGCAGGCGGTTCACGTCCTCGAAGTGCAGGCCCGTGGTGGGTTCATCCAGGATGTAGAGCGTGCGCCCGGTGGCGCGCTTGCTCAGTTCCTCGGCCAGCTTGACGCGCTGGGCCTCGCCCCCCGAGAGGGTGGTGGCGGGCTGCCCCATGCGGATGTAGCCGAGGCCGACATCAAGCAGCGTCACCAGCTTGCGGTGGATCTTGGGGATGGGCGCGAAGAACTCGGTGGCTTCCTCAATCGTCATCTCCAGCACGTCGGCGATGGTCTTGCCCTTGTAGCGCACTTCCAGCGTCTCGCGGTTGTAGCGCTTGCCCTTGCACAGCTCGCACGGCACGTAGACGTCCGGCAAAAAGTGCATTTCAATCTTGATGATGCCGTCGCCTCGGCAGGCTTCGCAGCGGCCGCCCTTCACGTTGAACGAGAACCGCCCCTGGGTGTAGCCGCGCATCTTGGCGTCGGGGGCCAAGGCGAACAAGGCTCGGATGAGGTCGAACGTGCCCGTGTAGGTGGCCGGGTTGCTGCGAGGGGTGCGCCCGATGGGCGATTGGTCTATGTCAATCACCTTGTCGAACTGGTCCACGCCCCGGATTTCGCGGTGGTGTTCCCACGCACTGCGCGTGCCGAAGAGTTCGAACATTAGGCGCGGGTGCAGGGTGTCCTGGATGAGCGTGGATTTGCCGCTGCCGCTCACTCCGGTGACGCTGACGAAGCACCCCGCCGGGATGTGGAGGTCCACGCCCTTGAGGTTGTGACCGGTGGCTCCGTAGAGGCTGAGCCAGCCCGGCCCGCCGGGTTCCGGTGCTCGCGGCTCTCGGCGCTGGGCCGGGACTTCAATCTTCTTGTCCCCCCTCATGTAGAGCGAGGTGGGCGAATCGCGCTGAATGAACTCTTCGTAGGGGCCTTCGTTCACCACGTAGCCCCCGTGCTCGCCGGCGCCGGGGCCGAGGTCCACCAGCCAGTCGGCGGCGCGCATGGTGTCTTCGTCGTGCTCCACCACCAGCACGGTGTTGCCGAGGTCGCGCAGGCGCTTGAGGGTCTCAATCAGCCGGGCGTTATCGCGTTGGTGCAGGCCGATGCTGGGCTCGTCCAGCACGTAAAGGCAGCCCATCAGGCCGCTCCCGATCTGGGTGGCCAGGCGGATGCGCTGGGCTTCGCCGCCGGCTAGGGTGTTGGCGCTGCGGTCGAGGGTCAGATAGGTCAACCCGACGTTGTCGAGGAAGTGCAGTCGCTCGGTGATCTCCTTGACCGCGCGTTCCCCAATCGCCCACTGGCGGGTGGAAAGTCGCTCGGGCAACGACCGGAAGAACGACAGCGCGTCCCCTACGCTCATCGCGGCGATGTGAGAAATGGTCTTGCCGTCAATCAAGACGGTCAGGCTCTCGGGCTTTAGACGCTGGCCCTGGCACACGGGGCACGGGCGAGTGCTCATGTATTGCCCCAGGTCGTTCTTCACCCACTCGCTCTCGGTGCTGTCCCATTTGCGGCGGAGGATGGCGATGACGCCCTTCCATTCGGTGGTGAAAGTGCGGGTGCCCTTGCCGTACTTCATCTGCACCACCAGCGGGTCGTCGTGGCCATGCCACACGTACTGCATCTGGTTTTCGGTGATCTCGCTCACCGGCAGGCTGGCGTCGAATCCGATGGCGCGGCCCAGGGCGTCCAGCACTTCCGGCCACCACTCCTTGGTTTCGCCGCTCTTGTAGACGAACGGGCGGATGGCGCCATCGCGGAGAGGCAGGGTGGGGTCGGTGATGATGAGGTCGGGGTCGAACTCTGTGCGGGTGCCGAGGCCGGTGCACTCCGGACACGCGCCGTAGGGCGAGTTGAACGAGAACATCCGGGGTTCAAGCTCGGGCAGAGTGAAGCCGGAAACGGGGCAGGCGTAGTGCTCGCTGAAGACTTCCTCGCGGGGTTCGGGGGCGTCGGGCTCTTGGATGGTGAGGACGGCCAGCCCCTTACCAAGCTTGAGGGCGGTTTCCACGCTCTCGGTGAGGCGCCGTTGCACGCCCTCCTTCAATACGATGCGGTCAATGACGACCTCGATGGTGTGCTGTTCGTAGCGGGCCATCGGGATGTCGTCGCTGATTTCGTAAATCTCGCCGTCCACTCGCACGCGCACAAAACCCTGCGAGGCGATCTCCTTGATCTCCTTTTTGTATTCGCCCTTGCGGCCGCGCACGATGGGGGCAAGGACTTGCAAGCGGGTGCCCTCGGGGTAGGCCAGCACCCGGTCCACGATCTCATCTGGGGTTTGGCGGCTGATGGGCAGACCGGTGGCGGGGGAGTGGGGGATGCCCACGCGGGCATAGAGCACGCGCAGGTAGTCGTAAATTTCGGTGACGGTACCGACCGTGGAGCGGGGGTTGCGGCTGGTGCTCTTTTGGTCAATGGAGATGGCGGGGGAGAGGCCTTCCACGTGGTCCACGTCGGGCTTGTCCATCTGCCCAAGGAACTGGCGGGCGTAGGCGCTGAGGCTCTCCACGTAGCGGCGCTGGCCCTCGGCAAAGATGGTGTCGAACGCCAGGCTGCTCTTGCCGGAGCCGCTGAGGCCGGTGACCACCACCAGCTTGTTCCGCGGGATGGAGATGCTGATGTTCTTGAGGTTGTTCTCCCGGGCCCCGTGCACCACGATCTGGTCCGCCTTGGCGGCAGGCTCGATCAGGGGTTCTTGGGCGCGGGTGCGTTCCGACATGATAGGTAGACAAATGATGACATGTCAGGGCGGGTTGTGTCATCCCCCGCGTAGGGCCGAAACAGGTCGCCGGTGATGTATCATGCGGCCATGCGGTACGGGCTCTTCCTCCTCGCCTTGACTTTCGCTTTGGTGGGTTGCACGCCGCCCGCCGCCGATGAATCTACGACGTCACCGGATTCGACGTCAGCCGCCGCGCCGGGGGCTGAGGCGGGTGGGGCCACCTCGTCCGCCGATAGTTCGCAGGGCAACGTGGGCGTGATGCCGAGTGCCGCGGGCGGTTTGGCTCCGGTGCAGAATCCCGAAGCCCTGCAGGGGGCTGGCGGTGGTGGCGTGCAGCAGGCGGCCAAGGACCGGGCACGTAACGTGGGTGGGGCAACTTCCGCCGACCAGATGCCGACGGACGAATAAGGGAAATTTGGGGCGGATAATGGGTCTTGAACCCACGACCTCCTCAGCCACAGTGAGGCGCTCTAACCCCTGAGCTATATCCGCCGCGTGGGCTAGAGTATAGACGAATTGGCGCGCACGCGTGAGGCCACCGGGACTGCCCGGCTCGGCGCCTGAATCCTCGCGCGAACCCGGTGCGTCTGGTGAAGAACAATGGAATGGTTTGAGGACGAACTGGGCGTGGACGAGGTCGGGCGGGGTCCGCTCGCCGGTCCGGTCGTCGTCGCGGCAGTGTGGCTGCCCCCCGGGTTCGACCTCACGGGGTTGGGCGACAGCAAGGTCCTGACCGAACGCCAGCGCCAAAACCAGGCCGCCCGCATCCGCGCGGAGGCCACCTTCCACGTGGTGGCGATGACCCACGACGACGTGGACACTTACAACGTGCTGGGCGCCACCGAAGAGGGTATGCGCCGAGCCGTGGCCGCCATCCAAAAATCCGCCCAACGCGCCGCCATTGACGGCAACCGGGTGCCCTTGGGGCTGGCCTTGCCGGGGCGGGCCATCGTCAAGGGCGACCGGCACCACGCCGCCATTGCCGCCGCCAGCATATTGGCCAAGGTGGAGCGCGACGCCTATATGGTCGCCGCCGGACGGCGCTGGCCGCAGTACGGATTCGAAAAGCACAAGGGCTACCCCAGCCCCACCCACTTGGAGGCGCTGAACCGCTACGGCCCGTGCCCGATTCACCGCCGATCCTTTGCGCCCGTGCGGCAGGCGGAACTGCAAGGATGTCTGGTCCTCAATCCGTAGGCCGGGCCGCCGAAGACCGCGCGGCCGCCGAGCTTCTGGCCCGGGGCTACACCCTGCTGACCCGCCGGTGGCGCGGGGGCGGCGGGGAACTGGACTTGGTGGCCCTGGAGGGCGACACCCTGGTAGTGGTGGAAGTGAAAGAGCGCGCGGCGGGGCTCACGGCCGCCCTGGAGAGCCTGACCCCCACCAAGCGTCGCCGCCTGCGCCAGGCCGCCGAGGCGTATCAAGCCGCGCACGAACTGCAAGAACACGAGCTGAGGTTCGACCTGGCGCTGGTGACCCCCGCCGGCATCGAGTGGATGCACGGCGTGGAGATCTGAGCGTTCGCTTAGTGAACGCGGGAGCCTTCGGGGGCTTCCTTGTCCGGTTCCAGCAGGATGGCGCCGCCATCCGGGCCGTCGGCAGCCATGATCATCCCCTGGCTGTCCAGGCCCATCAGCTTGGCGGGTTTGAGGTTGAACACCACCACCACCTGGCGGCCGATGAGGTCCTCGGGGGCGTACTGCTTGGCGATGCCGGCCACGATCTGGCGCTGGATGTCGCCCACCCGCACCTGCAGCTTCATCAGCTTGTCGCTTCCTTCGGCGCGTTCGGCTTCGATGATCCGCGCCACGCGCAGGTCGAACCGGAAGAACTCATCAATGCTGACTTCGGGGGCGGGTTCGGGCAGGCCGCGCTTCGGCTTCTCCTTCTTTTCGGCCTTCTCCGCCGGGGCGGCAGCGGGCTTGGGTTCCGGCTTGGCGCGCTCTAGGCGCGGGAACATCGGCTCTGGATTGTTGAGCTTGGTGCCCGCGGGGAGGCTGGCGGGGGCGCCAATCGCGTCGTAATCCGTGAGCGGGACGAGGTTGAGCTGCTTGGCCATGGCGTCGGCGGCGTGCGGGATGAACGGCCGCACCAGGGCCTCGCTGGCGCGCAGGCCGAGCAGAATGGAGAGCATCACGGCCCCCAATGCCGGGTCTTCGCTCTTGGCCAGGGCCCACGGGGCGCGGGTGTCGATGTACTTGTTGAGGAAGCGCACGAGGCCAATGGCGCCGTCGGCGGCTTCGTCAATCCGGTGACGATCAAAGGCATCGGCAACCTTGGCTTTGGCATCACTGATGGCGGCCACGAGGTCGGCTTCGGGTTCGGCATCCGGAATCTGGCCGCCCACAAACTTGTGGGCCATATTCAGCGCCCGGTTGAGCGCATTGCCGAGGTCGTTGGCGAGGTCAGCGTTGTAAATCCGCTCAATCGAATCTTCGGTGAAGTTCGTGTCGTTGTCGTAGGGCACGCTGCGGGCCAGCACCCACCGCACGGCATCCATGGCCAGCTCGGGTTGGCACCCGGCCTCAACGAACTTCTGGATGAGGTCATCGGGGTTGATGACGTTGCCCTTGCTCTTGCTCATCTTGCCGCCCTCACCGAACGTGAACCACCCGTGGGCGATGACGGTGCGCGGCAGGGGCAGGTCGGCGGCCATCAGCATGGCGGGCCACAGGGTGGCGTGGAACCGCGTAAAGATCTCCTTGGCCATCCAGTGCACGTCGCAGGGCCACAGGTCTTCCCAGCCGGCTTCGGGCCATCCCGTCGCGGCGAGATAGTTAATAAGAGCGTCAAACCATACATAAATCACGCGGCTGTCGTCGCCCGGAACAGGAATGCCCCAGCCCGGGTTGGCGCGCGTGATACACATGTCTCGCAGGCCCTGCTTGATGAACGAAATGACTTCGTTGCGGCGGCCTTCGGGCTGCAAGAACTCGGGGTTTTGTTCAATATGAGCGAGCAAAGGCTCGCCAAATGCGCTGAGTCGGAAGAAGTAATTCTCCTCGCTCACCCATCGCACTTCGTTGCCATCGGGGCTCTTGCCGTCCACCAGGTCGGCTTCGCGCACAAAGGTTTCGGCGGAAACGTCGTACCACCCTTCGTACGAGCCCATGTAGACGTGGCCCTTCTCGCGGAGGATGTCGAAAAGGCGCTGGACGGCCGCGTGGTGGCGGGGTTCGGTGGTACGGATGAAGTCGTCGTACTGGAAATCGAGCTTGCGCCAGGCTTCTACAAAGGCTTGGCTGATGCGGTCGGTGAAGGCTTGCGGAGTCTCGCCGGCGGCAGCGGCGGCTTCGGCGACCTTCGTGCCGTTCTCGTCGGTGCCGGTCAGGAACACCACTTCCTCCCCGCGCAGCTCACGGTGGCGCTTGGTGGCGTCGCACACCATCATTGTCAGCGCGTGGCCGGCATGGGGCACGCTATTGACATAGTAAATGGGTGTGGTCAGGTAGTAGCGCTTCGGCATCGAGGCCAGAGTTTACCGGTCGCTCAAACGCGGTTCCGGACATCCCCCAGGGCCCACCCGAGGAGCGCGGCGATGCCCATCACGTTGCCGCCCCACAGCAGCATCTGGCCGACCAACCCCCAACCCGAAGGCAAACCCCCCACCGCCAGAATGCCGAGCCCGGAGATCACCAGGATCATGAGCCGGAAAGCCGGGTGCGACCACCCCTGGCGGCGGAAGGCAAACCACCACTGCACCGCCGCGCAAAGAGGGAAGGAGAACGGCGCCAGAATGAGCACCCACACCACCGGACCGACCCGCTGGACGCTGCTTTCCATGCTGATGCTCCACGAGCTGAGATAGCCGCCCCACGCCCCGGCCAGCCCCAGGGCAAAACCGCTGACGACGAAGGCCATCAGCACGCCGGCGGTCCACTCGCTGAGCGGGCCGAATTGCGGCACGAGGGCGGGCTCTCGGGCCAGCGCCAGGTAGCAGGCGAGCCCCAGAATGGTGGCGAAGGCGAGAGTGAGGGGGCGTCCGGCGCGTTCATCTCGGGCGACCCGGCTTTGCGGGGCGCGCGCAGCGGCCACGGTGAGTGCCTCGTACTGCCGCAGATACAGCGCGTTGTCGGGGGCAAACTGAGCGGCGTAGGCGTAGGCGGTGGCGGCGGCGCGCACATCCCCTTGAGCTAAGGCGAAGTCAGCCTGCACCGCATAAGCGTCGGCCTGGCGCGGATCAAGTTCGAGAATCCTTTTGGAAAGTAAGGCGGCGGCGGCCAGCTCGCCCCGGTTGGCCAGCTTTTGCATCTCGTCCACATCGGCGCGGAGGGCGCGGTATTCGCGCTCATCCAGGGTTGGCTTCACGTGGTCCATGCGGCGGGCTTCGGCGCGTCGGCGGAGTTCCTCGGCTTCCTTGGCCTCGCGGTGTTCGCGGATGCGACGCATCCGCTCCCGGATTTCTTCAGCTTGCCGCTGCTCGTGGTCGCGGGCGGTGAGGGCGTCGTAAGCCTGGCGGCGGAGGGGTTCGCTCAGAGTTTCGTAGGCGGATTGCACGGCCAGGAACTGGGCACGCGCCTCCGGGCTGTCGTTCACATCCGGGTGATAGGTGCGGGCAAGCCGACGGTACGCCTGGCGGACAGCCGCGTCATCGGCCTCCCGGTCAATGCCTAAAACTTCGTAATGATCGGGCAAATCTTAGGGCTCCGCAAACTCGAAGATCTTTGTGAAGTAGCCCGTCCAGAAGTTGATGACGATCATGCCGATAAAGATGAACACGACGAGCATCACCACCACGGTCAAGACTTGAGCGGCTTGCTTGGCACGCACGCGCCCTTCGTCTTCGTAGTACTCCGAGACCTTCAGCAACATCTGGTCGAGGTTGCCGGTTTGCTCGCCGGTGCCGGTCATGTCCAGCACAATCTGGTTGAAGGCGCCGGTGCGCGCCCAGGCCTCGGTGATGCCGATCCCTTCCTTTAACCATTCGGAGGCCGGATAAATTTGACGTCGCACGGCCAGGTTTCCGCACGCGTCGGCGGCCAGGCGGGTGCTTTCCGGCATGCTCATCCCAGAGCGGTAGAGCGCCCCGAACGCCCGCCCAAAACGGGCCATGGCAAAGCCGTGAGCGGTCTTGCCGATGTACGGAATCCGGAGAGCAATCTGGTCAATGGTCTCTCGAAACGCGGGGATCTTGGAGAACACGCGATTGTAGAAAAGCAACCCCAGAATGAGTGCAACAACAAAAATGTAAAAACCGATGCTTTCAAACGGTGACTTAATGGCAAAGGTGGGTTGGCCCACCACGCTGCGAATAATGAAATTCGCCCCGACGATGATGATGATCGCCACCACCACCAGCATCTTGGGATAGAAGGTTTCCTTCTTGATGAGCGAAACGATGGAATGCTCGTGCTCGTAATAGTCCGCGAGGTGGAAGCATTGGTGTTCCAGGGTGCCGCCAAGCTCCCCGGCACGAATCATGGAGACGGCCAAAGGCGAAAACACCTCGGGGTATCGCTGCATGCAGGCGGAGAAGGGACGCCCCTCCCGCACGTGCGCCGAGCCCTCCTGCAACACGGATTTGAGCTTGCGGCTGGTGGTTTGGTTGCTCAGGGTTTGCAGGGCTTGCACGGGGTTCACCCCCGCGCCCAGCATGGTGCCGTACTGCCGGAAGAAGAACATCAGATCCCGCAGACCGACGTGCTCAAACATGCCGCCAATGACGTAGGATCGCACCGGATTCCGGGCATCCAGGGGCGGGGGAGGCGGCGTATCTCCGGGTTGCGGTCCTCCGGGCATAACCCCCGGGATCGCCGCACCGCGAGGTTGCTCGACGCGGGCTCGCGCCCCCGGCGGCGGGGTGGCATCCAGGCCGCCCGTGGCCTGAGACAGCCCCGTGACGATCAAGCCCTGGTTTTGCAGCTTTTTCAGCGCTTCGTCCAAAGACTTGCCCAGAGTGGTGCCACTCCGTTGCTTGCCCTCGGCGTCCATGGCCTGATATTCAAAAAGTGGCATGCCCCGCTCCTTCCCTAATTCTACGGGGAAATTTGGCGAAAGGTAAGGGTCGCGGGCGCAAATTTATCCCTCTGCCATACTGCCAGGCTATGACCGAGGCCGCCGCGCCGACCCTCACTTTCCGCCAGGTGTGGTGGTGGGTGCTGTTGCCGCTGCTGGGCACTTGGATCCCACCCTTCTTCGACCTCGACGAGGGTTTTTACGCGGCGATTGTCTCGGAGATGAGCCGGCGAGGCGACTGGATCACGCCGTTCTACAACGGGGTGCCGTGGTTTGAGAAGCCCATCCTGATCTACTGGGCGGCCTTGATTCCTTATCAGCTTTTCGGGAGTTTTGCGCCTGAGTTCGCCATGCGCTTGCCTAGCGGGGTTGCGACAATGGTGACGGCCTGGATTCTCACCCGGTGGCTGGCCGCCACGGGCCGTGAACCGAGCGCGGGGGTGGTAGCCCTCATCTATGGGTCCATGCTGCTCCCGGTGGTGATGGGGCACCTGATGACCCCCGACGCCCTCTTTGTGATGTGCCTGGCGGGGGCGCTCAGTACGTTCTTCAAGAGTCTGGAGGTGCCCAAGTTCCGGGTCGCCACGGGGTTCTGGCTGGGCATGGGGGTGCTTGCCAAGGGGCCCGTGACGCTGGCATTCTTCGGGGCGTTTCTCATCTGGCAATACCTGGGCGAAAAGGAACTGCGCCCCGCGTGGCGCGGGGGCTGGCTGGGCGGCATCGTGGTGATGGTGGCGGTGATCTGCACCTGGTACTTGCCGTGCTATCTCGTCAATCGCGAGCTCTTCGTCCAGGAGTTCTTGATCGAGCAGAACGTCAACCGCTTCTTGGGGGGCGACACCGCCCACCGCACCCCGTTCTGGATGACCCCCATTTACTTCCCGGTGATCCTTTTGATCGCGGCCCTGCCTTGGAGCCTCCGGGCCATCCGCAGCCGTACGCTGTGGAAGCAGTGCGCCGACTACCGCTACGCGGCCCGCTGGCTGGTCTTGGTGACGGTGTTCTTCAGCATCTCGCAGAGCAAGTTGCCGCACTACATCCTGCCCGCGTTCCCGGCGCTGGCCATGGTGGCCGCGATCAGCGTGGGGCCAGGTGATCTCCGGCGCCTGACTGGCCAAGCCCGATGGACCATTGGGGTGGTGACCGCGCTGGTGGCCGGTGGCCTGGTGTGGTGGGGCGGTGCCAGCGGCCAACTCGAGGCCCGCGATGAGCTTCGCTTGGCCAAGCGGGCTCTGCCGGGGGCACCGATTGTCCTCTACCAATTGCCCAAGCAGGAAGGCATTGTCTACGAGGCCCGCCTCCAGCAAACGTCGTTGCCCTCCATGGTGGCCTACGCGAATCGCGTGGTCCTGATGACCTCGGAAGCCGAGGATTTGGATGCGCAGCCGTCCGGCAATTCGCTCTTGTTTACGCGGTCGGGGCGAATCACGCCGCAAGTGGCCGAGGCCATCCGCACGCACGGCGGCGAGATTGAGTTGATCCCGGGTACCGCTGGGGGCGCGTTCGAGTCGTACCGGCTCCGACGACCCTAAGGGTTCGCGGGGCCTTCGATGACCACGGCCGTGCCATCCGCCAGCGGTTCATCCAGGGGCAGGGAAGGCGGCAAGGCTCCGGCCCTGGGTTTGGCCTGGGCGAGCACCTCTCTCAGCGTTTTGCCTTTCTGAATCTGGTAGCGGCCGGGATTCCGCACATGCCCCCGCACAGAGACTTCGATCCACTCGATCTGTACCGGCTGGGGCGCGTCGATCGGTTGGCTTCGGGCTTGCTGCCGCAACTGAAGCTGCCCCGCGAGCGCCAGAATGACGACGCCACTGAGGATAGCCAGCCACTTGCCCGCTTGCCGACGATCCATGCCGGAATGTTACTTAAAGTGACTTAGATGAAGTAACGATCGTCTTCCAGAAGGGCGTGTCGCCAGCCCCGCACGCTGACGGTGCAGGTGAGGGCGTGAAGCGCAAACAGGAACCGCTCCAGGATAAGCGCCCCCGCGTGCAAAGTGTGCTCCCGGCCGGGTTCCAGGCCGGGGATAGCGCGTCGCTCTTCCAGCGTCATGCCGCCGAGCCAAGTTACGGCCTTGCTGATCTCTTCGTAGTCCAGCACTTGGCCGTGAACAACCTCAGGATCCCAGTGCGTCAGCTGCTGGCGGATGGAGATCAGGTTGGTGCCGGTGGCCCCCAACGTGACGACATGTCCGCACTGGTGCGGGCGGTACTCCAACCCTATGGTGGCATCAAGTTCTTTCACCGCCGCCATCAGTTGGGGGAAGGAGCAGACTTCCTCCCGCAGGGGGCCCTCGCGCAGGGCCAGCGCCCCCACCGGGAAGCTGTGGCGGTACTTCACTTCCCAGCCGTTGGCGGTGCGGTCGGCGGTCACCAATTCCGTGGAATGCCCGCCGGGGTCCACCATGCTCAGGCGGCTTTCTGAGGCGAAACGGGGGTCATTGGCCACCGCCATAAACCCTAAGGTGGCCTCATCATCTCCGCTCAAAACTTGCAAAGGTGTGCCCTGGGCGGCGGCCTTCTGCAAGAACTCGGGCGTGTCGGTGGCCATGCGCAGAGCCATGGTGCCGGCGGCCACGACCTGTTGCGCGCCGTGGGCTTCGGCATCCCGGAAGGCCGTGCGGAGTGCCGCCAATGAATCCTCGACCCCCTGGGTGCACAGCCGTCCGGTGGCTTTGGTGCCCTTGCCAATTCCGGTCACCTGGGAGAGTTCATAAATGGGGTGCCACTGACCCTCTCGATGTTCGGCCACGGCCAGCAGAACCGAGTTCGAGCCAAGGTCAATGACCGCTCTGCGCATGGGCCTAGTTTACGGCCCGGGATGCGCCCTAAGTCCGACCTTCCCCATTGTCCTTAGAAAAGAGGTAAAGTTGAGCTCCCGCACTTGCCCTTGGCGGTGCCTGAGGATGATGACCACCGGTATGACCGACGACTTGACGACGACTGCTACGACTGACGAACCGACCGCCGAAACGGCTGCGGTGAACGAAGCAGTCGCAACCCCCGAAGCTGCGGCGACGGAAGTGACCCCCACCGAACCGGCCCCCGTGGCCGAACCCGCTCCGACCGCTGCTGTGGCGCCGGTCGCCCCGACCCCCACCGAACCTGCCGCCGGCGGACCGAGCGATGCGGAGCTTTTCGAAGCCGCTCTCGCCGAGTTCTCGGGCGAAGAAGCCGCGGCTGAGGCCGCTGGCGCTGGCCGCCTGAATAAGGGCGACCGTGTGGAAGCCAAGGTCATCTTGGTAGAGAAGGAGCGCGTTTTCGTTGACCTGGGCACCAAAGCCGAAGGCATCATCCCTCTGAATGAGCTGACCGATTCGAACATCTCGGACGCGAACGAACTGGTGAAGACCGGCGACGTGTTCGAAGTTATCGTTCTGCGCACCAACAGCACCGAAGGAAGCCCGATCGTTTCGAAGAAGCGGGCCGATTTCGATGCCATGTGGCAAGGAATTCTCGACGCCTTCGAGGAAGGCCGCACTTACGAAGCCACCGTGGTGGATCGTGTGAAGGGCGGCGTGGTGGTCGACATTGGCGTGCGCGGCTTTGTGCCGGCAACGCACGTGGGCAACGGTCGCCTGCGCAACCTTGAAAAGTTTGTGGGTCAGACGCTGGTCGTCAAGATCATCGAAGTGGACAAGGAGCGCAAGAAGGTGGTCCTTTCCAACAAGGTGGCCGAAGACCAGAGCAAGGCGGAAGTCCGCGACAAGATGTTCACGGACGTCAAGGCTGGTGACGTGCTGGAAGGCACGGTGCGCCGCCTGACCGACTACGGTGCCTTTGTGGACCTGGGCGGCATTGACGGCCTGCTTCACATCAGCGAAATGAGCTGGGTGCGCATTGACCACCCGCGCGAAGTGCTGAAGGTGGGCGACACGATCAATGTGAAGGTGCTGAAGCTGGATCCGTCCGGTGGCCGCATCAGCCTGGGCCTGCGCCAAGTGCTTCCGGATCCGTGGAACTCGGTCCGCGATGTCTACAAGGTCGGCCAAAAGATTAAGTGCTCCGTCACCCGCCTGGTGCAGAGCGGTGCGTTCATCCGACTGCCGGAAGGGATTGAAGCCTTCTTGCCGATGAGCGAGATGAGCGACCAGCGCATCAAGAAGGCCGAAGAAGCCATCAACGTCGGTGATGATATTGAGCCGATGGTGATTGACCTCCGACCGGAAGACCGGCGCATGGTGCTGAGCCTCCGAGAAAAGCCGTCCTTCGGTTCGGGCGTGGATTACCGCATGCCGGGCGACCGAGGCGGTCAAGGCGGCCGACGCGACAACCGACGTGGCGGTGGACACCGTGGCGGAGATTTCGAACCGTCTCCGACCACTCCGCGCGCCCCGACGGGCGGTGCGACCATCGGCGAACGCCTGGGCATGCTGAAGGGCATGCTGCGCAACGCCGAAGGCGACGACGCGAAGGAAGGGAAGGGCGAGTAAGCCGTGGCGTATTCCCCCGTGCCCCTCGCGGTCACGGGGGGTATTGCCGAAGGAAAATCGACTGTCCTGCAAATCCTTGCAGACCTGGGATGGCGCACTCTCAGCGCCGATCAAGTGGCCGCTGAGGTCCGATCCCGACCTGAAGTCCAACGCGACCTTCCGCGCACGTTGGGCTTACCTTCTTTAGATGACCGGGTGGCGCTGCGAGAAGTGCTTGCCACCGAGCCGGCCCTGCGCCGCGCGCTCAACCTTCAACTACACCAATTGATTTGGGACGAAATTCTGGCGCGCCAGCCGGAAGCCGTGGAAGTCCCCCTCCTGGTCGAAACCGCCCTCACCGGGGCGTGCGAACGTATTTGGGTGGTGACGTGCCGGGCCTCGGAACAGCGCCGCCGTTTGCTGGAACGCCTGGGCGACGAGCGCGCCGTGGACCAGATTTTGCAGGCTCAATTGCCGAGTCGAGCGAAATGTGCGTTTGCCGACGCCGTGATTCGAACAAACAGCCCCATTGAATCCGTCCGCGAAGTAGTCGAGCGTTTAGCGGACTCTGCCCGCAACGATCTTCAGGGACGTCCATCTCCCCTCTCTTAGCGCGAATTTGCGCTGATCGAGCGAGAATCGTGCGAAACGGGGTCAATGAGGTTGCAAGCCGCACTACGTATCGGCTATAGTCTCACCTGGCATGTTCAACAGGACCGGCTTTACCGTTTCAGTTGATCAGCCAAACCAGGGAGATCGAGGAGCACGCGTGACACAGCGTAAGGATCTGAAGATGCGTTGGTTGGCCCTATGGGGACTTCTGATAGCTTTCGTGGCGGTGGCAATGGCCCCGCGAACGGCGTATGCCCAAGTGGTAACGGCAGGGGAACCTGTTGGCGTCGTTGATTTCGTCGGCAAGAATGGCGTAGATAACGCCTTCGGAGTTCAAGCGGCGCAAGCCATCTTGGACGTGATGGAGGATAATCCTCGGTTCCAGATTGAAACCCTGGATCGAGCTTATCGTGAAATGGAAGATTTGGGCCTCGTTGGCCCGCTGGAATCCACGCGAGACCTGATTCGTCTCGGTCAAGCGATGGAAGTCGGCAAGATCGTTCATGGCGAAGTTTATGCCGCTCGCATCGCTGAAGTTGGCAATGGACGCCGTGCCGAAGTTTCGGTTCGCGTTCTCATGACCAATGTTGCCTCGGGCCGCGTGGTGAATGGTGCCGCCGTCGCGGGTACTAGCGCCGTACGTGACGCCGCCGTGCCGGATGAGCAACTGCTCTCCGACGCGTTCGCCGCCATGGCCTTCGACGCGATGAGCCAAATCACTTCGCGCACGCTTCCCAACGCCGCCGTTTTGAACGTGCTGGGTGGCGAAGTGTTGCTGAACCGAGGCGAAACCTCGGGCCTCAAGCAGGGCATGACTCTGATCATCACGCGTGGCGACCAACTGGTGGCCGATGCGACGGTGAGCTCGACGGATGCCGACTCGGCTTATGTCCGCGTGACGCGCTCCTATGTGGGTGTGCGCCCGGGCGACAAGGCTGAACCGCTCTTTACGGTTCCCATTCCCCAATCGACGATTAATCCCGACGGTTCGGTGAAGACTCGAAACAACCGCTCCGGTGGCAACAACAACGCTGTGATTGGCGTGGTGGTTCTGCTGGTGGTGGCGGGCCTGCTGTTCGGCCAAGGTCGAGGCAGCAACAACGTCGCGGCCAACAACGTGACGGTCGAAGCTCTGACAGTGAGCGCGAGCAACCCGGGTGTGAAGATCTCCTGGAAGCGCGACGCTTTCTTCCGTGGCACGCAAAGCGGCTTCGCTTGGCAGGTCTATCGCAACAATAACGTCACTCCGGTGGCCGTTGTGGATGGCGCGCAAAGCTTCGCTTTCGACGACCTTCTGGGCACGCACGCCCCGAGTGACGCCGGCATTGGCATGTTCAGTGGCGACGAACTTCAGGGTGGCATTACCTGTAACGGCGTACCTTCGACGGGCGCTGTCGCTCCGACCCCGGTTGCCGTGGGCGAGCGCTACACCTACTTTGTGGAATCCATCTACCGTGTCAGTCCGAACGACCTTCCGGGTGAAGGCGGCGGCGGCGGTGGCGGCGGCGCGACGGGCGGCGGTCTGACGACCGGTAGCACGACGGGTACGACCACGGGTGGCAACACGACGGGTACCACAACCGGTACCACCAC
>CALRVA020000010.1:0-27447 GCA_943371495.1 Archangium gephyra | reverse complement strand
GGTGCAGGATGATACCGTTGTAGAACTGCTGGTTCACCAAGTCCACAAAGTTGGCCACGGTGTTGGGGGCAGCGGTGGTGTCCAGGCTCATCACAATCTCGCCGCGCGCGCCAAAGTTCATACGCACCCGGGGGTTCGCCACAATCACGCCGTTGACGGTGGCGAGCTTGGTGTTGTCGGCTTCGCTACGCGCCGTGACCGTGTAGGCACCCACCCCGGCGGGGCGGAAGAGGCCGTCCTGGTCGATGGTGCCACCGGTGGCTTCCCAGCTTACGCGTCGGTTGCTGGTGTTCTGCACATCGGCAGAGAACGTGAAGCGGCTTTGCGGAGCCATCACGGGGCCGGCGCCCGGGGTGATGCTCACGGTCACACCGTCGGTCACGGCCACGTTAGCGGTGGCGTTGATGCCCGGAGCCCCCGCGAACTGCGCCCGCACCGTGTAGTTACCCGGCGTGGTCGGGGCCGTATAACGACCGCCATTGGTAATGGTGCCCGCGCTGGTGCTCCATTCGATGGCCACACCTTCGCCCCCCACGGCAAAGGCCGTGAAGTCGAGGCTTTCGCCAATGCGAACTGAGGCATTGGAGGGAGAAATCCGCAGAGATTGGGGAGGGGTAGAGGAGACCGACGAGGCCCCCGCACATCCCCAAATCAGGAGCAAAAAGGCCACCCACCACCACGAGCCGAGCGCGCGCCGCATGAGGTGGTTGTACCTAATCCAAACGTCACGCACTACCCGGTGGGGGGCGAACTTGGCGTCTTACAATTGTAACTATGACCACGGCCCCCATTTCGCATGCGCAAGGCACCGTTTTTCCTGGCCCCGTTTCGGCGGCCATGCTGGACGAAATGCGCAACTACGTGATCTACGATCCGTACCCGTTTGTGCTTGATCTCGCGAAAGGGAAGGGCATGGAGCTGGAGACCGTGGATGGCCAGCGTCTGTTCGATTGGGTGGGCTACTACGGGTCGCGCTTGCTGGCGCACAACCACCCGGATATGGTGGAACCCGAGTTCCTGCAGCGGCTCGGCATGATTGCCACGCACAAGGTGGCGAACCCCGATTTCTTGACGCCGGAGTGCTTGGCGTACTACCGCATGCTGCACCGGGTGGCTCCGGAGAGCATGCGCAACGACCACCTGGAGGTTTACGCCGTGAACAGCGGGGCCGAAGCGGTGGAGAACATGATGAAGTATCTGGTGTCGCGCTTCAACAGTAAGCATCGCACCGCCGGAACCACCCCCACGGCCCGGCGTTTTGTGTACTTCGATCGTGCCTTCCACGGCCGCACGGTGTACGCGCTGGGCGTGACGCAAACCATGGACCCGGTGGCAACACAGGACTTCCACGGGCTCATTAGCGGGGGCAACATCAAGTTGCCGTTCCCGGCGTTGGACACCGACAAGACGGAATCGGAGAACCTGCGAGCCAGCCAAAACGCGCTGGACATGCTGGACATGGTGCTGCAGCAGATGGCCAGCGAAGTGGTCGGCATTATCGTCGAGCCGATCCAAGGCGCGGGCGGCCAGCGCATGGCGTTGCCTTCGTTCTTCCGAGGTCTGAGCGAGCTTGCCCACAAGCACGGCGTGGCCCTGGCGTTTGACGAAGTGCAGACGGGCCTGGGCGCGACGGGCCGCATGTTTGCCATTGACCACTTTGACCTGCCCTATGCGCCGCTGGCGGTGGCCACGGGCAAGAAGTTCGGGGCCGGCGTGATCTACATGAAGGAATCGCTGGAAGAAGTTGGCGTGCTGGATAGCACCTGGGGCGGCACCCTGGCCGACATGGTGCGCGTGGTGCGCGAGATGGAAATCATCGAGCGGGACAACCTGATGGAGCACGCCACCCAAGTCGGGAACGAACTCAACCGAGCGCTACGCGCTCTGCAACTCCGCCACCAGGGCATCGTGCTGAACGTGCGCGGGATGGGGCTGTACCAAGGCTTCAGCTTGGATAGTCCGGAGCGGAAGTCGGCGGTGGTGCGCACGGCTCTGCGTGAGCACGGGCTGCTCCTCCTGGGGGCCGGGGAACGCAGCATCCGCCTGCGTCCGAACATGAACGTGACCCTGGAAGACGTGGAACGCCTCATTGGCATGCTGGACGAAATCTTGACCGCCGTGGTGAACACGCCGGCCAAGACGGAATCGCCCGCGTAAGGCTCAGATTCGGCGGCGGCGCTTCTTGACCTTGGGCGGAACCAGGGTGCGGAGCTCCGCCAGGTCGCCGAAGCACAAAAGACGGTCACCGGAGAGAAGCTCGAAAGAGGCATCGGGGACGGCCATGGTCTGGCCCTCGCGTTCCACCGTGAGTACCAGAATGTCGCGTTCGCCGAGACCACTGCTGCCAATGCGCTGACCAGCCAGCGGGTTGTTCGGGCCGAGCTGAATCTCAACGACCCCGTGCCCCTGGGCGACGGTCATGCGTTCGCGGAGGTCGAGTTCAGGGAAGGCGACCTGCTCGTTGATGTAATCGACGATGATGCCGGCGATGTCCTTGCCGGTGGCTTTCTCGATACCTTCGAGACCCGGGCTCGAGTTGACTTCGATGATCTGGGGGCCATCGGTGCCCTCTAGCATGTCCACCCCGGCAATGCGCAGACCCAAGATGTGGGCGGCGCGGATGGCGGCTTCGGCGTAGGCCGGATCGAGTTCGATGGCCTCGGCTTTGCCGCCCCGGTGCAGGTTGCTGCGGAATTCTTGCCCCTGCGCCACCCGGCGCATCGCTCCGACGACCTTGTCGCCCACCACAAAAGCGCGGACGTCGCGGCCCTTGCTTTCGGCCACAAACTTCTGGATGAGGACGCTCTGTTTGGCGCCCTGCATGGCTTCCACTATCGCCTCGGCGATTTTATTGGATTCGGCGAGGATCACCCCGACGCCCTGGGTGCCCTGCATCATCTTGATGATGACGGGGGCGCCGCCCACGCGGTCAATCGCCATGAGAATGTCGGCTTGGTTGCGCACGAACATGGTGGGGGCAATGCCGATGTCGTGTTTGGAGAGAATCTGGAGCGCGCGCAGCTTGTCGCGGCTGTTGCCGATGGAGTTGGCGGTATTGGCAACGAACACCCCCATCTGCTGGAACTGGCGCACCACGGCGGTGCCGAAGGTGGTGACACTGGCCCCAATGCGTGGCACGACTGCATCCACTTCGCCCAGGCGGCGGCGGCGGTAAAGGAGGCCTGGGTTCTCCTGCTCCATGCTGATGGAGAACTGGAGGGTGTCCAGGACTTGAACCTGGTGGCCCCGCACCCGGGCGGCTTCGCGGAGGCGGCGGGTGCTGTAGCACCGAGGGGAACGAGACAGGATGACAACGCGCATGAGTTTAGAGAGACCTGGACTTAGAGAGCGAGGGGGCTGTGGAGGAAGGTGTGGTTGGGATCCACAAGGAAGCGAGAATCGAGCGCGGACCGCCCGATGAGCATGCGGTGCGTCATGCGTCCGCGAAAACTGAGATTGATGTCAATGGGGAAGGTGTGGCCACCCAGGGTGATGAGGGTTTGCACCACGTCCCGCTCGGAAGGTTGCCCGTTGCTGGACTTGACGGTGGCGGTGCGGAGGGGCGTGCAGGTCACCCATTGGCTCCGGCCGGTCTTGCGGCTGAGCACCACGCGGAAGCGGATTTGCCCATCCGGGAGATGCTGGAGTTCCTCGGCGTGGAGACTGCTGGTCCGCGCGCCGGTGTCGAGCTTCGCGACGAGGTCGTGCACGCCCCATTCGGGGAGGCTTATGCGCTCGCGCCAGCCCACGATGACGCGAGGAGATGCCATGCCCCGCATTTTAACCGCCCGGGGAGCCGGTTCGGCGCGGGGTGAGCAAGAAAAAATGGGCCGCCTCTTGCGAAGCGGCCCCAACGTGTATCTCTTGGTCGGTTAAGTCGTGGTTTAGATGGTGAGGCTGGTCGGGCGGGCCGGCGGCGCGCTTTGGCGTTCCCCACGGCCTTCACCGCGTCGCTCGCTCATCCGCTCGCGGATCCGGTCGCGCATCTTGCTGCGGGCGGATTCCATCTTCTGGCGTTGTTCCTCAGTGAGCATGTTCTTGAACTCGCTGCGGTAGCGCTCAGCCATGGCCTTGAACTCGGCGCGGCGGTCTTCGTCCGAGATCGCTTCGTTCTTGCGCAGGGCTTCGAACTGAGCGCGCTTGGTTTCCATCAGCCGTTCCATCTGGGCGCGTTGGGCGTCTGAGAGACCGAGCTTTTCGTCCATCCGGTCGAGTCGCTTGGTGCGGGCTTCGGCCCGCATCGCTTCCAGCTTCGCCTTCTGCTCCGGCGTGAGGATGGATTGGGCGCGTTCCTTCAGGCTCTTGAATTCGTTGCGAAGGGCACTGCGGTCCTGGCTGTCCTTGGCCTTGGCGCGGATCGCTTTGGCTTCGCTGCGCAGGGCTTCGAATTGAGCCCGTTGGGCGTCGGTCAGGTTCAGGGCTTGCATCTTGGCCCCTCGCTGCTCCTTGCCCAAGGCGGCAAAGGTCGCGGGGGTCGCGGCGGCTCCGACGATCCCGGCACCGAGGGCGGTGAAGAGAATCGCGGAGGTGGCCATTCCAGCTTGTTTGCGTTTCACGGTTTTGGTCTCCCGAGGGTTCACTGCTTTTGCAGTGGTGCTCGTGAAGGCATTGACGAGGGATTTCCGCCGTTGTTCAGTGGATTTTTGCCGCCGGGGAGAAGTCCCATTCGTGCATGGCTTTTGAGTTCGCGGGCGTGCCTGAGATACACTCGGGCGGATGTCTGAATACCGCCTGAGCGTGGGCATGGAAGTCCATGCCGAGCTTCGCACCCAAAGCAAAATGTTTTGCCGGTGCCAGGTGGCCTTTGGCGGCGAACCGAACACCCGCGTGTGCCCGGTGTGCCTGGGCTTGCCGGGGGCGCTGCCGGTGCCGAACCGCGAGGCGATTCAGATGGTGCTACGCACCGCGCTGGCCCTGAACTGCCAGGTGCCGGTGGATTCGGTGTTCCACCGCAAGAACTATTTCTATCCCGACTTGCCCAAGGGATTCCAGGTCAGCCAGTACGAGGAGACCAACCCGATTGGCTACCACGGACACCTGATGATCCACACGAGCAAGGGGCCGAAGCGGATCGGCATCAAGCGGGTGCACCTGGAAGAAGACACCGGCAAGATTTTGCACCTACCCGGGGGCGGCAGCGGGGTGGATTACAACCGCGCCGGGGTGCCGCTGATGGAGATCGTGACGGACTTCCCGCCCGACATTGAATCGGCGGAAGAAGCGCGGGAATACGTGGCTCAGCTGCGGCAGCTTTTGGTGTATCTAGGCGTCTGCGACGGGAAGATGGAAGAGGGAAGCCTGCGCTGCGAGCCCAACATCTCCGTGCGCCGAGCGGATAGCGAGACCCTCGGCACCAAGACCGAGCTCAAGAACCTCAGCTCGTTCCGAAATGTGTTATTGGGTACGGAATACGAGCGACGACGCCAGATTGCGGTGCTGGAAACCGGCGGCAAGGTGGCGCAAGAAACACGCGGCTGGAACGAAGCGACCGAGAGCAGCTATCTGATGCGGACCAAGGAATCGGAGCAGGAGTATCGCTACTTCCCGTGCCCGGACCTGGTGCCGCTGCATTTCGAGCGAGCGGATGTGGAAGCGGCCCGCGCGGCCCTGCCGGAACTGCCGCTGGCCAAGCTGCAACGCTACCAAGACGAGTTCAATCTCAGCCCCCAGGACGCGCAACTGCTGACGGCCGAACGCCCGTGGGCAGAGTGGTTTGAGGCCGCCTTGGCGGCCGGCGGCGACCCCAAAGCCGTGTGCAACTGGATGAATGGCGACTTCGCCCGCCTGCTGAAGGAAACCGGCCAAGCGGCGGTGATCCCAGGCGTGGAGAGCGATACCGAGGGCCGCGAACCCGCGCGCATGACGCCGGAGATCTTGGTGAAGGTGGCCAAGCTGGTGGCCGACGGCACCATCACCGGCAAGAAGGCCAAGGAGGTCTTTGAGAAGGCTTACATGACGGGCGACGACCCGGCGAGCATGGTGGAGGGCCAAACCCAGATCAGCGACACGGATTTCATCCGGCAAGCCGTGGCCGATGTGATTGCTGAGTTCCCGGATCCGGTGGCGACGTATCGCAGCGGCAAGGAGGGTGTTCTGGGCTTCCTGGTGGGGCAAGTGATGCGCCGCACCCAGGGCCGCGCGAATCCGCCGATGGTGCAAGAGGAAATGCGCCGACAATTAGACGAGACCTCATGAAACTCGTCTTGACTTCGGTTTTTGCCCTCGGGCTTGGCGTGGCCATTGCCCAGGCCCCCGGCGGTGCCAACAGCGAGCGGGAGGCCCAGGTGCAGGCCGTCATCCAGGCGGCAACCTCCCGGCAAGAAACGCAGAACGACGTTTGGTTTCGAGGTGGAGATTTCCCGCGCGTCAAGCAGAACCTGCGGCTGATGCTGGAGATGGACCCGAGCAACTACGAAACCGCGTCCAGCCTGGGGTGGATGCTGAAGAGCACCGAGCAACCCGGCGAGGAGTGGTCGGTTTACGTGCGCTACCTCAACGACAACCCGGAGTATCCGGATGCGGCGATGATGCTCTCGCAGTACTTGTTTGACAAGAAGCAGTACGCGGCGATTCCGCTTTACATCGAGCCGCGCCTGAAGTTTGGGGCGCGCATGCACGCCAATTGCTATCGCAACCTGGGGCACAGCTACGTGCGCATGGGCATGTGGCGCGACGCCCTGCGGGTGTGGGAAGCGGCGGTGGCCGCGCACCCGGAAGATGCCGCGCTTAAGCTGCAGCGGGATCGGACGAAGGAGCGTCTGGGCGGTTAAGGTCGGCCTCAATCCGTGCCAGTAGACGCTGGGCGTCGGTGTGCTTGGGGTCGAGTCGCAGGAACATGATCAGGGATTCCCGCGCGGCCTCGGGGTCGCCCGTGGCTTCGAAGAGCAACGCCCGGTTGAGGTAGGCCGGGGCATACATCGGGTCGAGCTCGAGGGCGCGGTTGTAATCCAGCAAGGCGGTGCGGAATTCGCAAATCTCCATGTGGGCCAGGCCCCGGTAGTTCCAGTATTTGGCGCGTTTGGGCTCCAGGGCGGCGGCGCGGCAGATGTCGCGGTATCCGGGGTTAATCTCGCCTTTCTCAAGGAGGAGAAGCCCGCGATTGAGGTAGGAGGGAGCGTAATCCCGGTCTACGGTGATGGCCTGCTGGAAGCGGCGCAAGGCCCCTTCGGTGTCGCCCAGCCGCGAGAGAACGACACCCCAATGGTGGTAGGTGGAGGCGTCATTCGGATCGGATTGGATGGCCTGGGCAAAGGCATTTTGGGCTTCGTCGTATTGCCCCAGGTGCAGGCGGCACAGGCCGAGGTTGTGCCACACGGCGGCATCTTCGGGGGCCTCACGGACACTCCAATCGAAGTAGCCAGCGGCTTCGGCGCAGGCTTCCATGCGGAAATGCGCCATCCCCGCGAGGTTATAGCAGCGGCCGCGTTGGGCGGGGCTCCATTCGCGCAGGGCGTATTCCAGGGCGCGCTCGATGGCCGTAGGGACGAACTCATAAGCCGCGATGAGATAGTTGTGCTCAGCGATGAGCAGCCACCATTCGCCGATTTCGGCGCGCGTCACGCGGTGGTCGTCGGCGGCATTCGCAATGAGCTCTTGCAACTGCTGGATGGAGCGACGGTGGATGTGCGGCGGGCATGGATCCGGTACGGGTTGCGCACTGAGAATCCAAGACGTGGCGGCACTCACATCCTGGATGTTTGGCGCGCCCGGCCGTGAGGGGCACGGCAAGGCTACGGGTTTTGCGGGCCGAGGCGGGAAACGCCCCGACCCGCAGGTTGATTAGACGACCGACGGTCGCTCGGTGACGTTGAGGTAGGCGAGGGTCATGGCCCCCATGGCGACGGGAATCGAGACAACAACCCCGATACCGCAAGCCAGTACCCCCGCAATGATGACGAGCATCATCACAAAGTAGAACCAGGCTGACTTCCAGACCATGTCCTTGAACGCCCCAATCGAGTTCATCAAGGCATCGCCCAGCCCGGCCGATTCATCGCGGGCCATGGCCGCATACGAACCCATAAGGAGTCCACCTACAACGAAAATCCCGACACAACAAGCGAGGATGCCGAGCTGAGTTGCCAATTGGACGATGAGAGCCAGCAGACCGACCGGAAGGATCTTCGCGAACCCCGACATGGCATCGTTGGTCGTCACGGCTTCGCCTCGGCGGGCCTTGATGAAACACTTGGCAAGGCCAAAGTTGCCCGGGCCAGCCAAGAACGAACCGGCTAAACCCAGACCGATGCTGATCGGCATGAAGGCCAGGGCCTGATTGGGGTCTTCGGGCTGCATCGCCCGGGAGAGACCTTGCGCGATGGCCACCGGCACGATGGTCGCCAGCGTCGCCACAATGTAGGGGCCGGGGTTGGCCTTGAAGTAGCCAAAGGCTTCGTTGATGACGCTGAAGTCGAGCGGGTTGCTCATCGCTGGGCGCGGGTAGGGGTTTTGCGGTTCCATGGGGTTTGCCAGAGTGATCCTTACTGAGAGACGGGGGGCACGACCTCAAGGGCGCGGTCGCTTTGGCCGATGCCGAACTTCATGTCCATGTAGGCGAGGCCCATGATGATGGCCAGCAGGGGCATGGTGAAGATGATGCCGACGAAGCAAGCAATCACCCCGAGGCTCGCGACGAGACTCGCCACGAAATAGAGCAGAGCTCCCATCCACATCTGGGGCTTCATCACTTCCATGGATTCCTTCACGGCGTCCATCGGCGCGAGATTCTCATCTAAGACCATGGAGGTGTAGGCGCCGGTGGTCAGGCCACCCCAAAGGAAGCCGGGGACATAGCAGCACATGGTGCCCAGCGTCACGCCGCCGTAAACAATGCCACCCGCAATGGAGGCTTGACCAATGCGATTCAGGCCAATTTTGGCCATTTCCGGGGTGAGGGGTTCTTTGCGGCGGATGGCGAGGGCAATGCGGGCGCATCCCAAATAGCCCGGCCCGGCAAGCGCATAGCCGATGATGATCAGCACATAAAACACCAACTGCGCCGGCAACATGACGAATGGCGAGGGATCGTTGTTGGACCTGATGCTGGGCATCATCACCGCGAACATGATGATGTAGCCGATGATGCCGAGGACAACGACCGGCGCGGCGGTGATGGCCCCCGCGATGGCAAAGACCTTCCAGTTGGCGGTCATGGCGTTGAAGGCCTCGCCGACCACGTCGAACTTGAGTTCCCGCTGCACGGGGCGCGGGTACGGGTTTTGTTGCGGAGGCAACGCCATAACGTTTGTGATGTTAGCCCGCTTTGCCAGGGGGATTGCAAACTTTAGGTTCGCGCTCGCCCGGAAGGGAGCGTCTGCCGACAGGCCGGGAGAGGTAAGCCGGGCTCGGTAGACTCAAACCTTCGCATGAGCTACCCTCGGCGCACTCATTCGGCGGGTGATCTCCGCCTGGAACATCTCGGCCAAACCGTGACCCTCAATGGTTGGGTTCACCGCATTCGCGACCTCGGCGGCGTCTGGTTTGCCGATATTCGGGACCGCGGCGGCATGGTTCAAGTGAGTGCTGACCCCGAAAAGTGGCCGCAGCTGGACCTGCGCCACGAGGCCTGCGTGGCCATCACCGGCGTGGTGCGCGCCCGGGACGAGAAGAACCGGAACCCGAAGATCCCCACCGGGGACATAGAAATTGAGCTGACGGCTTACGATGTGCTAGGGCCGGCGGGGACGTTGCCGTTCCCGGTTTCGGACGAAGCGCAGATGGAGCGCGTGAACGAAGAGCTGCGCGTGAAGTACCGCTACCTGGACTTGCGCCGCCCTTCGATGTATCGACGGCTGGCCATCCGCGCGTCGGCCATCCGCCGGATGCGCCAGTTCCTGGACGCCCGGGATTTCCTCGAAATCGAGACGCCGATCATCACCAAGAGCACGCCAGAAGGGGCCCGGGACTACCTGGTGCCTTATCGCCTGGAGCCGGGGCAGTTTTACGCCTTGCCGCAGTCGCCGCAGCAGTACAAGCAGTTGCTGATGGTGGCCGGGGTGGAGCGGTACTACCAGATTGCCAAGTGCTTCCGCGATGAAAGCCAACGCGCCGACCGCCAGCCGGAGTTCACTCAACTTGACCTCGAGATGTCGTTTATCGAGCAAGAGGACATTGTCAACTTGATTGAGGCCCTCACGCGTGAGGTCATCAACGGGTTGATCGAAGAGTTCGACCTGGACAAGGAGCTGGTGACCGAGTTTGTGCGCCTTACCTATGACGAGGCGATGGAGAAGTACGGCAGCGACAAGCCGGACCTGCGCTTCGATCTGCCCCTGTTGACCGTGAGCGATCTGGTGAAGGACAGCGAGTTTGCCGTGTTCAAGAACGCGGTGGCCGATGGCGGCGCGGTGCGCTGTTTCCGCTATCCCGGCGGGGCAAAGCTCAGCCGCAAAGAAGTCACGGCGCTGGAAGACCACGTGAAGGAGTTCGGCGCGAAGGGCCTCGCCTGGTTTGCGCTGGATGCCGCCGCCAGCGAAGCCAGCCGCGAACTGCCGGGCGGTATGCATGTGCGCGGGGGGATCGGTAAGTTCCTCGGCGACGAAGAAGTGCTGGCACTGGCCAGCGCAACCGGGGCCGAAGCCGGTGACCTGTTGACCTTTATTGCGGATGACTACCGCGCCTCTTGCGAGCCGCTGAACCGCCTGCGCCTGATGGTGGCCGAGCAACTGGGCCTGCGCGACAAGCGCAAGCTGGCGTTCGGTTGGGTGCTTGACTTCCCGCTGGTGGAGTGGAACGCCGACGAGCAACGTTGGGACCCCAGCCACCACCCGTTCACGTCGCCCAAGGCCGCCGACATGGAGTTCTTGGAAAGCGACCCCGCCCGCGTGCGCGCCGACTGCTACGACGTGGTGGTGAACGGCACGGAGTGGGCGAGCGGATCGATCCGTATCAACAAGCCGGACATCCAGTCGCGCATCTTTAGCCTGATTGGGGTGGACGAAGAGACGCAGCGCAGCCGCTTTGGGCACATGCTGGACGCCTTTAGCATGGGGGCGCCGCCGCACGGCGGGATTGCCCCGGGCATCGACCGCATGGTGATGTTCCTGACGGACGACGAGAACATCCGCGAGGTCATTGCGTTCCCCAAGTTGGGCCAAGGTTACGACCCGATGATGGACGCCCCGAGCCCGATCGATGCGACCCAGTGGGCCGACCTGGGATTAACCCCGCCGAAGCGCCCCGAATAACCTCCTTTCCGGCTGAAAGGAACCTAGTGAGCCCCGTCTGAAGGTCTCGGTCAGAGGTACTCTGGCACCTTCAACGGGGCTTGCTCCGTCTGGAAGCTAATACCGTGCCCGAAGATCCGATTGTACGTACCGTAGAGATTGAAGACGAGTTATCGCGTTCCTATGTGAACTACGCGATGAGCGTCATCGTAGCGCGGGCCCTCCCGGATGTACGGGATGGTCTCAAGCCGGTGCAGCGCCGCATCTTGTATTCGATGCGGGAACTGAATTTGGCCCCCAGCAACCCGACCACCAAGTGCGCGAAGGTGACGGGCGAAACCACGGCCAACTACCACCCGCACGGCAACGAAGTCGTCTATCCCACCTTGGTGCGCATGGCGCAGCCCTTCTCCATGCGCTACCCGCTGGTGGAAGGCCAAGGAAACTTTGGCAGCATTGACGGTGACCCGCCGGCGGCCATGCGTTATACGGAGTGCCGCCTGACCCCGTTGGCCATGGAGCTGATGGAGGACCTGGAGCGCGAGACCATCGAATGGACGGACAACTACCTGCAGTCCACGATGGAACCGACGGTGTTCCCGGCGAAGTTCCCGAACCTGCTTTGCAACGGTTCGCAGGGCATCGCGGTGGGGATGGCCACCAGCATGCCGCCGCACAACCTGACGGAAGTGGCCAATGCGATCCTGTTCCGCATCGCCAATCCGCAGTCCACGCTGCCGGAAGTGATGGAGTACCTGCCTGGTCCGGACTTCCCGACCCACGGGCTCATCATGGGTGTGAAGGGGATCAAGGACGCCTACGAAACCGGGCGCGGCTCGGTGGTGATGCAGGCCAAGACGATGATCGAACCGCTAGACAACGGCAAGACCGCGATCATCATCACGGAAATCCCGTACCAGGTCAACAAGTCCAACTTGGTGGCGGCGATTGCCACCTTGGCCAAGCACAAGAAGTTTGACGGGATCACGGCCGTCGAGGACTACTCGGACAAGCGTGGGATGCGCATCCAGGTGGACCTGCGCCGCGACGTGAACCCGAACAAGGCGCTCAATTACCTGCTGAAGCACACGCAGCTGCGCACCACGTTCGGCTGCATCATGCTGTCGCTGGTGGACGGCGCCCCGCGCGTGAGCCCGCTGCTGACGCTGATTGATGAGTACATCAAGCACCGTCGCATCGTAACGGAACGCCGGGTTCGGTACGACCTGTACCGAGCGCTGGAAGATGTCCACCTCAACGAGGGTTACCAGATTGCCCGGCGCAACCTAGACCGCATCATTCGCACGATCCGCGAGTCGTCGGATCCGGCCGAAGCCCGCGTGCGCTTGATCCGCGAGTTCGATATGTCGGCCCTGCAGGCCAACGCCATCCTGGCGATGCCCCTGCGCCGCCTGACGCAACTGGAACAGTCGGAACTGGAAGCCAAGTACAAGGAAGCGCTCCGCACCGCGCAGGACCTGATGGACATCCTGGCGAACGAGGCCCGCATGACGGCTGTCATCAGCGAAGACATCACCAAGATGCGCGACAAGCACGGCGACGAGCGCCGGACGCGCATTATTGAGCGAGAAGTCGGCGACTTTAGCGAAGAAGATCTGATTCCGGAAGAAGAAGCGATCATCAGCATCAGCCGCGATGGCTACATCAAGCGCATTAGCGTAGATGCCTACCGCCAGCAGAAGCGTGGCGGCAAGGGGCTGAAGACGGTGACCAAGGAAGATGACGAGCCGGCGCACCTGTTCCAAGTGAACACGCACCACTTCGTCTTGTTCTTTACGGATCGGGGCCGCGTGTTTAAGCTGCGCGCCTATGACCTGCCGGAAAGCACCCGCTACAGCCGGGGCATGCCGCTCATCAACTACATCGCAATGGATGGCGGTGAGCGCGTGACGGCCGCGGTTAGCGTGAAGAACATCAAGGCTGACGGCTACCTGACGATGATCACCCGCAAGGGCGAGATCAAGCGCACGGCCATGGAGAAGTTCTCCAACATCCGCAGCAATGGCCTCAAGGCGTTCGACATCGAAGATGGCGACGAACTGGGCTGGGTGCTGGTGACGCGCGGCGAGGACGACATCATCCTGGTGGCGCAGCTTGGCCTTTCCATCCGCTTCAACGAAACGTTGGCGCGCGACCGAGGCCGCACCGCCGGTGGCGTCCGGGCTATGCGTCTGGGCGACGATGACATCTTGGTGGGAGCTGACGTGGTCCGCGAGGGCTCCACGCTCCTGGTGGTGGGCACCAACGGCTTTGGCAAGCGCACCAACCTGGACGACTATCGCACCCAAGGTCGCGGCGGCAAGGGCATCCTCACGATGAACGTGACCGACAAGACCGGCGTGATCGTCAGTGGCGAAGTGGTGGACGAAGATGACCGCCTGCTGGTGCTGACGGCCAAGGGCAAGGGCATCCGCGTGAAGGTGAAGGACATCCGCCTGGTGGGCCGCGTGGCGCAGGGTGTGAAGCTGATCAACATGCAGGACGGCGACTCCATCTCCAGCATCGCGCGCATCATCCAAGACCCGGATGAAGGCGACGTGGCCGGCGAGAACGGAGTCGATGGCGCTGAGGTTGTCGAAACGAACGACGAATCATGAACCCGCTGAAGTCGGCCATGCTCGTCGTGCTTCTGCCGATGGCATGGGCGGCGGTCAGCTTGGCCGGCACGCGCCGGTCTTTACTTTGGGGAGCCCTTACGTGGCTCCCCTTATTGCCTTTAGGGTGGTTCGCCTGGCGCGGGCAGTGGATGGGGTTCGTGGCGGCGGTGATCCTGGCCGTGGTCGTGTGGTCCCGGGTGAAAAAGGAGCCTGCGCGTTCAAAATAACATCGTCATGGACGCCATTACTCCCCTGATTGACGAGGCCCGCGCGGTCATCCACGCAGCCACCAGCACGGCGGCGCTCCGTGAGATTGAAATCCAATACCTGGGCAAGCAAGGCAGTGTGAGCGGCCTGATGCGAGGCATTGGTCAGCTTTCGGCCGAGGAGCGACCGGCATTCGGGGCGAAGGTGAACGAAGCCCGCGCCCTGATCGAATCGGAGCTAGAAGCCCGCCGAGAGGCCCTGCGCGAAGGGGAATGGGCGGCGCAGTTTGCCGCCGAGCGCATTGATGTGACCCTGCCGGGGCACGAGCCGCGCGTGGGCATTGAACACGTGCTGCAGCAGACCACCAACGAGATCAAGCGGGTGCTGGGTGGCATGGGGTTCGTCTACCAAGAAAGCCCGGAGCGCGAAGATTTCCGCTACAACTTTGACGCCCTGAACTACCCGCCGGACCACCCGGCGATGGACGCGCAGGACACGTTCTATCTGAGCGACGATGTGCTGCTGCGCACGCAGTGCACGGCGCTGCAGGGGCGCGTTTTTGAATCCACCAAGCCGCCGCTGCGCGTGTTCACGGTGGGGCGCACCTTCCGTAACGAAGCCGTGGACCGCACGCACAACCACACCTTCCACCAGGTGGACGCTTTCATGATTGACGAAGGGGTGAGCATGGCGCACCTTAAGGGCACGCTTGGCACGTTTGCGCGGGCGATGTTCGGCCCGGAAGTGAAGGTGCGGTTCCGCCCTGACTTCTTCCCGTTTGTGGAGCCGGGCGTGGACTACGCCATCAGCACGCCCAAGCTGTTCAACGGCAAGTGGGTCGAGCTAGGGGGCGCGGGTCTGATTCACCCGAACATCCTGGAGCGGTACGGGATTGACTCCTCGCGCTACAGTGGGTTTGCGTTTGGTCTGGGCGTGGAGCGCATCCCGATGATGCGGTACGGCATTGACGACCTGCGCTACTTCTTTGAGAACGACCTCCGCTTCTTGCGGCGGTACGCCTCGGCTCGCTAGATCTCGAATTAGAACTTGAATTCGAGGGAGAACACCAGGGCGTTGAGGCCCCGGTTGCGCGCGCCGATGCCTGCGTTGCTGATGTGAATCAGGCGGGTGGCGAAGATGGCTTCCTGCCCGCCGATGTCCACCAGCACGCCCATGCCGATGAACGGGCTGCTGGAGAGCGGCAGGTCCACGTCGTCGGTCCATTTATCCTGTAGGTGCAGTCCCCAGCCCGCTTCGATGAAGGTGGGCAAGTTTTGGGATTCTCGATTCCAATAGCGGGCGGACGCCATGAGCCCGAACCCGTGGCTGGTGCGGAACGGGGCCTGGAAGTGCGCGCCGCCGCGCGTGGGGAGGTAGTAGGCGTGCCACACCCACTGGGCGGGGTGATTTTGAAAGGCGAAGCGGGGTTCCGGACGGGAGTAAGTGACGAAGTACTGGCCGCCCCGGCGTATGTCGGAGCTGCCAAGCCACTTTTGGGTGGTTACGGTGCCCGCGCCGGCGGTGAAGAACGTGTTGTTTTGCGGTGATGCTTGGCCGGCCTCTTGGGCGGGGGCAAGGCAAGTGAGCGCCAGGGAGGCCGCCGCAATGGCCAGGCAAGAGGGGAGGCGGCTCACGAGGGGAAGGTACCCCGCCTGGGGCGGGAGGGCTCGGGAAGGAGGGCCGGGGCGGCCAGCCTCGCCCGGTACACTCCCAGCCGTGAAGCTGCCTGTCTCCGTCCTTAAGGACTACGTCAAGACTGACCTGAGCGCCGAGGCGCTGGGCGATCTGCTGACGATGACGGGCTTTGAGCTCGAAGAGATTCTCGAGATCAATGGCGAGCCGGTGCTGGACGTGAACATCATGGCCAACCGGGGGGATGGGGCGAGCATTCTGGGCTTGGCGCGCGAGATTTTAGCCAAGGACCCGGCGGCGGAGCCGACGGAGTTACTGAGCCGCCTGATTGCCGACACCCCGCGCCGCGACCGCGACAACCGCGACATCTGGAGCCAAACCAACATCAAGATTGACAGCCAGGCGTGCTCGCAATACGCACTGCGCCTGTTCCCCGAGGTCACGAACGGCCCCTCGCCGGAATGGCTGCAACAGCGGCTGGAACTGCTGGGCCAGCGGCCGGTTTCCTTGCTGGTGGACCTGACGAATTACGTGATGTTCGAGCTCGGGCAGCCGCTCCACGCCTTCGATGCCGCCTTGGTGCGAGGACACCGCATTGTGGTGCGCGAAGCCGAAGCGGGCGAACGCATGACCACCCTCGACGAGATTGAGCGAGAACTGGAACCCGGCATGCTGCTGATTTGCGACGGCGAAGGGCCGGTGGCGGTGGCGGGCGTGATGGGGGGCTCAACCACCGAGGTGAGCGAGACGACGACCTCGTGCTTGCTGGAATCCGCACACTTTGACAACCAAAGCGTGCGCCGCACCCGCAAGCGCTTGGGCCTGCAAACCGAGGCGAGCTACCGATTTGAGCGCAGTGTGGACCCCGAGGGCGTGGTGCGCGCCCTGGACCGCTTTGCCGACTTGCTGGAGGAGATTACGGGGGCCAAGCCGGTGGGCGGGGTGGCGCAAGTGGTGAACTTCACCTACCAGCCTGCTGAACTTGACCTGAGCCTGCCCCGATGCCGGGCGCTGCTGGGGGTACCGGTGACGATTTCGGAGGCAGCAGACGCCTTGATAGGCTTGGGATTCAGCGTGACGGCCCGGCCCGAAGAGGACTGCCTATGGGTGGGCGCGCCCTCGTGGCGGTTTGACATCGCCCGGGAGGAGGACCTGATTGAGGAAGTTGGGCGGATTTACGGCTACGAGCGCATCCCTGAGTGGCCGGTGGCCGGAAGCAACGGGATTGGCGGGGCGCACGGCTACGAAGGCTGGCAGGACCGCGTGCGCGAAGCCGCCCTGCGGGCGGGGTTGGACCAGTGCCTGAGCCACACCCTGCGCAAGGCGCACGAACTGGATGCGGCGAGCGACCTGGTGCCGCTGCTGAACCCGCACTCGCCGGAGCACGCCGTGCTGCGCAACTCCTTGTTGCCGGGCCTGGCCGAAGCCGCCCTGCGGAATGGCGGGCAAGACCTGCGCCTGTTTGAAATGGGGCGGGTGTTCACAGATGCGACCGAGCGGGCGCAAATGGCGATCCTGATGACGGGCCAAGGGCGCGGACCGGATTGGCGCAAGGACGGGGCTCCGGCGGCGGACTTCTTTGACCTCAAGGGTGTGCTGGAAGCGGTGGCCCGCCACGCGGCACGGCCGCTGGACTTGGAGCCTCTAGAGGGGGCGGATGGGCGTTTCCATCCCACGCGATCGGCGCGTTGGTTGGGGGGCGTGATGGGGCAGATTCACCCGCAGTGGGCGACGGCCACGGGGTTGCCCGCGCAGACGTTCCTGGCGGAGATTGACCTGGAAGCTTGGTACGGCACGGCGCTGCCCGAGGCACCTTACACCACCATCCACCGCCACCCGGCGACCCGGCGCGACATCAGTGTGCTGGTGAGCCAAGACCTGCCCTACGCTCAGATTGAAGCGGCGGCGCGGGCGGCGGCGGGCGAATGGCTGGAGACCATGTGGCTGTTCGACGTCTACGAAGGGGACCGACTGCCGGCGGGTACGCGTAGCCTGGCGATTGCGCTGCAACTGCGCAAGGGTGGCAACTTTACGGACGAGGAAGCGAACCAGGTGCGGGATCGGGTCGTGGCGGCGCTTGAAGCCCTCGGGGCCCAATTGCGTTCATAATCGCGGAGCCCAGCCCCCCGGCCACGGCCGCAAACGCCAGCGCCTGCAGGGCGGCGGGGAAGTGGTGGTAGTGCGCGAAGTGCTTGAGCCACGCCATGGGGAGGAACGCGAACATCGCGGCCAGCCACCCAAAGGCGATGAGCCAGCGGTCGCGCGAGGTGCGCAGCGCCCAGAAGCACCCGAGCAAACCGAGCCCCATGAGGAGGGCGCGCCAGGGTTCGGGCATCACGAGGATTTCGAGACCGGACTGCAGCGAAGCCCACAGCCCTTTGAGCGGGGCAAAGAACGGGGCGGCGTAATCGAGGATGCTGAGGGTGACCCCCGGCCCGGTGCGGAACTGCTGATCCTGATAGCGGCTGACGGTTGTCGGCAAGACGGCGAGGCGCAGGGCGTAGTAGCCGCCCAGCACCACCCAAAACCCGGCGTGGATGCCCCAATGCGGGCGGCGCGAGTCGCCCACATTGAACCAAATCGCTAAACCTAAAAGCAGAGCCGGCACCATGATGGCTTGCTCGTAGCTGCCGAGCGCGAGGGCCAATCCAGCATAGGCAAGCAGCAGCCAACCGATTTGACGGCGGCGAGGGAGGATGACTTCTCCGGCAGTGCCCCGGGTGACGGTGAGGCTGAGCGGGCTGGGCGGACGCGGGATGCGTGGGGCGGTGAGGCGCTCGTAGCGGGCGTAAGCGGCCAGCGAAACCAGCGCAAAGATGGCCATGGTGCTGGCGGTGCGTCCGGGGAGCCAGGCGACCATCGCGCCGTAAAGCGGGAAGGCCGGCCCTGCCCACTGGGTGGCCAGGGCCGCTACACAGGCGAGGGCGAAGCCGCCCGCCCGCCGGGTGGCGATGCCGACGACGACCCCCGCCACCGCGAGGGCAAAGAGCGGGGCGCGGAGGATATCGGCGGCATTGAACAGGTGCCACAGGCCGAAGGTGAACGAACCCAGGGCCGCCATCCAGGGGCGGTTGCTCAGTTCGCGAATCAGCCAGAAGAGGGCAAACACGGTGGCGATCACCAGCAGGGCGTTGGTGGCCCCGTAGCCCGCCGGGTTGTTGCCGTACCAGTGATTATCGAGCTCAAAAGTGAGCGTGGAGATGGGCCGGTAGAAGTGGTTTTCCAGCGGCCAATCGTGCGAGAACCAGTAGAGCGGGTCGCGCACTTCGCGGATGCGACGGAGCAGGACCATGGTGTCCGTATCCTTGAGGAGCCCCGCGCCCGACGCTCGCTGCATCCAGATGAACCAGGAGACGAGAGCCGGGGCGACCAACCAGGGAGCCCACCGCTTCACGCCTCCTATGATATCCGCCTCTGCGAGGCTTAGCCGCCGAGATTGCCCAGCAGACCCTTGGCCATGGAACCGAGGTCACCACCGCCGCCCAGGGCACCCATCAGGCCGGAGATCATGTCATCCGCCTGGCCGTTGGGGGTGGCCTTGTCCACCACGGCGGGAAGGGCTTCGGCGGAGGCTTGCTTCACCTGATCGGGGCTGAGGCCAAGCTGGCTGGCGGCGTTCTGGATGAAGTCGCTGCCCAGGGCTTGCTCGGCCTGGTCACCGTTGATGGGTTGGTTGGCGCCGGTGCCGATCCAGGATTGGAGTTGGTCACCGAGCCCCGCTTGCCCGAGCTGGGAGATGAGGGCTTGGGGGTCGGCGCCGGATTTGCCTAAGTGCTGCATCAGCATCTGCACCAGCGGGGCCGCCTTGTCGCCGAGCCCGGAAGCGCCGCCGACTTGCTTGAGAATGTCTTCGATCATGTTGAACCTCGCCCTCATGATAGCGGCTTGGGCGGGAGGGGGGTGTGGATAACTAGGATGAGCCCTGGATTTGACCGACGCAATGCCGGCCGATGAGGAAGCAAACGATGGCGATGGCGATCATGGCCATGTAGCCGGAATCGGGGCGGGCGCGGTTAGCGGCGTCGATTACCCACCCCACATTGCCGACCAGGAACTGCGCCGTGGGCTGACTGCTACTCCACAGGCCCATGTCCTTGCCCAGGGTGTCGGGGTCGGGGGCGACGTCAATCGCCATTGCCCATTCGGCGGCCAAGTAGCTGCCGTAACCGATGCCGAAGATGGGCGCAAAAAGGAGCGCGTGGCCGATGTCGCGTACCACGGCAAAGGCGGCCAGGCACCCAATGACGATGAGCGCCGCCCCCCGCACCACCCGTTTGCGGCCCCACTTGTCGATCCGGCGGGCGGAAAGCACCGCGCCGATGGCCCCGAAAACAGCTATGAATAGGATCACAACCATCACAGATTCATTGCCCGTGAACTTCGGTTGGCCAAACATAAACAAACGGCCTTCCGCGTCTTGATTGTAGGTGGCTTCAAAGTAGAAGCGAAGGTAGTTTAAGATGAGGGTGAGGCCCGCAACTGCCAGAAATCGGGTGATCCATACCCAGCGAAAATCCGGGGATTTCCAGGGCTTGACCCAGCCTTCGGCAAAGGTTTCGCGGGGTTGGTCGGGCTTGACCTCAGGCTTCGATTCTTTTATCGGGCGCATCACGGTCAGCGTGATGATCGCGCAGATCACGTTGACCAAACCGACCGCGAGATAGACAAAGCGGGGGTCCTTGAGAATGAGACCAGTGACGGCCGAGAGGATCTGCGCGGAGAGCTGCAACTGCGACATGACCGAGCTGGCAAAGCCGCGCCGGTCTTCGGGCACCACGGCCGGGATGACCCCGCCGTAGGGGCCAGTGCCCACGTCATCGCTGATTTGGAGGAGCAGGTAGCCCACGATGAGCATGCCCAAAGTGGAGGCGTCGGCCATCACGGCCAGCCCCATCACGGTGAGGGCGCTGCCGGCGGCAATGAATGGTTTGCGGCGGCCCAGCTTGTCGCTCAGGTGGCCGAAGAGGGCCGGGCCGATGATGGCCCACAGGGCGCCGATGGCGAACACCTGCCCCCAGGAGCTGTTCTCCGTGCCCGCCGGAACAATGGCTTTGACCTGACCCGGGATGATGGAGGCCAGCAGGATGGACCACTTGAAAGTGGAGGCGAACCAATAGGAAGCCAGCCCCGCATTCCAAAACCAAGTGTCGCGATACACCCCCGGGCGGGACATAGCGATAGTATGCCGGGTAACTTGCCCAACGCATGGACCGCACTCATCATTCGGATATCCGCATTGGCACGCTGGTGCCGCTGAAGGAGTCCGTCTCGTACATCCCGCAGATTCACGGCCACGGGTTCGAGTCGTATCAGCTCAACAGTTGGGCCGAGTTGCCGTTTACGAACTTTGATGAGCACGCGGCGCAGGTCCGGGACATCATCGGCGACCAGGCCGTGATCAGTAGCCTGGGGATGTTCGGGAATCCGCTGACGAACGACACCACGCGCGAAGCCTTTGCGACCCTGCTGCGCAATGCCCGCAAGTACGGGGCGGAATTGGTGTGCGGCTTCACGGGCGCGCTGGAAGACCGACCGGTGGATGAGAACATGGACCGCTTCCGCGAGGTGTGGGGCGAACTGACCCGCATTGCGGAAGGAGAGGGCGTGCGCATCGCTTTTGAAAACTGCGACATGGGCGGCACGTGGATGCACCCGAAGTGGAACATCGCCCATGCCCCGCGCGCCTGGGGAATGATGTTCGATGCGGTGCCGAGCGAGGCAATGGGGCTGGAATGGGAGCCGTGCCATCAGATGGTCTCACTGGTGGACCCGCTTCCGCAGCTGAACGAATGGGTGGGCAAGATCTTCCACCTGCACGGCAAGGACGCCCAGATTGACTGGAACAAGATCAAGCGGGACGGCATCCGGTGCGGCGAATACATCGTCATCCACCGCACGCCGGGATTTGGAGACACGAACTGGACGGACGTGATCTCCATCCTGCGCAAGCACGGCTGGCGGGGCAGCATTGACATTGAGGGGTGGCACGACCCGGTCTACCGCGATGACCTGGAGATGACGGGCCAGGTGCATTCGCTGAACTATCTCAAGGCGTGCCGGGGCGGGGCCTTTGTGCCGAACCCGCACCGCGAAGAAGGCTGAGGCAATCAAAAACCCCCGGGGCTGTAGAGCTTCCGGGGGTTGTTGTTTGGACTGACCTTGCGGGTTAGTCGATGGCGTCGATGATCCGCTCGAAGAGCGACCGCTTGCGCAGGTTGCCGTGCTTGTCCCGGTAGTAGACGTCGTCGTCGTAATCCTTTCGGTACTTCTTGTCGTACTTGTCCCGGTCGTCGTAGCGGTCTCGGTCATCGTAGCGACCGCGTTGGTCGTACGGCTGGTTGTAGCGCGGGTCCCCGGCGGGCGGCACCGGCGGCACCCCCGGTTGGGGGCGCGGCTCGGCCATCGGCACAGGATTGGCCTGAGAAGCCTGCTCGATCAGCGATTCTTCCTCGCGGATCTTGGCGATCAGCTTCTCCATTTCACCGCGATCGAGCCAGATGCCACGGCACTGCGGGCAGTAGTCGATCTCGATTCCCATCCGTTCCGTAATGGCCAGATGGATGCCGCATCCTCGGGGACAGGTCACGCCGCCGCTCCGTGGTCCTTATTGGCGGGGGGCTTAATGATCGAAGCGATGATGCTCGCCACGAGAATGGTTCCAATGATCGCGAGCGAAAGGCCGACGTCAAACTTCGACCATTCGGGGTAGACCACCTTCTCCATGTAGTTGTAGAGCATCTTGCCGCCCACGAACACCAGGATGGCGGCGAGGCCATAGCTGAGGTAGTGGAAGAGCTTCATGAGGCCCGCCAGGGCGAAGAACAGGGCGCGCAGACCAAGGATCGCGAACACGTTGCTGGTGAGCACGATGAACGGATCGGCCGTGATGGCGAAGATGGCCGGGATGGAGTCCACGGCGAAGATCACGTCGGTGAATTCCACCGCCATAAGACAGACGAAGAGGGGCGTTGCCCACTTCTTTCCGTCGATCTTGACGAAGAACTTTTGACCATGGTAATCGTCGGTCACCGGCATAAAGCGGCGAACGAGGCGGACCGCCGGATTCTTGCCCGGGTCCATCTCCTTGTCCTTCATCACGACCATCTTGATCCCGGTGAAGATCAAGAAGAGGCCGAAGATGATCATCGTCCAGAAGAACTTCTCAATCAACACGGCACCGGCCGCAATGAAAATGGTGCGGAAGACGAGCGCGCCGATGATCCCCCAGAAGAGGACACGGTGCTGGTACATCGCCGGAACCTTGAAGTAGGTGAAGAGCAATAGGAAGACAAAGATGTTGTCGACGCTGAGAGCTTTTTCAATCAGGTAGCCAGCAAAGTAGGCCTGGGTGGCCTGGGTGGCCGTGTAAGCGCTATTCGGCTGAATCGTAGGCCAGAAGTAGTACAAGACGGCACCAAACGCACATGCGATCCCAATCCAGATAGCACTCCAGGTGAGTGCTTCTTTCATTTTCACTTCATGCGCGTGACGGTGAAAGACGCCCAGGTCAAGGGCGAGAAAGCCGAGAATGAGCCCGAAAAACGAGCCCCAGATCCACAGTGGTATTCCGGAAAGTTCTTGCAACGAAGGTTCCTCAATCTGTATCTTCTCGTATAGATTCAGGGATTGTTCGCAAAGTCCCGAGATTTTGGGACCTTACTGGTGAAATTTGGGGCCTCAGCCGGGTGTTCTTAGCCGGATGCGCAGGCGCGCATGGCCGCGCGGATTTGCGGATACGCCCACACAAAGCCGTGACCCCGTGCGACCTCGGGGATGGCGCGTTGGCTTTGGGTCAGGAAATCGGGCGGCCAGTGCATGAGGTTGCACATCGCGCGCAGCGCAAATGCCGGAGCCGGGAGGGCGAACGGAGCGTTGACAGCGGCGCGGAGGGCGGCCATGAAATCGGCATTGCGGTCGGCGGTGGGGGCGGAGGCAACGACCGGCCCGTTTAGTTGGTGATCGAGCGCGAAGAGGTACATGCGGGCGAGGTCTTCCACATGGATCCACGCCTGCCAGAACTGGCCGTCCCCGAAGGGTCCGCCTGCCCCGAACTTGGCCGCGCGGGCCATGGGCGGGAAGGCACCCCCATCCGGGCCCAGCACCATGCTGGTGCGCATGAGGGACACGGCGCAGGGGAGCTCACCGGCGGCACGGGTGGCTTCTTCCCAGGCAATGGCCAGTTCGGCGATCGGTCCGGTGCCTGGGGCAGAGGCTTCGCTGAGAGTGGCGTTGCCGCCATCCCCGTAGATGCCGATGCCGCTGGAGTTGGCCCATGCGCGGGGCGGGTTCTTGGCGGCGGCAATGGCTTGGGCAATCGCGGTAGTGGGTTTGACGCGAGAATCGTAAAGCTTTTGGACGTAGTTTCCGCGCCAGGGGCTAGCGATGCTGGCCCCGGAGAGGTTGATGACGCCGTGCGCGCCCTCAAGATGCTGTGCCCAATCGCCGACCGTCTCGCCATCCCACTGGGCGTATCGAATGCCCTCACTCGCCGCGCGGTTGCTGCGCGAGAGGATGACGACCTCGTGGCCCTGGCGTCGGGCTTGATCGGTGATGTGCTTGCCGATGAAGCCGGTGCCCCCCGCAATGACGATGTGTCCCATTCCTAACTCCTGCGGCCCGCGCGAGGCCTCTCCTTGGTACTCTACGCGAGGAAACGCGCCGAATGCCCGAGTCCCAACCCTCCACGATCCCCGCCCCCGCCTTCACGCGGACCTTGCTGGGCATCGTGGCCGTGGCGGTTCTGATTCGCGTGGTTTGGCTGGTGCTGGTGCCCACGCAGCCGGTCACCGACTTCAATTGGTACTTCGAGCGCGGCTGGGAGTGGCGCACCACCGGGCAATACGCGGTGGACGGGGTGGCGACGGCCTATTGGCCCGTGGGATATCCCGCATTCTTGGCCTTGCTCTTTTGGTTGCTGCCCGCCACGGTGACCGTGGCCCGACTGGCGAATGTGGCGCTGGTGGCGGTGGCCATCTTCTCGGCCGGTCAGCTCGCCTACCGGTGGAGTGGCCGGGAACGCGTGGCTTTTTTGGTGGCGGGGTTGCTGGCCATCCACCCCGCGTGGGTGGGCTATAGCGGCATCCTGGCCAGCGAGCCTCTCTACGTGGCCCTGACCCTCGCGGGGCTAGCGGCGTGGGGCACCCCGCGCGCTGGGGCATGGCTGGGTTTGGCGGTGCTGGTGCGCCCACAGGCACTGCTGGTGCCGGTGTGGGCGTGGCTGACGGAGCGGGATCGCGCCGTGCGGCCGGTGTGGTTGCTGGCGGCCTTGGTGCTTCTGCCCGCCGCCGCGTGGACGGTGCGCAACGCTGCCGTGCTGGGCTCCCCGGCGTTCGTGAGCACCAATGGCGGCGATAACCTCTTGATCGGCGCGATGGGCACGGGGCGATACACCCCGCCGCAGCCTTTGTTGCCCCAAGTGCCGGCGGTGCCGGAAACCAAGCGGGATCGCTCGGCACGGCAGACGGCAGTGGGGGTCATTCGCCGGGATGTGGGTGGATGGCTGGGGCTCATCCCCGCCAAGCTCTACGAGACCTTTTTGAACGGACGGGACGCCCCTTACTGGGCATTCCAGTTCGAGAAAGGGAAGCTCGGTGATCCCGGGCGCACCGCCTATCGCTCGGGATTCTTGGCCTATCGGCAGATTTGTGATGTCGCGCCTTATGTCCTGCTGAGCTTGGCGGGGCTGGGTTTGGTGTGGGGGCGTGGCGAAAAGAAAAGCGCCGCCATCCAGATTTTGTGGATCGCGGCGCTGAGCGTTGTCTTCTTTGGGAATCCCCGCTTTGGGTTCCCGGCGGTTCCGTTCTTGAGTTACTTTGCGGCTTTGGCGCTTGATCGCCTTATTGGCGCTGCAAAGCGAGATCAGTGATATAGACCTTCAGAATCGGGCCCTTATCGCTGTCGAATTCCGGCCATTCGGCTTCGTCCAGCCAGGGGGTGTGCCCCTTGCCGTGGCCGCCGCCGTGGTCGTCGGCGTGCTCTTCATCCTTCTTCTCGGATTTCTCTTCGCCTTCCTTTTCTTCGCCGTCCTTCTCTTCTTCCTTTTCCTCTTCCTTCTCCTCGCCTTCGTGCGGGTGGACAAGGTGCATTCGATGGTTGAATTCGTAGGCCAATCGGCGGCGCAGAACTTGCTTGCCCTCGAGCGTCAAGACATCGTCGGCGTCTTGATCGGAGAGGACGTCAATGACCACGTCCTGGAGGGGCGGAATGTACTCTTCGGCGTGGGTCGCGTCAATCGACTTGTCGAAATGGACGGCCACTTTGGCGCGCATAAAGGTCGCGCCGCTCTTCACGTTCACGGTGAATTCACCGAGTTCGGTAACGCCCCCGAGCTTGGGAGCCTCCTTTTTCGGCTTCTCCTTGCTATCGCCTTTGCCCTTGGCAAGGCCAAAATAGCCCCCCGCCGCAATCACAACGACGAGACCAATGATGATGGGCATCTTGCCCCCTTTCTTCTTTCCGCCTTCGGCTGCAGGTGCGTCTGACATCGCTCTCTCCCTTCGATAGTTGGCAAAATTGCCGGGTTCTTGAGGGCCGCCTATGGGCGGGGTTTCTGGGTCGGGGGTTCACAAACCCGGTCTGGGTTCCTCACAATCAAAAGATGCCCACCCAAACGACGTTTCCCTGGCACGAGATCGCGACCCAAGGAGTCGGTGCCGTGCTGGACACCCTGAGCACCGAAGAATCCATGCGGCTGGCCGATGAATACGGCACGCACAACTACAAGCCGCTGCCGGTGAACGTGGTGCGAGGCGAAGGGGCTCGGGTCTGGGACAGCGAAGGGGTGGAGTACATCGACTGCATCGGGGCCTACAGTGCGGTGGCCCACGGTCACCTCTCCCCGGCGGTGGTGCGCGCGTTGCAAGAGCAGCTGACCCGCGTGACGCTGGTGAGCCGCGCGTTCTTCTCTCCCGAACTGGGTCTGTTTCTTCATGCGCTGGCCGAATACACCGGCCTGGACATGAGCTGCCCGATGAACAGCGGAGCCGAGGCCAACGAGACCTGCATCAAGCTGGCCCGGAAGTGGGCCTACACGGTGAAGGGCGTGCCCAAGGACAAGGCCGAGATCATCGTGACCACGGACAACTTCCATGGCCGCACCACCACGATCGTCGGCTTTAGCAGTGAGACGAAGTACAAGGAGATGTTCGGTCCTTTCGGGCCGGGTTTCATCGAAGTGCCTTACGGTGACCTGGCGGCGCTGGAAGCCGCGATCACGCCCAACACCTGCGCTTTCTTGGCGGAACCCCTGCAGGCGGAAGGGGGCATCATCTTGCCGCCGGACGGCTACCTGGCGGGCGCGCGTCAACTGTGCGACAAGCACAACATGCTGCTGATTTGGGACGAAGTGCAGACCGGTTTTGGTCGCACGGGCCGCAAGTTTGGCTGGCAGTGGGAAGACGCCGAGCCCGACCTGATGGCGGTGGGCAAGCCCCTGGGCGGGGGCGTGCTGCCCGTGAGCGCCGCGGTGGGCAAGCGCCATGTGATGGAGATTCTGGAGCCGGGCGACCACGGATCCACCTTTGGCGGGAACCCGCTGGCGGCGGCCGTGGGCATTGCCGCCTTGGCCGAAATGGAAGTGCACAACTACGCCGAACGCTCAGAGCGGCTGGGGCGCCGCCTGGCGGAAGGATTCCGGGCGCTGAACTCGCCGCTGGTGAAGGAAGTGCGGGATCGAGGTCTGCTGGTGGGCGTGGAAGTGCACAGCCACGTGGACAGTGCGGCCCTGACCAAGGCCCTGCTGGACGAGCGGATTGTGACGAAGGAAACGCGCAAGCGCACCTTCCGGTTTACGCCGCCCATCGTAACGGACGAAGCGACGATTGACG